>CAYWPZ010000138.1:0-7028 GCA_964460135.1 uncultured Caldilineales bacterium | reverse complement strand
CTCCGGTCGAGCGTGGCCGTCTGCGAGGGGGTCAGGTCAGAGGCCAGCAAGATGGCATCGTCGGGCAGGTCGAGCCGCGTCTCTGCGGCCCCGGTCAGCAGGCGGAGCGTGCGCGCCCCCACATCACGCAGGTCGGCGGCCCGCTCCTGAAAGCGCGCGCCGGTCATGGCCTCGTAGCTGCGGGCGGCGGCTTCGGTCGCTGCAAACACAGCCGCTTCGGCGCTGGCAGATCGCTCGAAAATGGCGGCGCCGATGGCAGCCTGAAGATCGGGGTCAGCCAGGGCCAGGGCATGGGCCTGGAAGATGCGGGCTTGCGCCTCGCCCAGCTCGCGCCCCATCCGCGCTGCCAGCTCGGCCAACTCCGCCTGAGCCTGCTCGCTGGCGGCTGCGAAGCGCGCCCACTCGCCCCCAGGATCGGCGCCTATCGCCGGATACTGTCCCGCCCCCGCCGCGGCGGTCTCCGCCAGCCAGACGGCCCGACCCACAGCCAGCCCCGGCGAGCCGGCAAGCCCGCGCAGAATGGCCCGACCCGACCCGGCGGCAGTCTCCACAGTCGCAGGTGGAGCCGAGGGCCGCGCTTCGGCCTCGCCAAAACCTGCCTTGACCAGATCGACCAACGCCGCCAGCGCCGCCTCGGCCTCCGGCCCAGACACGGCCACCTCGATCGCGTGCCCCTGCTCGGCTCCTAACGCCAGCACCTGATTGAAACGCTTGCCGTCGGCCGCCCCCCCACCCGTGCTCAGGTTGCGAACGCTGACGGCACAGGGAAAGGAAGCCGCCAACTGGACGAATTGCACCGCCGGCCGAAAATGCAGCCCGGCCGGATTGCTCAACTCGACCCTCGCCGCCATCTGCCCGCCGGTGATTCTCTCCCCTCCAATCTCCAATCTCCGATCTCCTCCCTCCGCTCCCTCCCCCCCGCCCAGCGCCTCCCGCTTCGGCGCCATCGCCTCGGCCGCCTCGCGGTCTACCGCCTCCAGATCGGCGCCGATGGACGCCTGCACCGATGCAGCCATCGCGCCCTCGATGAACGGCCCGGCGCTGAGCCGCACCCGCGCCGCCTGCTCCGGCGGCAGGAACTCCAGGGCGGTCTCGGCGCTGAGGATGGCGCTGCCTAAGTCCATCAGCACCAGCACGCCATCATCATCGTACACCGATTGGATGGCCTCGAGGATGGCCATGGCATCGGTGCCGAAGGGAAAATCGGGGTCGCCGGTGCCGCCGACCGCGGCGATGGCCGCCCGGCCTTGCACCTGCTGCCCGGCCAGCGCTTTGGCTGCCTGCGCCAATTCGTGGCTATGAGAAACGAGAACGATGCCGACCATGACTGTGAACCTGAAATCTGTAAATGGGTAAATCGGTAAAACCGGTATACCTGTAAACCTGTAGACCCGGTCTCCCGGCCTCCCGGTCTCCCTACCGCCCTGCCAACGCCGCCACCAACTCGCGGTTGAAAGCGGGGATGTCCTCGACCACCCGCCCCCAAACGATGTTGCCATCGCGGAAGGCGGGCGCTTCGACCCAGGTGGCGCCGGCGTTTTCCAGGTCGTCCTTGATCCCCAGCGAACCGGTCGCCCGCCCGCCGGCCACAATCCGGGCCGAGATGCCTACCAGCCCGGCATGGCAGATCATGCCGATGATCTTGCCCTGCTGGTGGACGGCGCGCACCAGCCCGGTGACGGCGGGGTAGCGACGGATCTTGTCGGGCGCCCAGCCGCCAGGGATGATAAGGGCGTCGAACTGGTCGGCGTCGACCTCAGAGGCGGCGACATCAGCCTTTGCCGTCAGGCCGCCGCTCTTGGAGGGGTATACCTCGCCCGCTTTCAGGCCGACGGTGACGACCCGCGCCCCCTCCTCGACCAGGCGCATATAGACGACCCAGAATTCCAGGTCCTCGAAGCCGGGGCCGACGAGGAAGGCGATGGTCTTGTTTTGGAGGGACATAGCGAAGCTCCTGTTGCGTATTGAAACTATTTGTGCTATTCGTCCATTCGTGTCATTCGTGATCACTGCGCGAGTTGACAAGATAGGACGAATGGTAGTAGGATGGTAGGATGAAAATCAAGACATCGATCACGTTGTCCGAAACCCTGCTGATTGCCATCGACGAGCGGGCCGAGCAGGAAGGCAAAAACCGCTCGGAGTACATCGAAAGCGCGGTCTGGGCCGCCATTCGCCGGGTCGAACGCGAGGAGCAGGAGGCGCGCGACCGGGAGATTCTCGCCCGCCGGGCCGCAGGCATCAACCGGGAAGTGGCCGAGGCGCTGGGGCGGCAGGGGGCGGGATGAGGCGCGGCGATGTCTATCTGGTCGAGCCGATGGCCGGCGGGCCGAGGCGCGGGCAGCTGTTCGTCGTCCTCGGCCGGCAGTTGGCGCTGGATTCGGACCTGGCAATGGTCATCTGCGCGCCGATCTTCAGCAGCTATGACGGGCTGGCGACACAGGTGGCCGTTGGGGCGGCGGATGGGCTGCCGGGCGAGGGCGCTATTCACTGCGAGGCGTTGGCGACCCTGCCGAAGACGGCGCTGACCCGGTTCGTGGTCTGTCTGGGAGTTGAGAAGCTAAAAGCAGTGGAAGGGGCGTTGGCTGTGGCGCTGGATCTGACTGACGACGATAGATTATAGACGATGGACGATGGCGGTTCTCGCCCTTGTGCATGAACTTCTGACTTGGAGATCCCTCGCTGGCTGGTCGCAGCAACAGAATGCCGCCCAATGACACAACGTCTGTCGTCCATCGTCAAGTCAAACGCGGAAGTGCGTTTTCAAAGACTGGGATTGGCAAGCCGGGCAGCCTTCGACATCGGCGACGACAGCAAGAATGGCTTCAGAGATGGCGGCGGGGTCGGAGCCAACGAAGCCGGCGGCGCCGCAGCAGCGGCAAGCGTACCATCCTGCCTTCACACTCGCAAACGCCAGGCCCGGCCCCAAATCGATGACCTCCACCCCCATCCGCCAGCGGGCGTTGGTGATCAGACGCTGGCAACCGGCGGCGCGTAGTTTGCTGACATAGAGGGCATAGTGCGTGCAATGCCGCATCAGCAGCACGGCCGCCGTCACGCCGGGCGGGATCGGTTCGGTGCGGGCGTCGGCGCAGCGGGCGAGCAGGTTGGGCGGGAGCGAGGAGGGGGCGCGGGCGAGAACATCCGGCTGCATCTCCCAGGCAAAAACGCGCCGGGCTTGGGCAGCCAGGCGCCGCGCCAGCCGCAGATCCCCGGCCCCGATCTCCAAAACGACATCGGTGGGGAGGATGGCAGCCAGCACGGCGGCATAGGTGGCTTCGTCGTAGGGCGCCCAGCGCGCCTCCCACGGGTCCAGCGCCATGTGTAAACTTCAGGTTCGAGAAGAGCGCCCACGAGCGACGCGCTACGTCACGCGACGGGTTCTAAACGCCGGTCAACTTTCGCTTCTCCAAGTCATACAGCCCATAGGCTGCGGCCAGCACCTCGATCGGGTGGCGGCAGGGCAGGCCGGTGCCGGCCTCGATCTGCCAGCGACAGGTCTCGGAGGTGCAGGCCGTCATCTGCACAGCATCGCCCTGCTCGCGCACGAAGCGGAACAATTCTTCGCCCACGTCCATGGCAATCTGGTACTTTTCTTTTTTGTAGACATAGGTGCCGGCGCCGCCGCAGCAGCGAGCGCAACTCTCGCGCAGATCCAGGCCGGGGATCAGCGCGAGGATGTCCATCACCGGCGAGCCGAGGTGGTGGGCGCGATATTGGCAGGGCGCGTGATAGGGCAGCACCATGTCCAGCCGCCGGAAGTCGGTGCGCAGGTTGCCCTGGTCGTGCAGGTCGCGCAGCCACTCGAACATGTCCCACACCGCCATCTTCAGGTCGTGCGCGGGCTGGGTGTGGATGTCGAGCATGTCAGGCGCTTCTTCTTTCAGGGTCAGGGTGCAACTGGTGCTGGTGCCGACGATGACATGGCCTTGTTGGGCCAGCGGCGCCAGCTTTTCCAGGTTGCCCTGATGGTATTTCTCGGCGGTCGGGAAGTCGGCGTTGTTCAACAACGGCAGGCCGCAGCAGTTCTGGGGCGGGACGATGACCTCGTAGCCGTGGTGCTCGAACACCGCAACCGCCGCTTTGCCCACGAACGGCTCGTAATATTGGGTCGAGCAGCCGTGGAAATAGACCACCTTCTTGTCCGCTTTCAGGCGCTGCCCGGCTGTGCGTTCCAACCAGGCGCCGAATGTGCCTTCACGGCTCCAGCGTGGCATCTGCGCCTTGCTAGAGATGCCCATCACTTTCTCGGCCATCGTCCGCGCCAGGCCGTTGTTCATGGCAAAGTTGGCCAGGCCGGGGGCGATCATGCCCATCCGCCCCAGGATGTCGCTGCGCCCCAGCAGCCGGTTGCGCAAGGGGATACCGTGCTCGGCGGCGAGGGCAGCGCGGGCGCGGGTGTTGATCTCGGCGATGCGCACACCTGCCGGGCAGACTTCGTTGCAGACGCGACAGCCGGAGCAATAGTCCACCGAATGGTCGGGCGAATGGGGCTGGCCGTTCTCACGAAAGCGTTGGGCCTGGGGGCCGACGTATTTGGGGCCGGGGAACAGGTCGGTGACAGCCGCCACCGGGCAGTAGCTGGTGCAGATATTGCATTTGATGCATTCGTCCAGGGTAGGGCCTACCGATTCCCAGCTTGTTGTGTGCATAAAGGCTTCCTCAGTCCGTAATCAGTTCTTGCTCTGCTGTGCAATACTCAGGCCGGCCGCATAGCCCGTGGCCACGGCGGCGCCTTCTATACTGCGCTGCAAGATGGGGTTGTCGTTGGCGAGCAGGTCGCCCACGACCCACAGGTTGTCGTAAACCAGTTGGCCCGCCCCGTCCCGAGGCTGCATCCGGGCGTCGGTCAGCACCCCGCCGGTGTAGACAGGATGGCCGTCGGGGTTGATGAAGGCCGGCCGGAACCATTTGCTGCGCTGCTGCGGCGTGGTGAGGGGCAAATCGAAGACCACCTCCCACACCCGGCCGCTGTGGTTGCTGTCGAAACCGCCGCCCATGATCCCGCCCGTGGCCAGCACGAACTGCCGGGCCGGATGTTTGAGCGGGCGCGAGCTGGTCGCGGTCTCTATCCACTCGATATGGGCGTCGCGGGTGACGGCGCCCCTGGCTTCGAGGCCAATCTCGACCCGCACACCCAACTGCCGCAGCCTGTCGCGCAGGGCCACATAGAGCCGCATCCCCGGCACACTGGGCGGCAGGGTTGGGATCTCGAACACGGGCGCGCCGATCTGTTGCTGCACATCGGCCCAGGCTGTCATGTGGGCATCCAGGCCAAGGATGGGCGGCAGGCCCACGCGCTCGCCCGGCTGCACCAGCCTTTTCAGCGCCGCCGCCAGTTTGCCGCGGCGGGCCGAGTCGTCCATCCCCTGCGCCTGCTGGACGGTGTTGCTGTCTTTGCGCTCGGTCAGCAGCTCGAACGGCAGCAGGGCCGCGCGCGCCCGTTGCCCGGCTTTGCTCAGGTTTTCAGCCACCAGGTGGGGGTAGAAATCGCGCAGGCCGCTGAAGCCGACGATCAGCATCGGCTCGCGGCGGCGCAGGTCGCCGGCCAGTTGGGACGGCGGAGCCAGGAAGGTGGGCCGGGCCGCGCCGACGGCGGTGGGTAGAAGGAGGTTGTCGCCGGGCGTCTGCGCGCCGGCATAGGGCAGGCCAAGGTCCGCAGTCAGGGCGGCAAAGCTATCCAGCGCCGCCTGCACCTGTCCCACGCCCAGCAGCGAATAGGGGTGCTGAGGCTGGTTTTCGGCCAGCCAGCCGGCGATGAAGTCGAGTGGGCGGGCGAGGGGATGGTCGTGATCCGACGGCGCATAGCCGAAAAGGTCGATCGTGCCTGCGCCCCAGTGCAGCGAGCCGAGACCCTTGGCGATCACTTTGGCGCGCAAACCAGCCCGAGCGGCGGTGTGAGCAGTCACCAGGCCGCTGAGACCGGCGCCAATGACGAGGACGTCGTTCATTTTGGCGCCTCCAATTTGTCGTTGGGGGTGGTATCGTAGTGGTAGAACTCGGTCAGGGGGCTGGCCAGGTCGGCTTCAGGCAGGTGATCGACGTTGAGCAGACTCAGATAGATCATCTCATCCAACCGCTCCTGCTTGAGTTGCTGGCCCCAGAGGATGGGCGTGACGCCCTTCCAGCGCTCTTGCAAGAAGTCGCGCAGCAGCAGGTTGGGGTTGAACAGCACCGGGAGGGCGCCGGCAGCCGGCCGGCCATCAGGCTGCGGCCCGGTCTGTCGCTTGGGCGATTGCACATAGGCTACATCCCAGTTGGCGGCCTCGCCGGTCTGCTCGCCCGCCTCGCCCGACCACGCCCCAGCCTGGCCCAGCTCGTGGATGATGCCCACCGCCCGATAGGTGCACCATCCGCCCTGGCATGGCCCCATCCCCAGCCGCACATCGCGGCGCAAATCGTCGAGCGTGAGGGTGGGGTTGTTGCGGGCCGCCGATTCCAGCATGGGGCGGGTGACCAGCTCGCATTCGCACACCAGCTGGCCCTGCAAGTGCTCGTCCTCGATCTCGTGCAGACGATGGCCGAGCCAATAGTGCCCTTGTTCGACGCCGGGCACGGTGGCCTGAGCCGTCACACAAGGCTGGCGCGTTCCCAACTGTTCGCAGGCTTTGTCCACCGTCTTCTCGGCCATCAGCCGGAAGGTCGTCCATTTGCCGCCGGTGATGGTGAGGAAACCGGCGACATTGTGACGGGCTTTGTGATCCAGCAGGGCGAACTGCCGCGTGGCCTCGCGGCTGGCGCCGGCGTAGTCTTCCTGATACAGAGGGCGCACACCGGCCCAGGCTCGCACCACCCGCGCCTGGCTGATGCCAGGGATCAGGCGCTCGCCTTCGGCGAGCATGAGTTGCACTTCCCACGGCTCGATGCGCAGGTTCTCGGGGTCGGTCACGCGTTCGTCGGTGGTGCCGATCACGGCCACCGTGTGGACGGGGACGATAATATCGCCGTCGGATGGTTTCTTGCAGCGGTTGAGCACGGTGTTGGTGAGGCGATGGCTCATGGCCACCATCGTGCCTTTGCCGGGGACG
>CAYWPZ010000137.1:0-12876 GCA_964460135.1 uncultured Caldilineales bacterium | reverse complement strand
AGCCGCGAATGTCCGGCCCGTCGTAGAACCATTGCTCGCGCCTCAGGCTCAGCCGGACAAAGGCCCGTTCCCGCAAAACCTGTCGCCCACCCTCGGGCCGTTGCCCCCGCCGGCTTGCCGGTTCGTCCAGCACCAGCAGGGTGGGGCCATGACCGGACTGGTGGGCCAGCAGCGCCGCCGCCTGGTTGGGGAGGTCGGCGTCATCCCCCAGGGCTGTCCAATGGTCGAACAGGATCGCCCCCAGTTCGGCCCTCGCCAGCAGAGCTTGGGTCAACGCCAATGCCTGGCGACCATCCTGGGGGCGCGCCACCAGGAGATCGGGCAGGCGCAGACCACAGCGCTCCAGGTAGTCGGCGTCGCAGGTGTGGGCGAGATCGATGTAGGCGACGGGGCGGCGGAGTTTTTTCTGGGCATTGGCCAGGATGAGGGCGGCCAGGGTGACTTTGCCCGAAGTGGGTGCGCCCTCCAAGACGGTGAGCCGTCCCTGGGGGATGCCGCCGATGCCGAGGGCGGCGTCCAGGGCCGGGAAACCGGTGGCAAGATGGGGGATGGGCCGGGCGATTGCCATCCCTTGCCGGACGGCATCCTGGCCCCACTTGTGCTGAAGAAGTGCAATCGTGCGTTCCAGCCGGAGCTGGCGTTCCTTTTTCGATGACATCGCCGACCGTCACGCTGTCAGAGTGCCTGTGGGGGGCAGGAGGCAACGTTCGGGTGAGAGTGTATGGAACATTTGTTCTATTGTCAAGCGTGCGAATGGACACAAGCCGGGCCGAGAAATCATGATGGAGGCGGGGCCTTGTGGCGGGGGGGCGGGGGGCAATCTGTCGCCGTCGTTGTTGGGGATCAGAGGAGGCGCGCAGTTGACGCCGCGAGATCGCATTTGGGAGATCGGCCACGGCGAAACGGTCATTTCCGGTCAGTCATGGTCGTTGACATGCCCGAAAGCCAATGTTATGATGCTTACAACTTTTTCATCCGTTTGTAGCGAGGAGACCCGGCAAGGATGACAGTTGCTGTTGGCTGAGCGGTTTTGTTTTTTTTGGTCAAGGAGGTGACGTAGAAAACGATACCACGATTTGTTGTTTCTCGATTCTTTCGTTTTTCTTTTTTTCACCATTCCTCGACGAGGAGGAGAAAATGTCTGACAAGAAGATCACCCGACGCGAGTTTCTGAGGGTGGCGGGGGCGGCTGCGGCTGCCGTATCTGCCGGCAGCCTGTTTGCCGGTTGCGCGCCGGCGGCCCCGGCCACCACTGCGCCCGCCGCCACGGCCGTCCCGGCCACCATTGCCCCGGCCTCCAAGACCCTCACCCTGGCCATCCAGGAGTTCGCCCACGACGCGCTGAAGCCCGTTCTGGCCGAGTGGGAGCAGAAGACGGGGATGAAGGTCGTGTTGGAGAGCGGTCCCACCACCGGCCAGGAGATGATGACCAAGTACGCCCCGGCCTTTCAATCTGGCACCAGCCCCGTGGATGTGCTCAGCATCGATGATGTCTCCGGCCCCGCCTTTTCCCGCGCCGGCTGGGTGCTGCCGCTGGACGATGTCATCCCGGCCGAAACCTGGCAGGACTTCCCCGAAAGCTTCCTGCCGCCCGTCGACCAGGATCCTTTCCACAGCTTCGAGGGCAAGCGCTATCGCGTCCCGCACGAATTTGCGGTTGGCTATTTCTGGCATCGCAAGGACTGGTTCGACGAGAAGAATCTGAAGGCGCCGACAACCTGGGACGAGTTCGTGCAGGTGGGCAAGGAGTTCAGCAAGGACGGGGTGTGGGGAACGACCGAGGGCATGAAGAAACCCGCCCTGACCTTTGTCTACATGGCCTATCTCTCGGCGCAGGCGGGCAGCGAAGTCTTCTCCTTCGATGACAACGTCGCCACGGCCTTCCAGTTCTGCTATGACCTGATCCACACCCACAAGATCATGGAGGAGACGGTCCTCAACCAGGACTACACCCAGCAGAACGACCTGTACATGAAGGACCGGGTGGCGATGATGCGCCAATGGCCCTATTTCTACAGCGTGGTGCGCGACAACAAAGAGTGGTACAAAGACGGCCGGGCCGAGATCACCCTACCGCCGGCCGGGCCGGCCGGCCCCAAGAGCTGGTGGGGCGGGTGGGGCTTCAGCGTGCCCACCAACGCGCCCAACCTGGATGCGGCCAAGGACCTGATCGCCTGGGTCACCAACAACAAGAATGCGCCCATCCTGGCTCAGGGTCAGAGCTGGTTCGTCATGCCGCGCAAGTCCATCCTCGATGTGATGAAAGATGGTCTGCCGGTCTATATGGGCATGTACGCCGACGCCAATGCCCTGGTGCCGCGGCCCTACAACCCCAAGCAGTCGGACGCTGAGGTGGTGGTCGACGACGTGGCCCAGCTCTACCTGACCAAGCAGCTCTCGCTGGCCGAGGCCATGAAGACCGGCAAGGAACGCATTGCCGCGCTGGGCTAGACGGCCCTCTTTGGCAACGCTATCGGCGTCAACTCGTCTCCCCGCCCCTGGTCGGTCTCAGGGGCGGGGACCTTTCACCGTCAAGGAAAGCTCATCGTGGCGCCACCTGACCTGCAAGCGGCCCCTGCCGCTCCCCGCCGTCGCTCGGCCCTGGCCCGGCGGCGCTACCTGACTGCGGCGCTGCTGCTTTTGCCGGCGCTGGGCCTGCGTTTGTTCACCACCCTTTATCCGTTTTTCGATAGCTTTCGTCTGAGCCTGACGAACTACAACCCGGCCTTTCCTCCCTTCAAGTTCGTCGGCCTACAGAATTTCGTGCGCATCAGCCAGGATGTGGGGGTGCGCAGCACCATCACCTTCACCATCGTCTTTGTGGTGCTGTCTACCCTGCTGCAGTTGGTCCTGGGCATTGCTGTGGCCTCGCTCCTGAACAGCAGCTTCCGGGGGCGGGGGGTGGTGCGGGCGATCAACCTCATTCCGTGGGCCATCCCCATGGTGGTGACGGCGATCGGTTTCAGTTGGCTGTATAACAAGGATTACGGTCTTATCACCGACCTGGTATACCGGGTCTCTGGCATCCGTTTTGGCTGGCTGAGCAACTATTGGGGGGCGAAGGTGGCCGTGATCGGCACCAATGTTTGGAAGAGCACGCCTTTCCTGGCGCTGGTTTTTCTGGCGGCCTTGCAGGGCGTGCCGAGCGAATTGTACGAGGCGGCGCGGGTGGATGGGGCCAGCCGGCCGCGTGTGTTCAGGTCGATCACCCTACCTCTCATCCTGCCGCAGGCCACGACCATGGGCCTATTCATGCTGATCTGGCAGCTGGCCTCCTTCGACCTGATCTACACGATGACGGGCGGCGGACCGGGTTTCGCCACCTCGGTGCTGGCCTACAGCATCTACCAGGCAGCGTTTGGCGGTCTCAACTTTGGCTATGCCTCGGCCATCAGTATGATCTTGTTCGTCGTCGTCTTTGTCATGGGCGGCTTGGGGCTTCTCCTCTACCGTCGCGTGGAAATCAATTATTGAGGCGCCCCATGTCCCGAAACACGGTTGTTCTGCTGCCGCAACCACGGCAGCCTCTTCCCTGGCAACGTTGGCTCGACCGCGGCCTGGTCTATCTGCTCGTCGCCATCTTTCTTTTTGTTGTTCTGCTTCCTTTCTATTGGATCTTCCTGTCCTCGATCACGCCCAAGTTCCTGATGTTCTCGATCCCGCCCCGTTATCTGCCGCAGCAGATCACGTTCGAGAACTACATCAACATGGTTGGGGCCATTCCCTTTTATCGTTATCTGACCAATTCGCTGATCTTTGCCCTCGGCTCCAGCTTCGTTTCGGTGGCGCTCTCGTTCCTGGCTTCCTATGCCCTGGCCCGGATCAAGTTCCCCGGCAGCAACATCGTCTTCATGATCTTCATCGTCTCCATCGCCGTGCCGCAGATCGGCACCATCGTGCCCCTGTTCGAGATGCTCAAGTGGCTCGAGCTGGTCAACGACCGCGGGGCGATGATCATGCTCATGTCCAGCCTGATCGTGCCCTTCACGGTTTGGATCATGGCGCCGTTCATCCAGCAGATCCCGGCCGAGATCGAAGAAGCGGCGGTGATCGATGGCGCCAATTTGTTCCAGGTGCTGCGCCACGTCGTCATCCCGGTCATTCGCCCGGCCCTGGCGACGATGCTGATCATCAACTTCATCATCGCCTGGAACGAGTTGCTGTATCCGCTGGTCTTCGCCACTAACCGCAGCACCAAAACCCTGAGCGTTGGGCTGGTGGAGTTGGCCGTGGACCCCAGCATGGGCGCCGGCCGGCCCTGGGACTTGATGAGCGCCCTCTCGGTGACGATGATCATCCCGGTGCTGCTGCTGGTGCTGCTCTTTCAGCGGCTGATCATCGCCGGCCTCACCCGCGGCGCCGTCAAGTAGAAGCATGCCCAAAGTCATCGAGATCCAGGTTTCCATCGAGGAGATCGCCGCCCGCGAGCAGCGCGTGGCCCAAACCAAGCGCTTCGAAGCAACCGATCGCGTGCCAGTGTGGCCGGCGATCAACTACCGCTTCCTCTTGCCGCAGATCGGTGTGCGCTTCCGCGACTACTACGCCGACCCGGAGACGATGCTCTACGCCCAGATCATGGGCCAGAAGTGGCTGTTCGAGCACATCAAGACCGACCAGTACAGCACCACCGGCGCCTGGGTGGGCGGCTGGACCGATTTCCAGAACACGACCGAGGCTTCGGCCTTGGGCTGCGAAATCTTCTTCCCCGACGCCGACATCCCCTGGGTCAAGGCCGGCTGGGTGAAGACCGACGCCGACCTGCGCCGCCTGGAGCGGATCGACGTGGTGGAGAATGGACTGAACGGCCGGCAGGTCGAGTTTCGCCGGGCGATGATGGCCGTGGCCGAAAAATACCCCGTACGCTTCCAGGGCGGCCCCGTTTTCTATCCTGGCGCCAACCCTGCCCTGACGCACACCTCTCACGGCCCCTTTGGCGTCGCCGGCGACCTCATGGACCAGACCGAGGCCTTCGCCGCCACCCTGGAGCGGCCCCAGTTCATGCACGAGCTGCTGGACATCGTCACCGGCAAGATCATCGCCTGGCTGGATTTCTGCTGGGCCGAGATGGACATCCCGCATCGCAACTTCGCCTGGACCGATGACTTGGCCGCCGGACTGTCGGCCCAGGTCTATCGCGACCTCGTCCTGCCCTACGAGAAACGGTTGCGCTTCCATTTCGACGGCTGGCTCAGCTTGCACATGTGCGGCCAGACCAACCACCTGCTGCGCATCTTTGCCGACGACCTGCAGATCAACGAGCTGCAGGGTTTTGGCTGGAAGGTCGATCTAGACCTGATCGGCCAGGTGATGGGCGGGCGGGTGGTTCTGTTGGGCAACGTCAGCCCGTTGACCATCGCCGACGGCGCGCCCGAGCAGGTGAGGGCCGAGACGCGCCGCGTGCTGGAGAAGCTGGCCCCCTACGGCGGCCTGATCATTCAGGATGGCAACAACATCGCCCCCGGCTCGCCGATCGAGAATATCAATGCGATGATGGAGGCGGCGGTGGAGTACGCGCAAGCAGACCCTAATGGTCGCTAAGACCTCTAGGGTCTGATTGCCTGCCGGCTTACCTCTGTGAGGAACTGAAATGACCGACAAAAACCTTACACTCACCCAAAACGTCGAACGCCTGAAACGCTACGCCTTCCTCGAGCAATCCGTCATGCGCACGCTGGCCGGGTGGCTGCCGGGCGCGCCGGAATGGGAGGTCAAGAACGAGATCGGGCTGCACATCTGGGAGGACGCCGACGCCTGCGAGCGGCTGCGCGTCCGCCTGCGCGAGATGCGGGCGCACCATCCCGAAAAGGGCGTCCCCGAACCCTTGCGCCATCTGGCCGGTGAGTTGGACTGCGCCGCCAACACCTACGAGCTGCTGGCGACCGTCTACCTGGTGATCAAGAAGGCGCTGTTGGAGACCTACCGCCTCCATCCCACCCTCACCTATCCCGTCTTCGACCGGCCCACGGTCAATGTGTTGGGCGAGTTGATCGAGATCTACGCGCGCCAGGTGGCGTGGGCTGAGCAAGTGGTGGCGCAGTTGGCGTCGTGCTACCAGCCCAGCGGCTGGCAGGACTATATCGCCGTCCTCTTTGCTGCCGCTGGCGGCACCGATGGCTCCGAGGCGGCCGTTGCTGTCCCCGAACGACCGGCGGGCCACCCCCTGCTTTTGCCCTGGAAAGAATGCCAGCGCCAGCCGGGCTGGCCGGTCTTCGACCCCGAAACCGACATCGAACCCGACCGGGCGACGCAGCCGGACGCCCATCGTGAGTGGCGTTTCCGCCACTACCTGAACGAGATGACCGCCGCCGAGACCCTGGGTTCGATCCTGTGGCTGACGCCGGAGATGCCGTGGGAATTCCAGTACAACACCGCCCGCCATCTATGGGATGAGGTGCGCCACAGCCAGTTGGGCCAGCTTGTGATCAGACAATTGGGGTATGAAGTGAAAGACATCTGGCAGGTGGTGCAGATCTACAATGTGATGATGACCCTGCCGGCGGTGGATCAATACGCCCTGCTCACCACCGTGATCGAACCCAACGGCATGCCGGAAAAGCGGCGCAACATCGAGCATTTCGAGGACATCCACGACGATGTAGCCGCCGCCGCCATCAGCTACGACTGGAGCGATGAGAATTATCATATCCGTTGGGGCAAGAAGTGGACGCCGGTGATGCTGCAGACCTACGGCTCTACCGAGACGCCGGAAGAGATCGCCGCCCGCACCGAGCAGTGGCTGCTGGTGAATACGCCGGTGAAGATGCAGGTGCGCATGGCCCAAGAGCACGGAGCTACGCCGGCATGAGCGGTCAGAGAGCAGAGGTCGGAGGTCAGAGGTCGGAGGTCGAGCGGGTCGAAGCCAGCCGGGCCTTCTTGCGGCGGCTATGGCAATTGGCGAACAACGAGCGGCCTGGCTTTTTGATCGGCTTCACCGGCCCGCGCCTGCGCGGGGGCGAGCCGGTGCGCTCGGCCCTGTTCTCGACCGAGGGCGCCGACACCGTGCGCGACCGCCTGACCGACCCGGCTAAGTTTCTGGCGGCGCAGCTGGCCGAGATCCAGGGCCAACTGGCCTTGCGGGGCGATTTCGCGCCGGCGCTGTGCCCCACCCTCGGCGTCGTCGGCATCCCTTCCGCCTTCGGCTGCCCGGTGGTGTGGTGGGAGCGCGACTTCCCGGCCGTGCGCCCGGCCATCGGCGACGACCCCGAGGCCATCTATGACCTCAAGATGCCGGCGATCACGGACGGCGAACTGGGTCGCATCCTGGCCTACACCCGTTTCTTCCGCCAGCAGACGGCGGGCGCCTACCCCATCCGCATGACCGACATCCAAGGTCCGATCGATAGCAGCGCCCTGATCATGGGCCACAACAATTTCCTGTTGGCCCTTCGCACCCACCCCGAAGCCGTCCATCACTTGTTGCAAATGGTCACCGACTTTACGATCGCGCTCGTGCGGGCGCAGCGGGCGGCGGCAGACGAGGATTTCGTCCCTGCTCTCTTCCAACCGTGGATGCCCGACGGCTGGGGAGTCTCGGTCAGCAACGACGAATGCGTGATGATCTCGGCTCGCGACCACGACGAGTTCTCTGTCCCCTACCTCAACCAGCTGGCCGACGCTTTCGGCGGCGTCTACATCCACTCCTGCGGCAACTGGCTGCACCAGTTCCCCAGCCTGGAGCGGGTGCGCAACCTGCGCGGGCTGGAGTTCGGCGCCAGCGAAGCGCCGTTTGCGGCGGTGGCGGCGCGTTTCGGCGGCAAGGTCGTGCTGGCCTGTCGCGTCGGTCTGCATCGCGACATCCGCTTCGACGGCATGGCCGACTATGTGCGCAAGATCCGGGCCGCGGCCCCCACCAATCGCGGTCTTTTCATCCATGTCGATGTCACCAACGGCATGATCGATGACGGCTGGCCGGAGACCGACCTGGATGAGGTGTACGGTCTGCTTGAGTAGGAGCAGCGCCGGACGACGCCCTAACCCCTGACCCCCATTCGACCTATGCCCCACTCCCTTCTACACCCCATCCCTGGCTTCGAGTGGGCCGCCCGGCTGGCAGACTGGCGCGTCCACGGCCACCGGCTGGCGGCCGCCGCCGAAACCTCGGCCGGAAGCAGGATCGAGGTCATCTTCAGCGCCGAATCGCCGCAGGTCTGGCGCATCACTTGCCTGCCCGACGGCGGTGAATTGCCGGCCTTGCCGCTGGTGGTGGGCGAGGTAGGGCCGGGGGTGGAACTTGAGGTGGAGGAGACGGCCGAGGGGCTGAGGGTGCGCGGGCCGATCCTGACGCTTGAAATCGGGCGCGAGCCGTGGTGTGTTTCCTTTCGCAACGGCCAGGGACAGGTGCTCTGCCGTGAGAACCCCTTCGATGTCGATGGCCTCGACCGGCTTTTCATCCGCCCCCTGGGGTTCAGGCGGGGCGATGGGGGGCGGGTCGAGGAGATGACCGAGTCCTTCCACCTCTGGCCGGACGAGCATCTCTTCGGCCTGGGCGAGAAGTTCAGGCCGCTGGACAAGGTGGGGCAGCGGGTGGTCTCGTGGACGGCGGACGCATTGGGCGCGGCCGGCGAGCGCGCCTACAAGAATGTACCGCTGCTGCTCAGCACGCGCGGCTACGGCCTTTTCTTCAACACCGGCCGCCGCATCACCTACGAGCTGGGCACAGAATCGTGCGAGACCTACACCGCCGCCATCGAAGGCCCCTATCTCGACCTCTATCTCCTCCACGGCTCCGCTCCCGCCGCCATCCTCGAACGCTACACCGCCCTCACCGGCCGGGCGCCTGTTCCCCCCAAGTGGTCGTTTGGGCTGTGGCTTTCGGGCAGCGGCGTCTACCGGGATGAGGCCGCCATCCGGGGTCTTGTCGCCGGACTCGTTGAGGACGACATCCCTTGCGATGTCATCCACATCGACCCCTGGTGGATGCGCTGGCGCAAGTACGCCGATTTCGAGTGGGACCGCCAGGCCTTTCCCGAACCCGAACGCTTCGCCGAGGATTTGCACCGGCTGGGTCTGAAGCTGAGCGTCTGGCAGCACCCCTACATCTCGGTCGAATCCAATCTGTACGCCGAGGGCGCGGCCAGGGGCTATTTCGCCCGCAAGCCGGATGGTTCGGTCGATGTGATCGATTACGGTCTTTCCTTGTCCACGCTCCCCGGCCATGTCACGCAAGTCGCCAGCCGCGAGGCTTCGTGGAACGCGCCTGTCGCCATCATCGACCTCACCCACCCAGAGGCGGCGGCCTGGTACAAGTCGCTCATGATCGCAGCCTTGCAGACCGGCATCGATGTTTACAAGACCGACTTCGGCGAGGACATCCCTGCCGACGCCGTCTTCGCCAACGGCATGACCGGGGCCGAGATGCACAACCTCTACCCCTTGCTCTACAACCAGGTCGTGTTCGAAGCGACGGAGGAAGCGAAGGGGGCGGGGGTGGTGTGGGGGCGCTCGGGCTACGCCGGCAGCCAGCGTCACCCCACCTGTTGGTCGGGCGACCCGGCCTGCACCTGGGACAGCCTGGCCTTCACCATTCGCGGCGGTCTCAGCCTGGGGCTTTCGGGCGTGCCGTTCTGGAGCAACGACATCGGCGGCTACCGCGGCCACCCTTCGCCCGCGCTCTACATCCGTTGGGCGCAGTTCGGGCTGCTGTGCTCGCACGCCCGCTGTCACGGCGAAAGCCAGCGCGAACCGTGGCATTTTGGCGACGAAGCCACCGCCATCTTCCGCCGCTACGCCCGGCTGCGCTACCAGCTTTTCCCCTATCTCTATTCCTGCGCCCACGAAGCCGCCCGCACCGGTCTGCCTGTGTTGCGGGCCATGCCCCTGGCCTTCCCCGACGACCCCAACACCTACGACAAAGACCTGCAGTTCATGCTCGGCCCCTGGCTGTTGGCGGCCCCCATCTACGACGAAAGCGGCCGGCGCAGCGTCTATCTGCCGGCGGGTCGCTGGATCGACTACTGGAACGGGCAGACGCACAACGGCCCGGCCACCCTCGCGGTCGACGCTGCTCTCGACACGCTGCCCCTGTTCGTCCGCGGCGGCGCCATCGTGCCCATGATGCCGCCCGCCAACCGCATCCCCGGCGGGCTGATCGACCCGCTCATCCTCGACGTTCACCCGCATGGCCGGTCAGCCTATCGCCTGTATGAAGACGAAGGCGTGACCGAAATCAACTGCGCCTCTGACAACTCCGGCCTGACCCTGACTTCGGCCGGCGGCCCTGCTCGGCGCACCATCGTCCGTTTCCACCTCGCCCCCGGCGCCGCCTTCCGTGTCTCCGGCGCTCCGGTGCAGGTCGGGTCGAGCGGCGTCATCCAACTCTCGTTTCCCTCCCGCCCTGAGCCAACCACCATCCGCCTGCTTTCTGTTGCTTAGCAGCCTGTCGGAAAAGTCGTCTGGACACGGATGAACACGGAAGAACACGGATTGGAACAGTGACTTTGTGCTGAAAATCCGTGTGAATCGGCCTTGATCCGTGTCCCAAGAATCTTGTAAGCGGCTTCTTCGACAACCTGCTAGTACTACAACTGCACCTGGAGAGAAGCAGGAAAACACAAAGGCGCAAAGACCACAAAGATAACACAAAGACAGCTATAGACATCATCGCTTTGTGTTTTCTTCGTGCCCTTCGTGTCTTCTTGTACACGACGACAGTACCACCAAGTCGTGGCGCTATGACCGAAATGACCTCACGCGAACGCGTCCTCACCGCCCTTCAGGGCGCCGTCCCCGACCGCGTGCCGTTCATGGAGCTGTACGTGGCCGAGGCCTTTGGCCTGCGACTGCTGGGCCGGCCGCCCTCCACCGAACCGGCCTTTGTGTCCGGGTCGCTGCCGGTGACCTGCGCCTATTTCGGCGGGCAAAGCTACGACCCCGCCGATCTGGCGCAAGCGCTCGACCTGGATGGCTTTTGCATGAGCGTCCAGCCGCGCATCTACTTCGTGGGCCGCGTGTCCGATGGCAATACCTTCTTCGTGGACGGCATGATCAAGAAGCGAGCCGACCTCTCACTGGTCGATCTCCCTGACCCCGACGACCCCAGCATCTACGAACCGGCGCGCGCCTTCCTGACCCGCTACCGCCCCCTGGGCTATGCCATCGGCTGCTTCATCAACCTCGGCTCCGACCCGGTGGTGCTGAGCATGGGCTGGGACAACTTTGCCTATTCGTTGTACGACGACCCCTACGTGCCGGAGACGCTTTTCGATGTCTACACTGACTGGTACAGCCGCGCCGTCAGGCATATCTGTACCCTCGGCTTCGATTTCATCTGGGCCGGCGACGACATCGCCTTCAAGACCGGGCTGATGATCTCGCCCCACACCTTCCGCAGCCTCTTCCTGCCCTACTGGCGCCGCGTGGCCGAGGCCATCACCCTGCCCTGGATCTTCCACACCGACGGCAACTTCCTGGCCGTACTGGACGACCTGCTCTCGCTGGGCATGAACGCCCTCCACCCCATCGAGCCGGACGCCGTCGACATCGTCGCGCTCAAGCGGCGCCTGAGTGAGCGGGTATCAGGACAAGGCCGCCGCGTGGCCCTGGTCGGCAACATCAACGTGGATACGCTCGCGGCCGGCACCCCCGCCGAAGTGGAACGCCTGACCCGCGACACCATCCGCCAGGTCGCCCCCAGCGGCGGCTACATCCTTTCCAGCAGCAACTCCATCGCCGGCTACTGCCAGGTCGAGAATGTGATGGCAATGGTGCAGGCCTGCCGGGAATTCGGGCGATACCCGATTGCATAGCGGCAGTCGGTGAACCAATTGTCCATCAATTTTCAAGACGTTTCACTCCTCACTCATCACGGATTCCCCATGAAACCCCTCCACGCCACCGTCGTCAGCCACACCCACTGGGATCGCGCCTGGTACGTCACCTTCCAGGAATACCGCATCCGACTCGTGCGCTTGGTCGACCGCCTGCTCCACCTGCTGACCACCCGGCCCGACTACCGCTTCTACATGCTCGACGGCCAGATGGCGGTGCTGGAAGACTACCTGGAAGTGCGGCCGCAACGGGCGCAGGAATTGCAAGAGCTGAGCAAATCCGGCCGGATCAGTGTGGGGCCGTGGTACGTGCTGGCCGACGAGTTCCTGGTCAGCCCTGAATCGCTCATCCGCAACCTGATGCTGGGGCATCGCCTGGGAGAGGACTACGGCGGCGTGATGAAGATCGGCTACGTGCCCGACGGCTTTGGTCACGTCGGGCAGCTGCCGCAGATTCTGCGCGGCTTCGGCATCGACAATGCCTTCTTCTGGCGGGGGCTGGGCGCCGAGGGCGAGCGCCTGGGCACCGAATTCGAGTGGCGGGCGCCGGACGGCTCGACCGTGACCACGATCTGGATGCCCTACGGCTACCACAACATCTCCAACATTGGCTATCCCATCCACTGGGGCGACATCTCGCAGATGGAGTTCGACGCCGACCTGGCCCAGGCGCAGATGCGCAAGGCCCTGGCCGCGCTCCAACCGCTGTCCAACACCCCGGCCCGGCTGCTGATGAACGGCATCGACCATGCCGAGGCCGAGCCGGCCATCCCCCAGATCATCGCCCGCGCCAACGCCGAAATCGAGGACGTGGAATTCCATCACGGCGCCCTGGATGAGCATCTGGCCCGCGTGCGCGCCTCTGGCGTCGAACTGCCGGTCTTCGAGGGCGAATTCCGTTGGGGTCGCTACTCCGAGATCTTGCAGGGCGTGTACGCCACGCGCATCCATCTCAAGCAGATCAACCACCGGGTCGAGACCCTGTTCGAACGCTTCCTGGAGCCGCTGGCGGCGTTGGCCTGGCTGAGCGGCGCCGATGTGCCCGAAGGCACGGAAGACGTGATCTGGACGGCCTGGCGCTGGCTGCTGAAGAACCATCCCCACGACGACA
>CAYWPZ010000136.1:0-12947 GCA_964460135.1 uncultured Caldilineales bacterium | reverse complement strand
GCCACCCCCACACCCGCCATCGCCCTCGCCGCCCCCGTCCTGATCGGGCCGGGCGACAACGCCGGCTTCAAGGGCGTCGATGCCATCATCGAACTGACCTGGCAGAACAGCGGCGGCCTGCCCGAAGGCGTCGTCAACATGCTCCACATCGGCGTCCTCACCGGCCCCGATACGGTCGAGTGGCGCTTCGTCGAGCCGCAGGGCCAGACCGCCAGCTTCAGGGTCCCTACCTGGCTTTTCGGTCAGGCCCCGCAAGAATATGGGCGCACCTACGTCTGGTTCGTCCAGGCCGCCAGCAGCGGCGCGCCTGTCTCGCCACCTAGCCCTCAGCGCCGCTTCTTGTGGGACTGATGGCCCGTTGCCGCTCGCTGACGCTGGCGGTTCCGTTTCTACGCTATGACTCGCAAACTCACCGACCTCCTCCTTGCCATCGGCGACAGCCAAACCAAACTGAGCCGCAAGTCATTGGCGCCGCTTTCTGATCTCAACAGTCAGGAGTTGAGCCAATTCCAAGAAGCCTGGGCGCGTTTCAGCCCGGCGCGACGGCTGGAACTGTTGAACGCTCTCGTCGATCTGGCCGAAGAACAGGTCGAATACGACTATCGCACCATCCTGCGCTGGACGATCCACGATGCCGATGCCCGCGTCCGCGTCCGCTCGATCCAGGGCCTGTGGGAAGACGAGCGCCCTCGCCTCATCCCCATTTTTCAGAACCTGCTCTTGCACGACGCCGTGCCCGAAGTGCGCGCGGCCGCAGCCACGGCCCTGGGGCGATTCGTCTACTGGGGCGAGGTGGGGGCGGTGGAATCACCCCTGCTGGCCGACGCCGCCCAGGCCTTGTGGGACAGCTACTACAACGAACGCGAACACCTGCCCGTGCGCCAGCGCGCCCTCGAAGCCCTGGCCGCATCGAGCGAAGCCGGCGTCACTCGCGCCATCGAGAACGCCCTCTTCAGCGAGGAGCCAGAACTGCACCTCAGCGCCCTGGCCGCTATGGGCCGCAACGCCGACCCGCGCTGGATCACCTACCTGCTGCCCGAATTGGAGCAGGACGACCCCGCCTTTCGTCTCGAAGCCGTGCGCTCGCTGGGTGAACTGGAAGCCCGCCCGGCTGTGCGCCCCATCATTCAGATGATCGCCCAAGAGACCAACGCCGAGGTGCGGCTGGCGGCGCTGACGGCGCTAGGGCAGATCGGCGGCGAAGAGGCCCGCCGCGCCCTCAAGGCCGCTGTCGAATGGGATGACGAAGCCACTGTAGCGGCGGCCGAAGACGCCCTGAGCGAGATCATGGCCAGCGACGGCAACACCTACGACCTCATCAACCAGATCCTCGGCTACGACGAGAGCGAAGACGGGTCAGACGGCGACTATTACGACGACAGCCTCGAGGAAGAACTGCGCGACCTGCTGGACGAAGGAGAACGCTAACCAGGGTGGGCGATGCCGGCGGGCCGGGTTCCCTGGCCCACATTCTCTTTCAGGTACTGGGGCCGATTGCCGCCCTGACCGGGGTGGGCTTTGTCCTCCAGACCCGTCTCCGCCTCGATGTCCGTTCGCTCAGTCGCGTCGTCTTCTACGTCCTCACCCCCTGCCTGATCTACGATTCCATCGTCCACCTTGCCATCGACGCCGCCACCATCGGCCGCACCCTGGCCTTTGCCGGCCTGTACATGCTGCTGATGGGCTTGATCGCCTTTCTCCTGGCCCGACGGTCCGGCTACAGTGGTGGACTGGCCAGCGCCTTCATCGTCGCCGCCATCCTGATGAACGATGGCAACTACGGCCTACCGCTCAACCTCTTTGCCTTTGGTGAGTCCGGTTTCGATTACGCCGTCGTCATGTTCATCTTCAACAATCTCGTCGGCAATGTCATCAGCATCTTTCTCCTCGCGCATGGCAATCATGGCGCTGCCGTAGCCCTGCGCCGCACCCTCGCCGCCCCGGTTGTTTGGGCGATGGCGGCCGGCTTCCTCAGCCGCAGCACCGGATTGGCCCCCACCGCCTCGTTCGCCGACATGATCCAGATGGCCGGCCGCGCTGCCATCCCCGTCTTCCTCCTCATCCTGGGCATGACTCTGGCCCAATCCCGCGCCCATAGCCACCGCCACGCCATCACCCGTCTTGCCGCCCTGCGGATGGCAGGCGGCCCGGCCCTGGCCATCCTCCTGGCCGCGGTCATGGGGCTGACCGGCCTGAACCACGCCGTCGCCATCATGCAATCCTCCATGCCCACCGCCGTCAACTCGATCGTTCTCAGCAACGAATTCGAGTCCGCCCCTGATTTCGTCGCCGGGGCCGTCTTCCTCACCACCCTCGTCAGCGTCGTCACCCTCCCGGCCTTGCTCTTGTGGCTCAAATAGGCCACGCGGCCATGACCTCTACCACCGTCGCCCACCTGCTCAACGAAGGCGCCCGTCTGCTCCACTCGCAGCGCCCAGACGAAGCCCTGGACCCCCTCCGCCGCGCCCAGGCCCTGGCCCCCGATGACCCCGACGTGGCCATCAACCTGGGCGGCGCCCTGATTATGACCAGCAAATGGCGGCAGGCAGTGCGGGTCCTGGAAGCCGCCGTTGCCAGACACCCCGACAACTCCCGCCTCTGGCTCAACCTGGCCGCAGCCTACTTGGGCCGGCTTGAGACAGCCTCCTTGGCTGCCCAGGATAGGGCCATCGCCGCCTACCAGCGCGCCCTCGCCCTCGACCACAGCGCCCACAGCGCCCACTACAACATCGCCCTCATCTACGCCGAGCGCGGCGACCTGAACCTGGCCCAGACCTGGTTCACCGCCGCCCTACAAGCCAACCCAAACGACCGCGACGCCGCCCTCTGGCTGCGCCGGCTGGAGGGCGCGAGGCGCGAGGTGGCAGGTGGCAGGTCGCAGGTCGCAGGTGGCGGGTGGCGGGTGGCAGGTCGCAAGTGGTAGGTTGATTCACGCTTCATTCGCCAATTCGCAATTCCAATCTCCACTCTCCAATCTCCACTCCCCATGCTCCGTCTACACGCCATCATCAGCGGTCGCGTCCAGGGCGTCGGCTTTCGAGCTTTCGTCCTGCGTCACGCCGCCGCCCTGGGCCTGACGGGAACCGTCCGCAACCTCTACTTTCCCCGCCGGCAGGTCGAAGTCATCGCTGAAGGCCCCGAAACCGCCCTTCAGCGCCTGCTCGATCTACTCGGCGCCGGCCCGTCGATGGCCGGCGTTGCCCATGTCAGCGCCAGCTGGGAGCCTGCCAGTGGTGAATTCCCCGACTTCTGCATCATCTGAGCCGCCATCCGGCCCGGTTGCCGCCGCCACATCCGGCTCGTACGAACACGTGGGGCGCCAGGCCTGGGTGATGCTCTGGATCGCTTTCGGCATCCTGGTGCTTTCGTGCAGCGGCGCCCCCCTGATTGTGCGCTGGTATCTGCAGAACGCCACCCGGCCTCACTCCGCCCTGGTGCAAACCATCCGCGGAGCGGCAATGGTCGAGGATGGGCGCTCGGGTGAGATCACAGCCGTGGTGGCCACCATGCCGATCCGGGCCGGCGATCTGGTGCGTACCGACGAAGCCTCGCGCGCCAACGTCACTATCGTCTCCCAGCCAGATGCAGCCTCGGATCTGGTCACCCTCCAGCTACGCAACAACGGCGACCTGCAGATCGAACGCGCCCGCGCCCCGCGCTTCACCTACAGTTCGGCCCCACACCAGATCGATATCCGCCTCCACCTGGGCGCGGCGCGGGTGACGGCCAACACCCCCGACGACCGCCCGGTGCAAATCGCCGTCAGAACCCCGCACGCCGTGATCACCCTGGCCGATGGCGACGACGTCGCCATCACCGTCAGCAACGAGCGCACCGAGGTCAGCGACCGCAACGGCGCCGTGCGGGTTGAGGCGCAGGGACAGACGGTCGAGCTAGAAAGCGGCCAGCGCGTGAGCGTGGAATTGGGCCAATCGCTCTCGCCGCCCGAAGCCGGCCGGATCAACCTGGTGACGAACGGCGACTTTACGGCGCCACTCGAAGGGACCTGGGCGGTGGAGGCCATTGTCGATGCCGGCGACCCCAGCAGTGTGGCCTATGGCGCGGTCAAGATCGTTGACAGCGGCGAACGCATGGCGGCCTCGATCGAACGCCAGGGCGAGAACGGCATCCACACTGAAACCGCCTTGACGCAAGCGATCGACGCCGACGTGCTCGACTTCGACAGCCTCATCCTGCGCCTGGATGTGCGCGTCATCAGCCAGAGCCTGCCCGGCGGCGGCCAGCAATCCTCCGAGTTCCCCCTCATCGCCCGCATCGACTTCATCGACATCGACGGCAACGCCCGTTTCTGGACCTGGGGCTTCTATGCGGTCGATCCGGTAGCAAACTGGCCCATTCGCGACGGCGAAAAGATCCCGCCTCTCGTCTGGTATGACTTCGAATCGCCCGACTTCTTGCGCAGCCCCACCTTTCCCCGCCCCCAAAAAGTGACCGGCATCCGCATCTACGGCAGCGGCCACAACTATCACAGCATGGTCAGCGGCATCGGCCTCCTTGCCCAATAGTTGGGGGTATCAGGTGGCAAGTAACACATGACACTTGACACCTTATTCACCACGATTTCGAACGCGCATCCTCCCGCCGGTCGGCCCCACATCACCCTCAGCTACGCCCAAAGCCTGGACGGGAGCATCGCCGGCAGGGCCGGGCAGACGCTCGGCCTCAGCAGCCCTGAATCACTTCTCATCACCCACCGGCTGCGCGCCGCCCATGACGCCATCCTTGTCGGCATTGGCACGGTGCTGGCCGACAACCCACGCCTGACCGTGCGGCTGGTGGAAGGGCCATCGCCCCAGCCGATCGTACTCGATGCCCGGCTGCGCACCCCCGTCGCCGCCGCCCTGTTCCATCACCCGCGCCCCCCCTGGCTTGCCTGCCGCCGCTCCTCTGCTGCTTCGCTCCGGGCTACAGACCTGGCCGCGCGCGGCGCTCGCCTGATACCGTTGCCGATGACCGCACGACACCGCCTCAGTCTGCCCCATCTTGTGCGCGAACTCGCCGCCTCCGGCATGCGCCGGCTGATGGTCGAAGGCGGGGCGCAAGTCATCAGCGCTTTCGTGGCCGCCGGGCTGGTCGATCTGCTCGTCCTCACCGTCACCCCGCATCTGGTGGGTGGGCTGCACGCCCTGCACCTGCCCGCCGCCGACCTGCAGCGCCTGCCCCGGCTGCAAACGGCCCACTGCCAGCCGGCCGGGCCGGACTGGATCATCTGGGGAACGCTTGCCTGAGCCGATGAAACGGAGCACCTTGTTCTTCGTCGCCCCGCGTCAGGTTGAGATGCGCGACGAAACCCTGCCGCCCGGCCGGCCCGGCCAGGTGTTGGTGCGAGCGTTGGCCTCGGCCATCAGCGCCGGGACGGAGATGCTCATCTACCGCGGCGAAGCTCCGGCAGAACTACCCGCCGACGCCGTCATCCCCGCCCTCGCTGGCCCCCTGGCCTTTCCCCTCAGCTATGGCTACAGCCTGGTAGGTGAAGTGATCGAGGCAGGGCCAGACGTCGATCCGGCCTGGGTTGGACGGCGAGTCTTCATCTTCCACCCCCACCAAAGCCATTGCTGGGCCGACGTAACCGCGCTGCACCCCCTCCCCGCCGGCATCGAGACCGAAGACGCTGTCTTTCTCCCTGCAATCGAAACAGCGATCAATTTCCTGCACGACGGCGCGCCGCTGATTGGGGAACAGGTTACCGTCTTCGGACAAGGCATCGTCGGCCTTCTGACCACCGCCCTCCTCGCCCGCCTGCTCCTCACCCGCCTGATCACGCTCGACCAGCACCCACTCCGCCGGCGCTGGTCGCAAGCGTTGGGCGCCCACATCAGCCTGGCCCCCAACACCGACCTGCGCCCACACCTCGAAGCAGAAGGCGCCGACCTGGTGTACGAGCTTTCGGGCGCGCCGGCTGCGCTAAGCCAGGCCATCGCCGCCGCTGGCTTCGGCGGCCGGGTAGTGATCGGTTCGTGGTACGGCCGCAAGCAGGTAGAACTCGACCTGGGCGGCGCTTTCCATCGCCGGCGCATCCGGCTGGTGGGCAGCCAGGTCAGCACCCTCGCCCCAGAGCTACGCGGGCGCTGGGACAAGGCCCGCCGGCTGGCCCTGGCCTGGCAGGTGTTGGCCGAGTTGCACCCCACCCGCCTCATCAGCCACCGTTTCCCCTTCGCCCAGGCCGACGCCGCCTACGCCCTCTGCGACCGCCAGCCAGAAAGCAGCCTGCAAATCGTTCTCGATTGGAGCGCTGAAAGCCACAGCCCAGAGCGCACACCACGAGGAGCTACGGATTCATGACAATCACCATCCGCCGGGCCGAACCCAGCGACGCCGAGGCATACCAGAAGATCTTCGTTGGTGCCAAAGTCGTTTGGGGCACACTACAACTGCCGTTTCCCTCCATCGAGATGTGGCGCCAGCGCCTGTCCGAGCCGCCGGAAGGGGCCTATAACCTGGCGGCCTGCGCCGACGAGGAGGTAGTCGGCCAGCTGACCCTCTACACCTTCCCCAACCGGCCACGGCGACGCCATATCGGGCAGATCGGCATGGCCGTGCGCGACGATTGGCAGGGTCGCGGGGTGGGCGCAGCGTTGATGCAGGCGGCGGTGGAAATGGCCGACGACTGGCTCAACCTCCAACGACTGGAGTTGGAGGTCTATGTGGACAACGAGCCGGCGCTGCGACTGTATCAGAAATACGGCTTTGCGATTGAGGGCAGGCACCCAGGCGCCGCCTTCCGCGCCGGCGAATTCGTGGATGTTTACTCGATGGCCCGCTTGAAAACCAGCTCAGCCCCTCGTATTCCTGCTCCAGCTTCAGCAGATCCACCGGGTAGTGGTGGAAAACCGGATCCACGGTAACGAACAAACATTGCTCCACCTTGGCTTGGGCGACAAGGAGTCTATCGAAGGGATCCTTGTGGAGGGCAGGTAGACTCTGTTCCCAAACGCTGGCCGTACTCAGGTACAAGACGTTATCTGAGGAGCGAAGGGCAGCGCGAGTGTTCTTATGTAATCTTTCGGGATGCGCAAAAGCCCAGAGAAAGACGTGAGTATCCAGCAGCAGTTTCATGGCTCCAGACTGAACCCATATTCGTCTGGTTAAGCCCCTTCGAAGGCATCTTCGTCAGGCAGAGGCGCGTCGAAATCGTCGGCGATGCGCACGAACTCTCTGAAGAGCCCCAATTCGCGCGACTCATGCGGGCTTTGCCGTTTCCTGAGCAGCGCCTGCAATCGCTCATATGCTTGCATCTGTCGGGGCGAGAAATCAGTTGTGTCCAGTGACCAAAAAAGGTCAAGATCCTGCTCCAGATCTTCGTCGTACGAGATTGTCGATGATCCAAGGGTCGCTGACAGCGCCGGTTTGACAATCACCTCGGCATGGCCAGCAGGAAAATCATCTGGCAGTTTGACGACAATCTTTCGATCCTTGATCGGCAGTACTTGATGAATAGCGTGAATAGACGTCTCCGAAAACACGAACATGAAATCTCGCAGGGACGAACTCTATTGTACAATAGCCATCTATCGCCGCCAACACACCGCCTGGCGACCCGCACCGATCCTCCACCCTCTGGCTTTCTCCACCACTCTATGTACACCCTCTCCCTCCAACGCGACTTCATCGCCCAACACTACCTCGTCGGCGGCGACTGGGGCGCCGAAAACCATCTACACTCGCACCACTACAAGATCGAAGTCATGATCGAAGGTGCCGAACTCGACAGTCACGGCTACCTGATCGACATCGTTGACTTCCAGGCCCAGCTCGACGATCTGGTGGCCGCCTACGCCGACAAGACCCTCAACGAACTGCCCAGCTTCGAGGGCCTGAACCCCAGCCTGGAGCGCTTCTGCCGCCAACTCTGCGAGGAGATGGATGAGAAACTCTATGCGCCCGCCATCACCGCCATCAGCGTCAAGCTGTGGGAGAACCAGGTCGCCTGGGCGGCGTATGATCTGGAGCGATAGGGGTGATTCTCGTAGTAACAACTAAAGTCGTTAAGGCTATCGTTAACGACTAACGTCGTTACTTCGGCATTTTTGATTATCATCGTGCGCGTCGGTTTGATCATCTACGGCAGCTTACAGACGGTTTCTGGTGGCTATTTGTACGATCGTAAATTGGTCGCGAGCCTGCAAGAGCATGGCGATGAAGTCGAAATCTTCAGCCAACCCTGGCGCGCTTACCCCCGCCGCCTGACCGACAACCTCTCGCCCTCGTTTCTGCGCCGCCTGCGCCAGGCCCCGCTCGACCTCCTGCTCCAAGACGAACTCAACCACCCCTCGCTCTTCTGGCTCAACCGGCGGCTGCGACCCACCGCCCGCTACCCCATCGTTAGCATCGTCCACCACCTGCGCAGCCAGGAGGCGCGCCCCGCCTGGCAGAACCAGCTGTACCGTCTGATCGAACGCCGTTATCTGGCCTCGGCCGATGGCTTCATCTGCAACAGCGCCGCCAGCCTGCGCGCTGTGGCAGATCTGGTCGGCGACGACCGGCCGGCCGTGGTAGCGCCGCCGGCAGGGGATAGATGGCCGGACGTCCCCTCTCGGGCGCAGATCGAGGCCCGCGCCCACCTGCCCGGCCCGCTGCGGCTGATCTTCATCGGCAATCTGATCCCGCGCAAGGGCCTCCGCACCCTCTTGCAGGCCTTCAGCCGGCTGCCGGAGGGAGCAGCGACCCTGACCGTGGTGGGCGACCCGGCGCTTGACCCGACCTATGCTGCAACCTGCCGGCGTCAGGCTAAGGCGGCAGGGCTGGGCCTGACGGTGAAATTCCGGGATAGCCTGGCAGATGACGAGCTGGCAAACGAGCTACGCAACCACCAGGTTTTGGCCGTGCCTTCGAGCTACGAGGGCTTCGGCATCGTCTACCTGGAAGCGATGGGCTTCGGTCTGCCTGCCATCGGCGCCGCGGCCGGCGGCGCTGGCGAGATCATCCGCGCTGGCGAGAACGGCTTTCTGATCCCGCCCGGCGATGCCGCCGCCCTGGCGGCGTGTGTGGAGCGATTGAGCGCCGATCGCGATCTCTTGGCGACAATGAGCCTGGCAGCGCGGCGCAGTTTCGAGGCGCACCCCACCTGGGCGCAGACCACGGTCGCCATCCGCCGTTTTTTGGGCGAGATTGTGGGATATCATCGTCTACACTTGCCGATGGCCGCCGGACAGTAGACGAAAGCGATTCTCCCCACGCCGGGCCGCTTCGGCCCTCGTCATTGGCAAAACGACCGATCTCGAACTGACTTCAGTTTCGTGCAGCAATCGCAAACGATCATGGCAAACTCCTCTCATCCCGCCGTCGCCGTTGTCGGCGCCGGCTATTGGGGCAAGAACCTGGTGCGCAACTTCGCCCAATTACAGGCGCTGCGCACCATTTGCGACACCGGCCCGGCCACGCTCCAGGCCCAGGCGGCGCTCTATCCCGGCATCCACACCACCACCAGGCTAGAAGACGTACTGGCCGACCCGCAGATCGACGGCGTGGTGCTGGCCACACCCGCCGTCCACCATGCCCACCAGGCCGAACAGGTCCTGCAGGCGGGCAAGCACGTCTTCGTCGAGAAACCGCTGGCCCTGGAGTTTGGGCAGGGGAAGGCGCTGGTCGAATTGGCCGCGGGGCGTGGATTGACGCTGATGGTCGGGCACATCCTGGAATACCATCCGGCAGTCAGACTCCTGCACCAATTGATCCAGCAGGGCGAGCTGGGGCGACTGCTCTATCTCTACTCCAACCGGCTGAACCTAGGCAAGGTGCGCACCGAAGAGAACATCCTCTGGAGCTTCGCCCCCCACGACCTCGCCATCCTCACCCGGCTGGTGGGAGCCGAGCCGACTGTCGTCGCCGCCGCCGGCCAGAGCTATCTGCAAGCGGGTATTCCCGATGTCACCCTTACCAACCTCACCTTTGCCGGCGACGTGCGCGGGCACATCTTCGTGAGTTGGCTCCACCCTTCCAAAGAGCAGAAGCTGGTAGTCATCGGCGACCGCAAGATGGCCGTGTTCGATGACATGGCCCGCGAGGGCAAGCTCAAGCTCTACGACAAGGGCATCGAATGGCGGGCCGGGCTGCCCGTGCCGCGACAATCGGCCGAAACCACCCTCTATTTCGACGAAGCCGAACCGATGCGCTTGGAGTGCGAACACTTCCTTGCTTGCATCCGCACAGGCCAGACGCCGCTGACCGATGGGCGCAGCGGCCTGCGCGTGCTCAAAGTATTGCAGGCCAGCCAACGCTCGCTCGACCGCGGGGGCGCGCCCGTGCTTCTGGCCGAGATCGACGCCGGCGGGCCGGACGCCGGCGGGCCGGACGCCGGCGGGCCGGAAATCCATCCGGTTGCACAACCCGGCTACTACGCTCACCCCACCGCCGTCATCGACGAGGGCGCCCGCATCGGCGATGGCAGCAAGATCTGGCACTTCTGCCACCTCATGCCCCGCAGCAGTATCGGGCGCGGGTGCAGCCTGGGGCAGAACGTCTTCGTGGCCGCGGATGTGAGCGTGGGCGACAACGTCAAAATCCAGAACAACGTCTCGCTCTACACCGGCGTTGTGGTCGAAGATGACGTCTTCCTCGGCCCATCGATGGTTTTCACCAATGTCACCAACCCACGCAGCCATGTCAGCCGCAAGGATGAATACCAGGCGACGCTAGTGCGGCGTGGGGCCTCGGTGGGGGCCAACGCCGTCATCGTCTGTGGTGTGTCATTGGGCGAGTACAGCTTCGTGGGTGCAGGCGCGGTCGTCACCAAAGATGTGCCTGCCTTTGCCGTGGTTTACGGCAACCCGGCCCGCATCCGCGGCTGGATGTGCCGTTGCGGCGAGAAATTGACCTTCGAGCGGTCTGGCCAGGCCGTGTGTAGGGTTTGCCGGTCGCGTTATGATCAAGACGGCGCCATCGTGCGCCTGCTCCCCGACGACGGCGCATGAGCATCTGTTCACGTTCTGCCATGATCCGCGGCGCTTTCAGCCGCCATGTCGGCAGCACGTTCCTGGTACAAATTCTGACCCTGGTCATTTCTTTGCTCAACACCGCCATCCTTGCCCGTCGGCTGGGGCCAGCGGGCAAGGGAACGATCACTTTGGCCTTGCTGGCTCCGACGGCGCTGGCGCTCTTTTTTGGCCTGGGGGTGAGTGCGGCCAATGTTTTCCTTGCCGGCTCGCGGCGGTTGAGTGTGGACGACCTGGCAGGGCATTCGCTGAGCTTCGCCCTGCTCGGCACGGTGGGGGCCGGGATCACGGCCTGGGTGCTGGCTGCCGGCGGCTGGCTGGGCCTGTTGCTGCCGGGGATCCCGGTCTGGCTGCTGGCCCTGACCATGCTGAGTCTGCCGGCGGCGCTGCTGAGTGGATTTTTCGGCGCCATCCTGCAAGGCTTGCAGCGCATCATCACCGTCAACGTCGTCGCCGTGGGACAGGGTGCGGCCGGGCTGTTGCTGACGGCGCTCTTGGTAGTGGGGCTTGGGTGGGGTGTAGAAGGCGCGGCGCTGGCGGCGGTGGGGGCGACGCTGGTGGGTCTGGTCGCGCTGGCGGCGCTGGTGCAACGCGAGGGAGGGCGGCTGCGGCCACGCTGGCAGCGCCAGACGGTCAGGCTCATTCTGCACTTTGGGCTGCGCGGCTATGTGGGCAATGTGCTGCAATTTTTCAATTATCGACTCGACGCCTTCATCGTCAATGCTTTTTTGGGTGCAGCCGCGGTGGGCATCTACGGGGCGGCCGTCTCGCTGGCCGAACTGCTATGGTATCTGCCCAATGCCGTCGGTTTTGTCATCTTCCCCAAGTCGGCTGCGTCCACAGCCGCCGAGATGAACCGTTTCACCCCGCCCGTCTTTCGGCTGACTTTGGCGCTGACCGCGACCGGGGCGGCGGCGCTGGCCCTGGCCGGCGGGCTGCTCGTCCGGCTGGTGTTTGGGCCGGCCTTTGCCGCTGCCTACACGCCCTTGTTGGTGCTGCTGCCGGGCGTGGTGTTGTTGGGCGGGAGCAAGGTGCTGAGCAACGAGATGGCTGGGCGAGGCTATGTTCACTACAATTCGATGAGCGCCGGCCTGGCCCTGGCCCTGACCATTGGCCTCGATCTTTTGCTCATCCCCCGCCTGGGCGTGACCGGCGCCGCCCTGGCCTCGACGCTGGCCTACGCCGCCGCTTTCTTCGCCGCCCTTGTTTTCTATCGCAAGGTCAGTCGCGGCGCGCCTGCGGCAGGGTCGTGAAATCCAGAGGTCCCACTTCCGAGGGTTGGAGACGACGCGAGAGCGTGAAGCTAAAGGTGGCGCCCTTGCCGTACTCGCTGCGCACCCAGATGCGCCCGCCGTGGTGTTCGACGATGTGGCGGCAGATGGTGAGACCCAGGCCGGTGCCCTTGTAGAGCCGGTTGGCCCCGCTATCGATCTGGTAGAAACGGTCGAAGATGCGTTCGCCTTCGCCGGGGGGGATGCCGATGCCGGTGTCGGCAATGTTGACCTGCACGAAATCACCGTCTTCAGCGGCGCTGATGGTGACGACGCCCCCTGGTGAGGTGAATTTGATGGCGTTGTCGACCAGATTGGTCACGACCTGTTCCAGCCGCCAGGGGTCGGCAGAGAGGGGAGCCAGGGTTTCGGGCGCCTGGTTGAGCAGGGTCACTTCGGCTGAATCGGCCAGCGGCGTCAATTTGTCCAGGACTGCTTCGATGACAACCGAAACCTCGACCGGCTGCAGCCGCAGGCTGACGCGGCCCGATTCCAGCCGCGAGAATTCCAGCAGGTCGTCGATCATGCGCTGGAGATGGTCGGTTTGCTGCTTGACCGTCTCCAAGAAGTCGCGCTGGATTTCGGTGACGGGGCCGGTCTTGCCCATGAGGATGATGTCGACAAAGCCCTTGACCGAGTGCAGGGGCGTCTTCAATTCGTGCGAGACCACTGAGAGGAAGTTGGATTTCATCCGCTCCAGTTCTTTCTGGGTGGTGACGTCGCG
>CAYWPZ010000135.1:0-13028 GCA_964460135.1 uncultured Caldilineales bacterium | reverse complement strand
AAGCGGCAGGCGCCACGTTTCGGCCCTATCGAACCGTCGGCGACGACTACTTCGATGCCCGCGGTCTGCACGGAGGCAGGCCGCAAGAAGTCGCGCTTGCGTTGTATACCACCGCTCAGGACATCCTGCCGGAGCTTCTGGCAGAGGCAGACGGCAACCCACCCGACTACGTCCTCTTCGATGGCATGTGTCCCTGGGGCTACCTGGCGGCACAGGCGCTGCATATCCCGGCGGTTGCTTCGTTGGCGCTGTCGCCGCCGGTGTCGATGCCGCCATCAGCCATGATCAAATTGCTTCCCCTCTTTGCCCCTATGCTGTTCCGTGGTTTTCGCGCCGGCCTGAAGGCCAACAAGCTGGCGCGGGCGCTGGCCAAATGCTACAATGCGCCTCCCCCCTCACCGTCCTCGTTGCTCACTTCTTTGGGCGACATCTCCATCAGCTATACATCGTCCTACTTCCAGCCTTTCGCCGGCGCCGCTCCGGCTTCAGTTCGTTTCGTGGGCTGGACGATGTGGGAAGCGCCGGCTGGAGAGGAGTTTTCATTCGAGCGGGCACGCGGACGGCGCCTGATCTATGTCTCGCTTGGCACGCTCAACAATCACGACCGGACGTTCTTCCAGACTTGCATTGAGGCGTTCAGGGACGTCGATGCCTTCGTCATCATCAGCACAGGTAAGCGCATCGCGCCGGAATCGTTTGGCGCTTTGCCGGAGAACATCGCCATCTACGCCTGGGTTCCCCAAGGCCAGGTGCTGAAGCGAGCCGCCTTGTTTATCAGCCACGGCGGGCTCAACAGTATCCACGATGGCCTGTCCCTGGGCCTGCCGCTCCTTCTCATCCCGCAGCAGGCAGAGCAGACCTTCAACGCCATGCGCGTCGTCGAACTGGGCGCAGGGCTGATGCTGAAGCGGGCGCAAGTCGGCGCCGAGAGGTTACGGGCAGATGCCATGCGCCTGCTGGCGGAAACACGTTTCAAGATCGAGGCCCAACGCATCGGCGAGACGTTGCGCACGGCCGGCGGCGTCGCCAGGGCGGCAGACGAGATCGAGGCGCTGTTGGTGCGGAGACCTTCGTAATGAATACCCCGCTCCAGGCTTCCCATAGGATCCACCGGCTGGCCTGGCTGCCGCTGGTCATCACCCTTGCCCTGCTGCTGGCTACCCTGTTGGCCCAAGTCACCGTCTGTGCACCGGACGTCTGGCGCATCACCGAGGATTTGGGCTGGCTGCCGGCTGCTTTTTCCACCATCGCCTTTGGAGTGCTATGCGGGCTGATCATCCCTCGCCAACCGCATAACCGCATCGGCTGGCTGTGCGGCGCCATTGCCGTCGCGCCAAATCTGCTTACCCTCGGCCCGGTCAGCGTGCTTCTGAGGTGCGAGGCGAGCGGGTTGATTACGCTGCCCGCTGCGCCCTATCTGGCCTGGCTTAATCCCTTCGGCGCCCTGGCTGTCTCGTTGGAGTTCTTTCTGCTGCCGCTGTGGTTTCCGAATGGCCGCTTTTTGTCGGCGGGATGGCGTCGCTTTGCCCTCGTGACCTATGGCCTGATGATCGCAAGCACCTTGCTGCAGGCCGTTTGGCCGGGACCGCTCTACTATTACCAGGCGATGCAAATCGACAGAGTGGTAGATAATCCCTTCGGCCTGCCTTTCCAACCTTCGCCTGGTCTGGCGTCCCTGGTGCAGGGCTTCTTCCCTGTGGTCTTTTTGGTGGGCATCATCATCGCTCAACTCTCTCTTGTCAGCCGCTGGCGGCGCTCGGATGGGCAGACGCGGCAGCAGATCAAGCTCTTCGCCTTCTATGTTGCCACCATTGGCACGGTCTACATGCTTTTACAGTCGAGTATCCTGCTTCTGCGTTCGGTCGCCGATACCTTCAATGGGCCGTGGGGCGGCTGGCTGTACATGGCGCTGCTGGTGCTGCTGTGGGCCGGCTACCCCATTGTCATGGGCGCGGCTGTGCTGAAGTACCGCATGTACGATGTCGATGTCGTCATCCGCAAGACGCTGCAATACACCGCCGTCACCGCCCTGCTGGCCATTATCTACTTCGGCAGCGTCTTCGTCCTCCAGCGGCTGTTCTCTTCCGTCACCGGCCAGCAATCTCCCCTCATCCTCGTCGTCTCCACCCTGCTCATCGCCGCCCTGTTTGCGCCCCTGCGCCGCCGCATCCAGGATGGCATCGACCGGCGCTTTTACCGCAAGAAGTACAATGCGCAGCAGGTGCTGGCCGCCTTCGCCCGCACCGCCCGCGACGAGACCGATCTGGAGGCGCTGGTCGCCGAGCTGGAGCGGGTCGTGCAGGAGACGTTGCAGCCGGAGGGGGTGAGGGTGTGGCTCAAGCCGGATGGCACGCATCAACGCCCTGAGCAACGATGAGTAACGATGGGCTGCGATACACCCGACTCACCGCACCCGCGCCTTAACTTCTCCTACCATCCACAAATGCCCCATCAGAGGCTCAGCTGTTGGTAGATGCAGGCTCGCCCATGGCGGGTTTTCGAGGATTCGTGTTCCCAACCATCACCGTAACGCCTTTCGTAACGTTTTCAGGACGATAGCAGGATAGGATAGCGAGCAATGGAGGCTCAAACAGGTTCAATGAAATTCCTCTTCCGCCGCAAACCCGACCCAACCCCAGCCAACGCCCCGCCCGAGACGTCCGCAGGGAGCTCGGTCCCCCCTGTCCCGACGCCCCCGCCGGAGGCAAAGCTGATGGCCCCGCCGGAGGCAAAGCTGATGGCCCCGCCAGAGGCAAAGCTGATGGCCCCGCCAGAGGCAAAGCTGATGGCCCCGCGTCCAGTCGAAGTGGGTCGGCTGGACATCGATATCGCACCCCACGACCCGCTGTTTGTTTACTTTCAGCGTTCGACCGCCGCCGTCGAGGTCGCCCGTCTGCAGATGGACTCGCCCGCGCTCGAGCAGATCAAGGAGACGGGCGCCATCCTGATCGCCCCGCTCGTCAGCCAGGGCGAGATCATCGGCGTGATCAGCGTTGGCTCGCGCCGGAGCGACCAGGAATACGCCAGCGACGACCGCCGCCTGCTCGACGATCTCACATCGCAGGCGGCGCCGGCCGTGCGCGTGGCGCAACTGGTGCGCCAGCAACAGCTGGCGGCCCTGGAACGCGAACGCATCGAGCAGGAACTGCGCGTGGCCCGCGTCATCCAGCAAACCCTGCTCCCTCATGAACCGCCACAGGTCGAAGGGTGGCGCATTGGTGCGCACTGGCAGCCCGCCCGCGCCGTCAGCGGCGACTTCTACGATTTCATACCCTTGCCGGATGGCCGTGTGGGACTCGTCATCGCCGATGTTACCGACAAGGGCGTGCCGGCGGCGCTGGTCATGGCCACCACCCGCGCCATTCTGCGCGCCACGGTCGAGCGTTTCGATTCGCCCGGCCCCGTACTACAGCGGGTGAACGACATTCTCTATCCCGATATCCCGCCCAAGATGTTTGTCACCTGCCTCTACGCCATCCTCGACCCCGCCACCGGCCTGATGCGCTACGCCAACGCCGGTCACAACCTGCCCTTCCTGCAACACGAAGGCGGGGCCGCCGAGCTGCGCGCCACCGGTATGCCTCTGGGTCTGATGCCCGGCATGGATTATGAGGAACAGGAAACCATTATTGGCCCAGGCGATCGAGTGGTCTTCTACAGCGATGGCATCGTCGAGGCCCACAACCCGCAGCGCCAGATGTTCAGCACGCCGCGGCTGCACGATCTTTTGGCGGGCTCGTGCGCCGACGAGGACATCATCACCCTGCTGATGGGCGAACTGCTGGTTTTTACCGGCGCTGACTGGGAACAGGAAGACGACGTCACCTTCGTCACCGTCACACGCCAGCCGCTGCCGGCAGCAGAAATTCAGCAAGCGTGGACCTCAATCGTCAAGTTTGCCATCCCCAGCGCGCCAGGCAACGAACGCGATGCCATGACCCAGGTGGCGCAGGCTGTGGCCGGTATGAACATTGCCCCAGCGCGGCTGGAGCGTGTGAAAACCGCCGTCGCCGAAGCCACCATGAATGCCATGGAACACGGCAATAAGTACGATCCCGACAAACCCGCCCACATCGAGGTGCTGCGTTCGCCCGAATACCTCATGGTGCGTATTACCGACGAGGGCGGCGGCCCACCGATCCCCCACGCCGATGCTCCCGACCTGGAAGCTAAGCTGTCTGGCATGCAATCGCCGCGCGGCTGGGGCCTTTTTCTCATCCAAAGCATGGTCGATGACATGCACGTGATCACCGACGACCACCACCACACCCTCGAACTTCTCTTCTCCCTTGAAGGAGACAGTCATGTCTAAGCCACTTGAAGCCAGCGTCCGCTTTCAGGGCGATGGCGTTGAACATAACGTCGCCATCATCGACCTGAGCGGCGAGATCGACAGCCTCGGCGACGCCGCCCTCCAGCAGGCCTATGCCCAGGCCGATAGCCAGAACCCTACCGCTGTGCTGCTCAATTTCGCCGGCGTCGAATACATCAACAGCACCGGCATCGCTTTGATCGTTGGCTTGCTGGCCCAGGCCCGCAAGGCCCACCGCCGTGTACTCACGGTTGGCCTCAGCGAACACTACCAGCACATCTTCACCATCACCCGCCTATCCGATTTCATGACCATCATGCCGGACGAAGCCAGCGCCTTGCGTCAATTCCTGCCCGCTTGATGCGAGTGACCCCGATCCCCCCACACACACAGGAGACCTACCTACCATGTCCAAAGCCAACCTCGCCGTCACCGTCCGCCGGGTCAACAGCGCCAGCATCATCGATCTTCAAGGCGAAGTCAACGGCCAGGCCGAGGATGCGCTTATGGCCGCCTATGCCGAGGCCAGCCAGAGCGGTGTGCGCGCCATCATCCTCAATTTCAGCGGCCTGGAGTACATGAACAGCTCCGGCATCGGCTTGCTCGTCACCCTGCTGATCCGCGTGCAGCGCCAAAAGCAGCAGTTGCGCGCTTTCGGCCTGATCGAGCACTACTTACAGATTTTCCAGCTCACCCGCCTCAACGAAGCGATCGGTATCTACGAAAGCGAAGCGGCTGCCCTGGCAGCGTAAGCAAATGGCATGCACGCATGCTACGGCATGTACGCATGCTCGCATGCCACCCACTCTCCCCTCTTCACCCAACAGGAGCTTCTCAATGGCAGATACATCTGGTGCGCCAGCTACAACCTCCACCCCACTCCAGGAAGGAACCTGGGCCAAACCGGTCGATCGGCTGCAGGTGGGCGACATTTCCGCCAACGCCGTCAACCTGAACGTGCAGGGCAAACATCTTGCTGGCCCGCTCAAGGGCTTCGGGCAGCTCTGGCAGAAAACGTATAAGATTCGACTCGCCGGCGCCCAGGCGACACCCCAGCAGGTCATCGCCCGTTGGCGCGCCGACTTCCCCAGTTACTGGCCCGAGGGAAACAACATCTATGCCTCTTCGGCTGGCATCGCGCCGGGTGAAGTCGGCGTCCTCAATCTCAAAGGCCCTGGCGGCATGCCGCTCTCGACCGGCGTCCTGGTCATCTACGCCGACGATGTTTCGTTCTCGTTCATGACCCCGGAAGGCCACATGTTTGCCGGCATGATCACCTTCAGCGCCCAGGAGGACGAAGGCGCCACTCTGGCCCAGGTCCAGGCACTGGTGCGCGCCAACGACCCCGTCTACGAGATGAGCTTTCGCCTGGGTTTCGGCCACAAAGCCGAGGACAAGTTCTGGGCCGACACGCTCAAGAACCTGGCGCAGGATTTCGGCGTGACTGGCATCGCGGTCGAACAGAAAGTCACCCTGGTAGACCCGCGTGTCCAGTGGGGCGAGGCAGGCAATATCTGGCACAACGCCGCTATCCGCACCACACTGTACGCGCCGGGGCGGGCAATGAAGCGGGTTTTCGGGCGGTAGGATGTTTCGTCCGGGGTGCTACCTGAGACATTCAACCCAACACGCATCCAAGGCACAAACGCCGCCAATGACCACAAACCACACCCATTATGATGCCGTCATCGTCGGCTCCGGCCCCAACGGGCTGGCCGCGGCCATCGTCCTGGCCCAGGCCGGCTGCCGCGTGCTGGTGCTGGAGGCCCGCGACACGGTGGGCGGTGGGATGCGTTCGGCGGAACTCACCCTGCCGGGCTTCGTCCACGATATCTGTTCAGCCATTCACCCCTTGGGGATGGGATCGCCCTTCTTCAAGACTCTGCCGCTGGCCAATTACGGGCTGGAGTGGATCCAGCCCGATCTGCCCCTCGCCCATCCGCTGGACGACGGCTCCGCCGTAGCCCTGGCGAGATCGCTGGATGAGACCAGCGCATCGATTGGCCGCGATGGGCGAACCTGGAAGCGGCTGATAGGCCCGCTGGCAGCAGACTGGGAGCGGCTGGCGCCCATCATCCTCGGCCCCCTGCCCACGCCGGGCCATATGCTCACCCTCACGCCCTTTGGCATGCGCGCCCTGTGGCCGGCAAAACAGATGGCGCAGACAGTCTTTCGTGAAGCTCGTGCCCGCGCCCTCTTTGCCGGGCTGGCTGTCCATGCCATGATCCCGCTCGACGATGTGCTCACGGCGTCCTTTGGGCTTGTGTTGGCCATGCTGGCTCATGCGATTGGCTGGCCCTTGCCGCGCGGCGGCGCCCAGGCCATCCCCAACGCCCTTGCCGCCCATTTGCGTAGTCTCGGCGGCGAAATCGAGACAGGGTGCGAAGTCAAGTCGCTGGCGGAACTGCCACCCAGCCGCGCTTTGTTGCTCGACATCGCCCCCAGGTCGTTGCTGCGTCTGGCCGGCGACCGGCTGCCGCCCGGTTACAAGCGGCAACTCGAAGGCTATCGCTATGGCCCCGGCGTGTTCAAAATCGACTACGCCCTGGCCGGACCCGTCCCCTGGCGCGCGGACGAAGCACGCCGCGCCGGCACCGTGCACCTGGGCGGGACGTTGCCCGAAATCGTTGCGTCCGAGCGGGCTGTGGCGCGCGGCCAGCATCCCGACAAGCCCTATGTGCTCATCGCCCAGCAAAGCCTGTTCGACCCCAGTCGCGCCCCGGCCGGGCAGCACACCTTATGGGCTTACTGCCATGTTCCCAATGGCTCGACCGTGGACATGACCACCGCTATCGAAGCGCAGATCGAACGCTTCGCCCCTGGCTTCCGCGACCTCATCCTGGCCCGGCATTGCTACAACACCGCTGCCATGGAGGCGTACAACCCAAACTATGTGGGCGGCGACATCAACAACGGCGTGCAGGATCTGCGCCAGCTTTGGACGCGGCCCGCCCTCCAGCGCAACCCTTACAGCACACCGCTGTCCGGCGTCTTTCTGTGTTCCTCGGCCACGCCGCCCGGAGGTGGTGTGCACGGGATGTGCGGCTATCATGCTGCTCGGTGGGCGTTGCGTTGGCTGCGGGTCTGAACCCTCAGCCGTTCAGGTGGTCCCGCCAATAAAGTCCACCAGGTAGTGGACTTTGCATAACCACGGGAGCAACGGGCGCCGACCCATCCCCATCTAAAGTTGGGGTGACAGGATTGGTGAGCGCAAAGACGGCAGGCCAGATAGTATTACTGTGATTGCTAATTTGCAGTTGCCTGAGAGCACCAGAGTGCGATCAAGGAGGCGGCTATCTTGATGTCAAAGCCTTCGTTGGTGCGAGCGCGCAGGCGTTCGATGCCCATGCTTTCGAGTTGGCTGTTGACGGTTTCGATGCTCTAGATAGTGACGCCAACATCACCAGCGCCACTTTAACCTGATCGCTGAACGCATCCGGTCGTCCTTGCCAACCAAGATCAGCCCGATTTTCAGCCCAAAACAGGAAAAATCGCAGCGATCGATGGTGCTGTTGGACGGCTGTGCGGATTCGCTCACTTGGGCGCGCAGTTGAATACGACCGCCGCCAACGCGCAACTGCGCTTGCGGATGGCGTTACCACCTCGGCCGGCGTCCCGTTGCCGGCAGCCACCGCGCCTTCAAGGTACTGACGCGCTGAGCAGGACGCCGCTTCTGCATTCAAACCGCGGGCAGATGGACGATGACCGCGCTACCCCGACCCACCTCGCTCTCCATGCCGATCGTCCCGCCCATGCCCTCCACCAGCGATTTGGCGATGGCCAGCCGCTTCCCCAGCGGGGTGAGCGGATGGGTGGGTGGGGCCACAAATCTGGGGGACACCTGAATTGGCAGCCCTGGTTCCCGTCCCCAGGCCGAGACTGCTATAATGCCCTCACCTCTTTTGCCGTTTTCCGCGCTCCCATTCCGTGAATCTGATGAAAGCCAAGCCTGTCCTCGTTGTTCTGATCGTCATATTTCTGCTCTCATTCGCCCTTTCTCTGCCCCTGCCAGCGCCCGTCCACGCGCAGCAAGCTACCTGCCCCGAAGCGACCCTCCACTACCGGCGGATGGGCATCGACTACGAGGGGTGGGGCCTGCACATCTGGGGGCCAAACGATGTCAGCGGCGTCACCTGGGATAGCCCCTACCAACCGGCGGGGCAGGATGAGTTCGGCATCTATTGGATTGTGCCCATGCAGGCTGGGGCCGAATTCCTCAACTACATCGTGCATCAGGGCGATCTCAAGGACCCCGGCCCCGACCAGACCATGACCTTTGCCCAGGTCGGTTGCGAAATCTGGCTGGCGACCGGGCAGGCCACGCAGTATGCCTCCGCCGCGGAAGCGCTGGCATCCATGAATGTCACCATCGTCGATGCCCCCGCCCTCGCTGCCGATCAGACGATCATCCATTACGTGCGCAGGGCGGGTGATTACGCAGGGTGGGGCCTCCATATCTGGGGGCCAACCTCGGTCGGAGGGATCACCTGGGAAGCGCCCCTCATGCCTGCCGGTCAAGACAACTACGGCATCTTTTGGGTCGTCGCCATGCAGCCGGGGGCCGACCATCTCAACTATATCGTGCACAAAGGCGATGTCAAAGACCCCGGCCCCGACCAAAAGCTGACTTTCGCCGACAAAGGCCGCGAGATCTGGCTGATCGAAGGCAGCGCCGAGCAGTATCCTGGCCCCGACGAGGCCATGAAGGCGCTGAACATCCCCGGCGACATCGTCAGCAAGGCCAAAGCCCATTTCCTGTCCGCCGAATACCTGGCCTGGCCCGTGGAGGTGCCGGCGGGGGCGACATTCAAGCTGCATTTCGATCCCGCAGGACAGATGACGATCAGCGAAAAGGGCCTGGAAGGGGGCAAGGCGATCGATCTGGCCTACTTCGGCAGCGGCGCTCCGCTCAAATTGCGGGGCTTGTATCCCTACCTCGAAGGCGCGGCCTGGATGAAAATCCTGCCCAATGCCGATATCGACATCACCGCAGCCCTCAAAGGGCAGTTGGCCCTTTCCATGAGCGTCGGCGACAAGCTGGTGGATGCCACGGCCCTGCAAATCCCCTACGTTTTGGATGACTTGTACGAGTACGACGGCGCATTGGGCGTCACCTGGGAGGGGGATGTCCCCACGATCCGCCTATGGGCGCCCACCGCCCGCTCGGTCAAACTCCATCTCTTTGCTGATTCCCGAACTCCGGGCAGCAGCATCCTACCCATGACCTATGATGCCGCGAGCGGCGTCTGGTCGATCACGGGCGAGCCGGGCTGGAAGAACCAGTTCTATCTGTACGAGATGGATGTGTGGGTGCGCACCGAAAACGCCTTCGTGCAGAACCTGGTCACCGACCCCTACAGCTTCAGCCTGTCGATGAACAGCACGCGCTCGCAGATCGTCGATCTGAACGACCCCGCCCTCAAACCCGCAGGCTGGGACGACTATACCAAGCCCGCCATCGCCCACCCCACCGACATCGTGCTCTACGAGCTGCACGTGCGCGATTTTAGCGCCGGCGACGAAAGCGTGCTCGCCGCCAAACGCGGCACGTTTATGGCCTTCACCGAAACCGGCTCGAATGGCATGAAACATCTGGCGCGGCTGGCCGCTGCCGGCGTGACGCATGTGCACCTGCTCCCGGTTTTCGACATCGCTACCATCGAGGAAGATAAATCGCTGTGGCCGGCGACCGATTGGCAGGCCCTCGCCGCCCTCCCCGGCGACAGCAAGGAACAGCAAGCCGTCGTTCAAGCCCAGCGGGATAGCGACGCCTTCAACTGGGGCTACGATCCCTATCATTTCACCGCGCCCGAAGGCAGTTACAGCACCGATCCGGATGGGACGGCGCGCATCCTCGAATTCCGCCAGATGGTCATGGCCCTCAACCAAAGCGGGCTGCGGGTGGTGATGGATGTGGTCTACAACCACACCAGCCAGTCGGGGCAGAGCGAAAAATCGGTCTTCGACAAGATCGTGCCCGGCTATTACCACCGGCTCAACCCGAACGGCAGCGTCTACACCTCCACCTGCTGCCAGAACACGGCCACCGAGCACGAGATGATGGGCAAATTCATGATCGATTCGGTGCTGACCTGGACGACGCAGTACAAGGTCGATGGCTACCGCTTCGACCTGATGGGCCACCACATGGTCGAGAATATGACTGATTTGCGCGCCGCCCTGGACGCGCTGACGCCGGAGAAGGATGGCGTCGATGGCAAAGAGGTGTATGTGTATGGCGAAGGCTGGAACTTCGGCGAAGTGGCCGACAACGCCAGAGGCGTGAACGCCACGCAACTGAATCTGCCCGGCAGCGGCATTGGCACGTTCAACGACCGCCTGCGCGATGCCGCCCGTGGGGGCAGCCCCTTTGGCGGCCTGCAAGAACAAGGTTTTATAAACAGCCTCTACACCGGCCCCAACGCAGCCGATCCTCGCCCCGCCGCCGAGCTGCTCTCCGATCTGCTGCTCTCCTCCGACCAGATTCGCGTGGGCCTGGCCGGCAACCTGGCCGATTACGCCTTCGAGAACGCAGAAGGGCGGAGGGTGACAGGGAAAGAGGTAGCGTACAACGGCCAGCCAACCGGCTACACACAGATGCCGCAGGAACATATCAGCTATATCTCCGCCCACGACAACGAGACGCTGTTCGACGCCATCCAATACAAAGCCCCGCGCGACACCTCGATGGCCGACCGCGTGCGCATGCACAACATGGGCATCGATCTGGTGGCGCTCGGCCAGGGCGTGCCCTTCTTTCACGCCGGCGACGAAATCCTGCGCTCCAAGTCGCTCGACCGCAACAGCTACAATTCCGGCGACTGGTTCAACGCCATCGACTGGACCTACAACGACAACAACTGGGCGCACGGCCTGCCGCCGGAGAGCGATAACGGCGGCAACTGGCCGATCATGGCCGAGCTGCTGGCCGACCCCGCCCTGAAACCCGCACAAACACACATACTGGCTGCGCTCGACCACTTTACCGGCATGGTCGCCATCCGCAAATCATCGCCCCTGTTCCGGCTGCAGACGGCCGACGAGGTGATGCGCCGCCTCGCCTTCCACAACACCGGCCCCGACCAGCTGCCCGGCCTGATCGTGATGACCATCGCCAACGAAGATGGACTCGACCCGATCCACGAGCGGCTGGCCGTGTTCTTCAACGGCGCCGCTGCTGATGTGAACTTCGCCGTCGCGTGGGAGCCAGGCAACTGGGTTTTGCACCCGCTTCAGGCCGCCGGCGCGGATGAGGTGGTCAAGCGGTCTGGCTACGACACTGCCGCCAACGAATTTCACATCCCTGCCCGCACAACCGCCGTTTTTGTGGTGATGGCCGAGCCATCTGCGCCTGACGCCCGCGAGGAAGAACCCACCCCCGAAGAAGCGACGCCGACACCCCCCACCGCAACGGCCAGCCCCGCTGCCGAAGCGGGCAGGGCCACGCCCTGGGTCTTGATCATCGGCTTGGGCGGGGCGGCGGCGCTTGGATTGGGCGTGTACGCCTACGCGCGGCGGAAGAAATGATGACTGCCTGATCTACGGCAACCCACTCAACGCCGTTGTACTCAACGCCGTTGTACTCAACGCCGTTACCCGGCACAGATCCGGGTCGGCCACCAACATCACGTCATCGGGGCCGAAGGCGACGCCGACGGGGCGGCCAAACTGGCCCGGTTCGGCTCCGCGCGTCCCGAACTGCGCCAGCGGCCGCACATCTGGCGTCAGGGCCAGCACGCGGCCGCCCTCAGGGTCGGTCAGCAAAATGCGCCCATCGGGAGCGATGGCCAGGTGCGGCGATTCGATTGTGTTTGCCAGCGGGCCGGGGAAACGCTGGCGGCGGCCGCCGGATGGGTCTACCTTCCAGAAGGCGCCGGCAATCGGCTCGGCCACGAATAGCAAACCGCCGGGGCTGAGGGCGGCGTCGGTTGGCTGGCCGGGGCCAAGCTCATCTTCCGGGCCGCCGAATTGTTGGATCAGTTGACCGTTGGCGTTGGCCTGCAGGATGCGGGCGCCGCCGGTATCGGCGATGATGTAGTCGCCGTTGGCGGCGACGCCAAGACCGCGCGGGCGGTAGGTTGTCAGTTCGGCCCCGAATTGGCGTAGGAACTCGCCCTCCGGCGACCACAGGGAAATCACCTGGTTGACGGCGTCGAGGGCGGCGATCTCGCCCTGCGGCGTTACTTCAAGGTCGAAGACCTCGGTGAAGCGGCCCGGCCCCTCGCCTTTTTCGCCCCAGGCAGCCAGGAAGCGGCCGTCGGGACTGATCTTGACGATGCGGTTGCCGACCATGTCGGCTACATAGACGTTGCCCTGTTGGTCGGCGGCCACGCCGATGGGCTTCTGCAGTTGATCTTCAGCCGCGCCGCAGGCGCCAAAAGTCCACAACACCGCTGGTTCGACAGCGGGGAAATCGCCGAGGGGGGAGGAAACGGCAGGGGCAGCAGGGGCGGACTCGCCGGGCTGTTGGGGGGCAGGTTCGGGCAGCGGCGCGATGGCGACGATCTCGCCCGTCTCCGGCTCGACTGCCACCAGGGGCGTCTCCAGGGTGGGCGGCGGGGGCAGCACCAAACCGGCGGGCAGTTCGTCTTCGGCCGGGTAGAGATAGGCGGTGGGGATGATGGTCTTGCCGCCGCCGGGGGGCTGCCACCAAAGCTGCATATCGCGCGACCCGCCCAGCTCGTTGTAGCGCACCTCGATGTCGTGGAAACCTTCG
>CAYWPZ010000134.1:0-13104 GCA_964460135.1 uncultured Caldilineales bacterium | reverse complement strand
ACGTGGCCCGAGTGAAACCAGTCGTAACACCCGGTCACGACCACCCGCTTCCGCCCGGCGGCCGGCCCCGGCATCCCGGCGTGCGTGTGCGGGAATCCCGCGAGCGCGGCGTCCACGATCCCGGCCGAGTCCGCGACCGGCTCCTCCGTCAGCGTGACGCCGTCCACGTACCGGACCGCCCTCACCAGGTACTCACGCTCGGCCTGCGGGAACTTCGGCGGCGCCCCCGTCGCGGCCTTCACCGCGGCATCCGACCAGAGCTTCACGTGCAGGGGCCCTCGCTTCGACGCCTCGTGCAGGAGCCGGACGTGGCGGCACCGCATGTCGTCGAACGGGCCGGATACCGTTACCGGGGCCACGCCCGAGCTGGTGCGCACCGGCTTCAGCCGCAAGCCCTGCTCCAGCCGCCGGTCTGGCTCGATCTTGCCCGCAGCCGCCAACTGCCGGTAGCCGTGCACCAACTCGGCCTTGCTGAAATGCCGGCCGCTCTCGCGGGCGAAGGCGTTGACCGCATCCAGATAGCTGTCGGCGTCTAGCTGGGGCAGGGCGCGCAACCGGCCCAAGAAAGCGAGCAGCGTGCCTTCGTCGGTATCGACATCGAGCACGCCGCCCGCCTGCGTAGACCATTTCGAGAGGGTGATGACAGCCATTGCTCCGCGATGAGTTGCCAACTCAGAACAGTTCTATTGGGTAAGCGCCCAATACACCATCGACAGTCGCCAATTGCAGCCCATGGGCCATCGCCTGGCAAACAAGAAGTCGATCAAAGGGATCACGATGGTATGGCGGCAAAGCAGCAAGCCTGAGTACTGCTGTTTAATAGACTGGCAGACTGGTAATTGCATGACGCCTTCTTTGTGTGGGAAGATAAGTCGTAGGCGCCTGAGGCAAAGGCAGTTCGCCAAGGTCGTACTTGATAATGGCTTCCCACAGTGATACAGCACTCAAGAAAACATCATTTCCTGGCAAACGGATGGCATTCACGTAACGCATCGGCAGTCGTTCATCGCCGCTGATGTACCAGAGGAATACCTGTGTATCAAGAAATAATCTCATTGGCCGTCAAGATGACCTTCGAATGCCAACAGCACATCCTCAGATAGCGGCGCGTCGAAGTCATCCGGCACTCGAAAGTCACCCGCGGCCAGACCAAAGGGGCGCTGATCCTTCGTGATGGACGTTCCATCTTCCAGGACTGTGATCAGGACGCGCCGGCCATACGGCATCAGATCCGCTTCCAGCAAGCGGATGGTTCCGGTTTCATCGACGAGAGCTTCGAGCGTTTGCAGCATCTTTCATCTTCCATGGACGAGCAGGTGCGCAGCCAACTGCGCCAGATCAACCACGACTTCTACACCCGGCACGCGGCCGGGTTTGCGGCCACGCGCTTCGGGGGCCAGCCAGGTTGGTCGCGCATCATAGCACATTTCCCGCCCGTTTGTCAGGTGCTCGATTTGGGCTGCGGCAACGGCCGTTTCGCCCGCTTCCTTGACCGGCGCTTGCAGCCGGTGCGTTACCTGGGGCTCGATGCCAGCGCCAGCCTGCTTGACATCGCCCGGCGAGAGACGGCCGGCCTCGCCCACACCCAGGCCGAGTTCCGGCAGGCCGACCTGGGCGAGGCCGGTTGGGAGGAGACGGCCGGAGGGGGGTGGGATGCCGTCGTCGCCCTGGCCGTGCTCCATCACATCCCCGGCCTTGCCCATCGCGCCGTCTTCGTCGCTGCCGCCGCCCGCCTGCTGGCCCCGAACGGCGTCCTCATCCTCTCGACCTGGCGTTTCAGTCACAATGCCCGCATGGCCGGCAAAATCCTGCCCTGGGCGACCGTTGGTCTGGCCGCCGACCAGGTGGAAGCAGGCGATTATCTGCTCGACTGGCGGCAGGATGGGGTTGGCTATCGCTATGTCCATGAACTGGATGAAGCCGAGATCGTGATGCTGGCCGTCCAGGCCGGGCTGCGCGTGGTGGAGCAGTTCCATGCCGACGGTCGCGAGGGCGATTTGAGTCTGTACGCCGTGCTGCGAGCGTCAAGGGCGCGGCATCCAGCTTCATTTGGGTTCGGCAATCGCATCGAGTTCATCCAGCAGGGCGACGGTTTTGCGCCATGACCACCATTGACCGCAATACCGACGCCGCCGAGCCGCTGGATGATGCGCGCCTGGCCGCGGCCGCACACGATTTGGCCGCCCGCGACGCCGATCTGGCCGCCATCGTCGCCCACTGGGGGCCGCCGCCTTTGTGGGCGCGCCCGCCCGGCTTCTCCACCCTGATTCACATCATTCTCGAACAGCAGGTCTCGTTGGCCTCGGCCCGCGCCGCCTATGACCGGCTGCTCGCCCTGGCTGGCGCCCTGACCCCGGCCACCTTCCTGGCTCTGGATGACGCCGCCCTGCGCCGCGCAGGTTTCAGCCGCCAGAAGGCCGCCTATGGCCGCCATCTTGCCCAGGCCGTGCTTTCGGGCCAACTCGACCTGGCGGCGCTGGCCGGGTTGGGCGACGACGAAGTGCGGGCCAGGCTGACGGCGGTGAAGGGGATCGGCCAGTGGACGGCGGATGTCTATTTGCTGATGTGCTTATTGCGACCCGATGTGTGGCCCAGCGGCGACCTGGCCCTGGTCACGGCCGTCCAACGCGTCAAGCGGCTGGAACAGCGGCCAAGCGGCGCGGCCATGATCGAGATGGGCGCAGCCTGGCGCCCGTGGCGAGCAGTGGCCGCGCGACTATTCTGGGTTCACTATCTGGCCAACAAGCGGTAGATCTGGCCGTCCAGATCCAGCACATAGATCTCGCCCCGCTCGTCCTCGCCAAACGAGGCGATGTTGGCGTCGCTGGCCAGCAGCATCCGCTCTTGCCAGGCGCCGCCCTCCCGCCACAGCCCCCAGATCAACCCGCTGCAATAGTCGCCAAATAGATAGACGCCGTTCAGGGCCGGGAAACGCTGACCGCGATAGACATAACCGCCGGTGATCGAGCAGCCCAGATCATGGCCGTATTCGACCACCGGCATCACCTTGCCCGCGGTCTCGCAGCCCTGCCGCGGCTCGAAGCAGTGCCGGCCTTCCATCGTATCCCAGCCGAAGTGCAGGCCGCCCGCTGTTCCTGCCGGCGTGAAATTCACTTCTTCCCAGTCGCCCTGGCCGACATCGGCAATGTAGAGGTCGCCGCTCAGTCGGTCGAAAGAGAAACGCCAGGGGTTGCGCAAGCCGTAGGCCCAGACCGGCCGGCCGGCCCAGGGATTGTCGGGCGGGATGGCGTAGGTGCTCTGGCCGCGCACATCCAGCCGCAACATCTTGCCCAAGAACACGTTCAGGTTCTCGGCATTGTCCCAGGGGTCGGCGGCTGCGCCGCCGTCGCCTGTACCGACATAGAGATAGCCATCCGGCCCGAACTGAATCTGGCCGCCGTTGTGGTTGGGCGCCGGCTGGTCGAAAGCCAGGACGACTTGGGCTGTGCCTGGGTCGGCGCGGTTGGGGTCGCCGTCCGCGACCCGGTAGCGGGCGATGACGGTGCCGCCGTCACTGGCCCGGGCCGTATAGTTGACATAGAATTCGCCGCTGGCGGTAAAATCGGGGGGAAAGGCGATGCTCAGTAGCCCTTGCTCCGAGCTAGAGGCATCGACCACCTCTGCGATATCGAGGAAGGGTGGGTCCAGCAAGATGCCTTCCTCGTCGATGATCCGCACCCGGCCTTTTTTCTCGACCACGAACAGCCGCCCGCTGCCGTCGCCGGCATGGGTCAGATAGGTGATCTCGGCGGCAAGGTCGAGGAATGGCTCCAGGGCAATGGCCGCGGGCGGGGAGAGAGGGGGCGGCTGGGGGAGAGCAGTGGGGGTGGGAGGGGTGGTTGGCGTGGGAGGGGCAGTCGTCGGCGAGGGAGAGGGGGGCGGTTCGGTCGGCGGCAGGGGCGATGGTGTGGCCGTGGCAACGACCAGCGTGGGCGGCGCCGCAGTTGGCGACGGTGGGGCGGGCGGCGACGATGGCGCAGCCGGACTGTTGCAGGCTGCCAGGATCAGCAGGGCCAGCATTGCGCCCAGCAGGTGAGGCCAACGGGCTTGATGGGGCATGGGGGTGTGTTGTGTATCGATCCGCGTCCATCCGCGCCAATCCGCGTACCACAAGACGCTCAGGTGATGGCGGGCGTCTGGTGCAGGAAAGTCGCGTCGTCGAGTTGGCGCAGGGTGAATGCGGCCACATCAGCCCGGCTGACCTGTCCGGCGCTGATCTTGGGGTCGAGGCCAGAGCGGTAGTTGCCGGTGCGAGGGCCGTTGCTCAGGCCGCCGGGCCGGACGATGGTCCAATCGAGGCCGCTGGCGCGGACGATCTGTTCCTGACGCTCTTTGTCCTCCATCGGTTTCCTGAGCACGGTTTTCATCAGCATTTTGAAGGCAAAGGGCACCTGGTCTTTGCTGTCGCCGACGCCGAGCGAGGTGATGACGACCAGCCGCCGCGGGCCGCCCTGTTTCATGGCCTCGACGATGACCTGGGTGCCGTTGGAGACGATCCAATCGGGGTTGTTGGCGGTGTTGCCCAGGCTGACGATGGCGGCCTCGGCCCCGGCCAGGGTTCTGACCACGGCAGCGGGGTCGAGGACGTCGCCGGTGATCAGGCTGAGGTTGGGGTTTTGGAGGGAGAGGTGGGCAGGGTCGCGGACGAGGGCCTGGATGGAGTGGCCGGCTGCAAGGGCCTGGGCGATGATCTGTTGTCCTGTGCCGCCGGTGGCGCCAAAGAGAGCAATTTTCATGGTGGGGGGGCGGTGAAGGGGGAGGGTTTAGCGCTGGGTGCGGCGCCAGCCGAGGATGGCGGCGACGACGACGACGACAAAGGCAATGATGACGGCGACGGCGATGATCGTCTGGCCGCCCTGCTTGCTCCAGATGCCGAACAGCGCCCAGAGGATGACGCCGGCGAAGGCGAAATCGGTGCGCTTGATCAGCACCAGGGTGGCGACGACGGCTGCAACCAGGATCATGATCGCCGCCCAGGTGGGGCCGGGGATGCCGAAGCCGCCCCAGTTGAGCGAGACGAGCGTGGTGGCGATGTTGGCGATGTTGGCGACGGTGATCCAGGCGGTGTAGAGCCCGAAGGGGGTGTCGATCAGCCAGCGGTCGCCGCGGCTGACGGGGTGGGGCCGGGTCGAGGCGGGCAGGCCGGCGCCGAGGCGTGTGTAGATGACCAGCAGCGAGACCAACAACAACAGCATGGCGGGCACGGTCAGCACGTACAAACCCCAGTGCCAGGCGAAGATCCAGGCGATGTTGGCCAGCGAGCTGATCACGAACCACCAGCCGATGCGCTGGAGATAGGGGTTGTGACGCTGGCCGGGCAGCGCCTGGTAGATGACGAAGGCGGTCAGGCCGAGATAGATCAGACCCCAGACCGAAAAGGTGAACCCGGCCGGGGTGAAGAACGAGGGCAGTGAGTCTGAGATCTCCTGGGTGCTGCGGTTGTTCAGCGTCCCTGTGCCGGAGAGGAAGTTGACGACAAGGGTGAGGACGAAGGCGATGATGTTGAGGGCGGGCAGGTAGCGCCGTGAGATGGGTGAGGTGGGCATGGTTTTCCTTGAGGCGTGAAACGTGAGGCGTGAAGTTACTTCGGCATGATACATCAGCTCAAGAGGGATGTCAACTATTTGTCAAGAATTTTTCTAAGTTTCATAGTTGTTTTCTTCGTGGCTTCTTTGTGTCCTTCGTGTCTTTGTGCTGGGGCGTGTCAATCGACGATGTTCGGCCCGAAGTCGGCGCGGAAGTCGTCGGGGATGCGGGTGGGCCGGCCGGTGTGGACATCGACCCAGGCCCAGAGGGTATGGGCGCGGGCCAACAGGGCGCCATCGGCCAGGCGCGTCATCGTGTAATGGCGGATGGCCGTGGCCCGGCGCGCATCCGACACCCAGGTGGCCATCTCGATCTCATCGCCCAACCGCGCTTGTTGCCGATATTCGATGCGGTAGCGGCGGGCGAAGATGCCAAAGCCGGCGTCCAGCATGCGGGCTGGCGTCCAGCCGTAGGCCTCGCCCACAGCCATGCTACAGGCTTCGAAGAAGGTCATGTAGTTGGCGTTGTTGACATGCCCGGCCATGTCCAGGTCGCGAAATTCGATCGTGCGGCGGGCTGTGAAGACGCCGGGCGGCGGCGGCGGCGCGCTGGGGAAGGCGCCGCCGGGGAAGGCGCCGCCGGGCGGGCGCGGGACAGGGCCGCCTTGCGGGAAGAAGGCGGCGATGAGTTCGGCGGGGATGGGCTGCGGGCGCTGGGTGAAGCGGTCGAGAAAGACCCAATCGGTCAGGGCCTCGGCAGCCAGCTCGCCGGTCACGGCGTTCCGCACTTCGTAGGCCCGTCGCGAGCGCACGCGACCAAAATCGGCCACCCAGGTGCGCACCTTGGCGCTATCGCCATAGCCCAGCGGCCGGTGATAGGTGATGTCGGTCTCGTGCACCCACCACATCCGGCCCATGGCCTCGTAGCGGGCGATGTCATAGCCCGCCGCGGCTGAGGCGTCGAAGGCCGTCTCCTGGCAGTAGCGCAGGTATTGGGCATGGTTGACATGCCCGAACAGATCGCATTCGTAGTGGCGGACGCGAAAGGTGCGTTCGTGGCTGAGGGACATGGGAGATTGTGAATTGTGGAAATCGTGGCGTACATCGCGTGTACGGAACCCGGAACTCGGAACCCGAAACCCGGAACCCGCATCACATCCCTAGCTGCGATGATTGTCGATCTGATCGAACACCCCGCCCGTGACCAGATTGCGCACTTCGGCGCCCTGGAGGAAATCGTGCGGGAAACCGAGGTCGATCTGGCTGGCCTCATCCAGGCGCTGGAGTTGCTCCGGATCGAGGGTGAAGTCGAGCGCCGCCAGATTGTCCTGCAATTGCGCCAGCGAACTGGCCCCCAGCAACGGGATGATGACGCCCTCTTGCTGCCGCACCCAGTTGATGGCCACCTGCGAGGGGCTGCGCCCGATCGCTTTCGCCGTCTGAACGACGACGTCGCCGATGGCAAGATGGCGCTCGCTCTTGTGCCAGCGCGCGGCCCGGCCTTTGGCATCGCCCCCGCCGCTGTATTTGCCTGTCAGCACTCCCGCGCCCAGGATGCTCCACGGCGTCACGGCCAGGTCGAAAGCGCGGGCCATGGGCAGCAGGTCGCGCTCGGCGGCGCGGTCGGCCAGGCTGTAGCGGATCTGCAGGGCCACGAACGGCGACCAGCCGCGCAGCTCGGCCAGGGTGTTGGCCTGGGCGACGATCCAGGCCGGGGTGTCGGAGATGCCCACATACAGCACCTTGCCCGTCCGCGTCAGGTCATCCAACCCGCGCATCACCTCCTCCACCGGGGTCAGAAAATCCCAGGCGTGCACCCAGAAGAGGTCGATATGGTCGGTCTTCAACCGGCGCAGGCTCGCTTCCAGCGACCGCACCATGTTCTTGCGGTGGTTGCCGCTAAAGCTGGGGTCGCCGCGGCGGTCGAAGAGCGTGTATTTGGTTGCCACCACCCAATGGTCGCGGTCCGAGGCGACGAACTCGCCCACATACTGCTCGCTGGTTCCTTCGGTGTAACGATTGGCGGTGTCGATGAAGTTGCCGCCCGCCTCGGCGAAAGCGTCGAACATGGCTTTGGCCTCGTCATACGAGCAGCCCCAGCCCCAGTTCTGGCCAAAGGTCATCGTGCCCAGGGCCAGTTCCGAGACGCGCAGGCCGCTGCGGCCCAGTAGTTTGTAGCGCATACGATTTGTCTCCGGTCGAGTGAGAATGTCAAGCGTGAGCAGGTGAAAACCCGCGGCTGAAGCGTAGGCCCGCCCTGGTGCGAACGGGACAAGGGGCGGGAACGGCAAGATGGGGATTACGATCCCGGCCTTCGCCTGGATGCGGATGCCAGCGCCCATTTTACCCCCTCCTGCCGCCGAATCACCTAGCGCCGGGCAGCGCGATATAATAGCGGCATGAAAATCACCTTCCTCGGCGGCGCCGACGAGGTGGGCGCCAGCAGCACCCTGATCGAGATCGGCGGCAAGCGTCTCCTCGTCGACGCCGGCATCCGCCCCTCGCCCAAAGCGCGCTGGGGGCTGGCCGGCGACCAACTCCCCGACCTCAGCCAAATCGACGCCCTGGGCAACCTGGATGCCATCCTGGTCACGCACGCCCACACCGACCACACTGGCGCCCTCGAACTCGTCGTCGCCCACCAACCCGAAGCTCCTGTCTACGCCACCCCGCCCACCATCAGCCTCACCCGCGTCCTCCACCAGGATGCGCGTCGCATCATGCAATCGCGGCTGGACGAGGAAGGCGAGCTGCCGCTGTTCGACGATGTGGCCGTGGGCCAGCTCATGGCCGCCTTCGTCCCCGTCCCCTTTCAGGCGCCCCTGGCCCTGGGCGAAGGGCTGAGCGTGACCTGGTTTCCCGCCGGGCACATCGCCGGCGCCGCCATGCTGGGGCTAGAAAGCGACGAGGGCAACCTGCTCATCACCGGCGACATCTCCATCTCGCCCCAGCGCACCGTAGACGGGGCCAGACCGCCTGCCTTCCGCCCCGATTGGCTGATCCTCGAGAGCACCTACGGTGGGCGCATGCACGCCAACCGGGCCGTGCAAGAGCGCAAACTGATCGAGACAGCGGCGCAGGTGGCGTCCGAAGGCGGCAAGGTTCTGATCCCGGCCTTCGCCCTCGGCCGCGCCCAGGAACTTCTCCTCATCCTGGCCGAATTCCAGCGCCGGGGCGAGATGCCGCCCATCCCGGTCTGGGCCGACGGCATGGTGCGCGCCGTCTGCCAGGCCTATGTCGGCTTCAGCGACTACCTGCCCCTGCCCTTGCAAGAGCGTGGGGCGAAATTCTTCGAGGGCGCCATCCGCCCGGTGCAGAACAACGGCCAGCGCAACGCCCTGGTCTGGGAGCCGGGGCCGGCGGTCATCGTCGCCAGTTCCGGCATGTTGGCGGGTGGGCCGTCGCTCTCCTATGCCCGCGCCCTGGCTGGCGGCCCCCAACACGCCATCCTCCTCACCGGCTACCAGGACGAGGAATCGCCCGGTCGCCGCCTGCAAGAGGCCGCCGAACGCGGGCGTGGTTCTATCCGCTTGGGCAAAGACAGGGTGGATGTGCGGTGTCGCCTGGCCACCTACTCGCTCTCGGCCCACGCCGACGAGGGCCAGATCGTCAGCCTGGCCGAAACCCTCGACCCGGAGCAGATCTTCCTCGTCCACGGCGACGAGGCCGCCCGCCTTAGCCTGAAGACCGCCCTCGGCCAGCGCGGGCGCGTCGTCCACCTCCCCCGCGCCGGCCAGAGCTTCGAGTTCGCATCCGCCGCCGCCCGCCTGCACAAAAGCGCCCGGCCGAATGAGTTCCGCGCCCGGCAGAGCGAGATTGCCCGCCAGCGCCGCGCCGCCATGCCCGGCTTCGAGCAGGCGCGGGGGAAATGGCTGCTGCTGCGGGGCGAGCAAGCCGTCTCCGTCCGCTGCCTCGACCTGGCCGCCGACCACCTGTGGGTGGAGGTCGCGCCCGGCCTGGAGCAGAGCATCTACCCGGAAGAGGTGCTGGCCATCCTGGGCGAGGCCGCCCCGACCGCCGCCGACCTGGCCCCCTACCGCCGCTCCGCCCCGGCCCCGGCCGTGATGGAGCCGAACCAGGCCCTGGCCGAGGCCAACCGCGCCTTCCCGCTCGCGGCCCGCCTGCGCAAGACTGGCTACCGGCTCGACCTTCATGTTCTCACCCTGACCTTCGACTTCCCCGACATCGCCCGCGCCCGGTTCGCGCCGGAAATCGCCGCTTTGCAGGCCGCCACCGGCTGGGAGATCGAGATCGCGCCCGAAGCCAACCAGCTGGCCCTGGGCGTCCTGGTGCGTGAACTGCTGCCCGCGGGCGCGGCGGTCGGCAAAGGCCCGGCCATCCATCGCCAAGAAAAGCGCGTCGCCGTCATCCTGGCGCCATCCTCGCCCGAGCAGCGCCAGGCCCTGGCCGCCGACCGTGCGCGCTTGAGCGAGCAGTTCCGAGCGCTCAGCGGCTACGGGTTGGAGATCAAACTCGCCGAGGCGCCCGCCCCCACACCCGTCCCCACCCCCGGCCCTGCCGCCAACCGCTGGGAGATCAACGCCGCCTATGCTGCCATCCGCGCCGCGCTAGAGGGCAGCAGTCTCTATCGCACCAGCCTCAAGGATGGCGAGATCATGCTGTCGTTCATCTCTCGGCGGGTGGGCGAGCGTTATCAGGAAACGATAGCGGCCCTGGAGCAGGAGATCGGCTGGCCGCTGCGCATCAACCCGCAGCCCAACCAGGGGGCCATCGGCGAGGCGGCGCTGGCGTTGCTGGCCGGCGCCGGCTGGGCGGCCGCCAAGGGGCCGAGCATCTACCCTGACCGGGGCGAGGCAAGCGTCGTCCTGACCCAGGCGGCGGACGAGGCCGCCATGATGGAGCTGGTGGCCGCCTTCGAGCAGCAGACCGGGTTCCGCCTGATTCTCAGCAGCACCGCCCCCGCCCCGTCGCCGGCGGCCAACCCCGATGTCGTCATGATCCCCCTCGCCCGCATCCGCCTGCGCCCACACCAGAAGTCGCTGACCCTGGACGCCGAAAAAGTGAACAAAGCCATCGAGCGCGCCCGGCGCCTGGGCATCAGCCCGCCCATCCAGCTCACCCGCCTGGGCGACGGCTACCTGCTCGATGATGGCCTCTACCGGCTGGCGGCGGCGCGGGCGCTGGGGATGGAGATGGCGCCGGCGGTGGTGGGGTGAGCGCGAATAGGCTCGGCAACCCCGCCAGACTTGTGCACGAACAAGGATTGGGCGCGTCACCAGAAATGCCAGATCTCAGAATTCACCTGCCAATTCAAGCGCACGTCTTATCAGTGCTGCTCCGAGCCTGATTCCCCCTTCTTCCAAACGAGCAATCAGGGGGCTGATCTCCGTAATCAGCCCGGTTTGCTTAGCCCTCAGTAGCACGCCCAATGTGCCTGTAATTGGAATGCCAAGATGCTGAGCATAGCGGCGGGCTAGACGTTCATCGACAATGAGCAAGTCTGCTTGTACTTCCTGTGCCAGAACAATCGCTTCAGCCTCTCCCCGATCCAGGTCGGCCAGAAAATCAACGCGAGTTGGATCCGCCAAATCGACTCTGTGGAGCCAACTCGCTTGCCGCAATTCGATTGTGCCCACGCGACCCCTTCCACCGGCCATGACCTCTGAGAACACAGCGTTTGGCGCCAGCACCTCATGGTACAACGCTCTTAACAAATCCAACTGGCCGATCAGGGATAACGCGAGAATGGGTGTGGTGTTCGTGACCACCCGGCGTGTGTGCTCAGGCGTTGCTCACGTCTTGTTCTAGCTCGTCCGGATCGATGCCAATGGGCGAGAGTTCAAATCGCTCCAGCGCGAACATAAAAGCCACGCGCCCCATTCCAGCCAAACGTGCAGCCATACCGGTAGAAATGCGTCCCATTTCATACAGTTTGACTGCCAGGAGCAGACGGGCTTCGTGTTCGAACTCACTCCGATTTTCCTTTAGCGACAACAATAGCGTGTTAGGGTAAGGGATTGTCAGGGTGTTTTCAGCAAACGGCGCCATACATTCCTTCCTTGGTCTGACATGATAACAGCTGTGGTCTCTTGCACGTCTTCTTCCACATGACGGCGGATGCGCGGCTTGAGGCTACGCAATGTACACAAATCGACAGAACATCCTAGCAATTGTCCCAACTAATCCTGCAACGCGGACAGGAGGAAACACGCAACCGGTTTACAAACTCGACGACAAGATCGACGTCGCTTGCTGTTGTTGCCTGGTTGCGCACGGTCGAACCAAACAGGGCGAGGGATTGCACGCCAAACTGTTCGGTCAGTTCTTGTCGGTGATGCTTAAGGGCGGCGGTGACTTGCTGGCGGTTCATGCCCCCATTCTACACCGGGCTGGCGCGCTTGTCGAGAAGCCCCCGCCCCCTATCTCTTGCGCCCGATCCCATCCTCCGCCGGCTCCCAATCACGGTGCGCGCACTCCATCCGGTAGCCGAAATCGGTGCTGAAACTATTGAAAGCCTTGCGCGGCCAATCGCGCAGCGGCTGCCGGGCCAGGTTGCGCAGCCCGCGATAGGCGATGCCCCGATAGCCGTAGAGCTTGCGCGAGAGCCAGTCGTAGCCCTGGGCCAGCTGCGCCGGCGTCATCTGGGCGGGGTAGTAGGTGACATGGTTGGTGTCGTACAGCGACCAGGGGATGCCGGGGATGAGGCGGTTCTGCTCGACCCAGGTTTGGCGCTGGGGCGTGCCCACATAGGGCGTGAGCACGGTGATGCTGACGCCATCCAGTCGGCTCGTGCGGATGAAATCATAGGTGTGCTCGAAGATGGCCGGGGTGTCGCCATCGAAACCGAAGACGAACAGCCCCACCACACCCAACCCTGCCTCGTGCACCCGGTCAATGACCTGGCGATAGCGCTCGACATTGCCCTTGGCTTTGCCGCCCAACTCGCGGCGGTTTTCAGGATTGGCGCTCTCGAAACCGATGAAGAACTTGTCCATGTGCGCTTCACGGGCCAACTTCAGCAGGTCGGGATAGTCGGCCACCATCTGCTCGGCCTGGCACGTCCAGCCGGCCAGCGGCAACTTGCGCAGCGCCTGGAATAATTCGACCATGTAATCGGGGTGCAGCCGGAAATTGAGGCCGAAATTGTCGTCGGTGAGGAAGAAGCGCCTGATCCGGCGGCGTTCGATCTCCTCCACCACCTGCTCCACCGGCCGCAACCGCATCACCCGCCCCGAGACGCGGATGGCCGTGCAAAAGGTGCAACTGCGCGGGCAACCACGGGTAATCTCCAGATACGGCGTCCAATAGTTGCGGTTCTCGTCCACCTGCCGCAGCACCCGCTCGGCCAGCGGCTTGAGGTCGTCCAGGTGCGCCCATTCTTCATCGACATAGCGGGGCTGAAGCTGGCCGCGGTCGAAATCGGCGATCATCTGCGGCCAGGTGCGATAAGCCTCGCCCACGGCAATGCTATCGGCCCAGGCCGCGACTTCGTCCGGGGCCAGGGTGGCGTGGGCGCCGCCGATGACGACCTTCGCCCCCCGCGCCTGCGCTCGCTCAGCACCAAGCTCACGATGGCCTTCCTGCTCGTCGCCCCGCTGCCGCTGCTCGCGCACCTGGG
>CAYWPZ010000133.1:0-13117 GCA_964460135.1 uncultured Caldilineales bacterium | reverse complement strand
GGATGTCTTCTTGGGTCAGTGTGCTGCCAAAGTAGCTCAGCGCCATCGCCAGCGTGGCCGGGCCGCAGTTGTTCCAGGTCTGCCAGGCGTGGCGGAAACCGGTGAGGGTGAGGGTGGGAGGGAGGGGGAGAGGGGGAGAGGGGGAGACGGGGGGAGGGGGGGAAGGGGAGACGGAGGGAGGGGGGGAAGGGGAGACGGGGGGAAGAGAACACGGCGTCGCTGGCGCTGATCGCTGTTCTCCGCTCTCCGGCCCGCCGCCGCAGACCAGCGCAGTATTCTGATCTCCAATCTCCGTCCTCCGACCTCCGACCTCCGTTCCTTCGGCTTCGCTCAGGACAAGCCTCTGACCTCCGGGCGTGGGTAGGGGGGTGGGCACCAGGATGGCGTGCTGAACCGGGCGGCGCGCGGCGATCTCGGCCCGGAAGCGGCGGATGAGGCCATCTGGCCCACCGTAGCGAAGGCTGCCGGCGGCGATGAGGAGGAGGAAGACGAGCAGGAGGCAGAACCCTGCCGCCAGAAGTAGGCGCTTCATAGCCGCGCACTATAACACGGGCCGGGGAAATGTGTTGGGCGGGTGGACTACAGACCAGCTACGAACGGACTGCGGCGCCCGCCAGGTGAGGCTTTTGACCCGAACATGACGCAAGTCATGGTCAGCCGCCCACCAATGCACTACACTGGCCCTTGTTCAACCCCGCACCCGCAACCCGAAACCCCGCACCCGGAACATCACCCCACGGAGGACGCATCATGGAAGTTCAAGGACGAACTATTCTCGTACTCGGCGGTGGCGGCATGGTCGGCAAGGCCATTTGCCGGCGGCTGCTGCGCGACAAGCCGGCGCACATCATTATCGCCTCGATCGATCAAGCCGGCGCCGAGCGGGCGGCGGCCCTGATCCGGGCGGAAGCGCCGCCGGAGACCGGGGTGAGTGCCTGTTGGGGCAATATCTTTGTGCGTTGGCAGTACAAGGATTGGACCTGGCCGGAGATCCTGGCCGACGCCGAGGCGCGGCGGCTGGCGCTGGCCGATTTGCTCGACCCCCTGGTTGGGGAGAGAAAGCGCGAGCTGCTGGAACAATCGACGCTCTATCGCTTCGCCCGTCAGTATCAGCCCGATGCCATCGTCGATTGCATCAACACCGCCACCGCCTTCGCCTACCAGAATATCTATGCCAGCGCCCGCGAGCTGCAGGCGGCGGCGGCCGCTGGCGATCCAGCCAGCTTCGGCGAGGCGGTCGAGCGGCACCTGGCCAAGCTCTACACCCCCCACGTCGTGCGCCACATCCAAATTTTGCAGGAGGTGCTGGCCGCCGACCCCGAAAACGGTTGGCCGGGCGTCAAGGTCTATCTCAAGGTGGGCACCAGCGGCACCGGCGGCATGGGCCTGAACATCCCCTACACGCACGGCGAAGAGAAACCCTCGTCGGTGCTGCTCTCGAAGGCGGCGGTGGCAGGCGCGCACAGCCTCTTGCTCTTCCTGCTGGCGCGCACCTCGACCGAGATGGCGGCGATCAAAGAGATCAAACCCACGGCCGCCATCGGCTGGGCCGAGATCGGTTATGGCCCCATCCGGCGCGGGGGCAAGGCCATCCCCCTCTACGATTGCCCGCCCGAACAGGCCTATCCGCTGGCCGATGACCCTGCGGCCTCACTCAGGGCAACCCTGGCTCCTATCGGCCCGTTCGGTGTTGCCGTCGAGGGCCGGGTGTTGGAGAATGTCTTCATCGATACGGGCGAGAACGGCCTCTTTGCCCTGGGCGAGTTCTCGACGATTACCTCACTCAACCAGATGGAGTTCGTCACGCCCGAAGAAATTGCCCGCTACGCCAGCCTGGAGATCAAGGGCGGCAACACTGGTTTCGATGTGATCAGCGCCATCGACCAGTCGGTGCTGGGGCCGACCTACCGCGCCGGCATCTTGCGCGAGGGTGCGCTGGCGCGCATGAGGCAGCTGGAGGAGGATCACGGGGTGCGCAGCGTGGCTTTCGAGGTGCTCGGCCCGCCCCGGCTCTCGAAACTACTGTTCGAGGCCTATCTACTGCAACGCATCAGCAGCGACCGCATCTCGCGGCTCTTGCGCATGTCGCCCGAAACCCTGGCCCGCGCCTGTTTCGATGAAATCGCCAACGACGCCGGCTTGCGCGTCCAGATCATCTCCATCGGCATCCCCATCCTTGCGCCCGACGGCGCCCGGCTGCTGCGCGGGCCGCAGTGCAAGGCCCAGGCCGCGGAGGATGGCTGGGTGGATTTGCGCCCGCAAAACATGGCCCACTGGCAAGAACGGCTGCGCATCATCCAGGCAATGACCCGCGCCGAACTGGAGGCTGACGCCGGGCAGTATTCATCGCGCTTCTATCGCGTCTTCGTCGATCCGGCCACCGGCGATGTGACCGATGCTCTGGTCATTGGCGACCTGGCCGGGTGGATTTTCACCTATGAAGAGAAGGGGGCGCGGATGAAAGCCTAGGGGCAGGGACGAGGCCCTGGTGCAGGCGCCGGCCTCGCCCCCTCCTACCGCAGTACCAGCACGCCGGCCTCGTCGAAAACATCGGTCAGGCGCGAGACCAGGCGCGGGGAGAGGTTGTGGTCGAGCACGACCTTCATGCCGCCGCCACCTTTTGTCGGGCCTCGCCCTGCCCATCGCAATCCCCAATCTCCACTAACCAATCTCCAATCCCCAATCTCCACCCCCGCCTTTACTTCTTCCCCTTCCCCCCCTCCGCCCGATACCGTTCCACCGAGATCACATTCTGCACCCGCTCGATGCGGTCCATGATCCGCGTCAGCTGCTGCGCGTCGCCCACACTCAGGGTCAGGAAGATCACCGCCAGCGGCGACTTCGGGCTGGTGTTGGTGCTGGAGGCGCTGATGTTGATGCCGTCCGCAGCCACTACAGCGCTGATATCGCGCAACAGGCCGGTGCGATTCCAGGCCCGGACGATGATGGGGACGGGATAAGTGGGCGTTTCAGCGCCCCAATGAGCCTGAATCATCCGCTCCTGCTCCTGGTTGCGGTTCATCACATTCGGGCACTCAGCCTTGTGGATGGTCACGCCCCGACCGCGGGTGACATAGCCGATGATGTCATCGCCGGGCAGCGGGTTGCAGCACTGCGCCAGCCGGGTCAGCAGACCATCCACCCCGCGGATGGTGATGGGGCCGCTGGCGCCGGGCGGTGGGGCCACATCGGGCAAGCCCTCATCCTCCCCTTTGTCCTCGCCCCGGTCTTTGGGCTGCATCGCGATCAGCTTGCTCGACAGCCGGTCGGAGGCGATGTCGCCGTAGCCGATGGCAGCCAGAAAATCATCCAGGTTGTCATAACCCATGGCCTGAGCGGCGTCATCGTGGCTGACCGAGCGTAGATAGAGCTGCTTGATCAACCGATCCAGCGTCTGGCGGCCGGCGATGATGTTGGCCTCGCGATCCTGGGCGCGGAACCATTGCCGGATCTTGGAGCGGGCGCGACGGGTGCGGACATAGCCCAGGTGCTCGTTCATCCAGTCGCGGCTCGGCCCGGCCTTCTTGGTGGTGATGATCTCCACCCGGTCGCGATTCTTGAGCGGATAGTCCAGCCGCACGATCTTGCCGTTCACCCGCGCCCCGCGGCAGCGGTGGCCCACCTCGGTGTGAATCTGGTAGGCGAAATCGATCGGCGTCGAGCCAGCGGGCAGGTTGAGCAGGTCGCCTTTGGGTGTGAACACATACACACGGTCGCTGAAAATATCCGTGCGCATACTTTCCACCAATTCGGCGGCGTCGCTGGTCTCCTCCTCGAAGGTTTTCAAGGCCCGCAACCAGGCGATCTTGTTGGCGAAATCGTCGTCGAACTTGCGCCCACCCTCTTTGTAGCGCCAATGCGCGGCCACGCCCTGCTCGGCCAGATCGTGCATCTCCCAGGTGCGGATCTGCACTTCCATCGGGTGCTTCTCGGGTCCGGTGACGGCGGTGTGCAAGGACTGGTAGCCGTTGTCCTTGGGCCGGGCGATGTAGTCATCGAACTCGCCGGGGATGGGCTTCCAAAGCGTGTGGATGATCCCCAGGGCCACATAACAATCGGTCACGGAAGCAACGATGATGCGGAAACCGTGCACATCGTAGACCTCCTCGAAAGGGATGCCTTTCTTCTGCATCTTGCGCCAGATGCTGTAGATGTGCTTGGGCCGGCCACTGACATCGGCCGTGAGGCCCTGTTCGGTCAGAGCCAGGCGGATCTGCTCCTCCACCTGCCGGATGTAGCGCTCTCGTCCCGACCGTCGCTGGTTGATCGTCTCCCGCAGTTGCTGATAGACCACCGGTTGCAGATGGCGGAAGGCCAGATCCTCCAACTCCCACTTGATCTGCCACATCCCCAGCCGATTGGCCACCGGCGCAAAAATCTCCAGCGTCTCTTTGGCGATGCGCCTGCGCTTGTCCTCGTTCTTGATCGCCGTCAATGTCAGCATGTTGTGCAGGCGGTCGGCCAGCTTGATCACCAGGATGAGGGGGTGCTCGCCCGAACTGAGGAAGAGCTGGCGCATGTTCTCGGCCCACTCTTCCTGACGGCTGGGGTCGGGTCGGGCGGCGGGGCCGCCGTTGGCGCCGTGGGGATGGTTGTCGGTCGGTTCCAGCACACTGCGCGTCTGTTTCGAGAGCTTCGTCACCCCCAAGACCAACTCCCGCACCCTGTTGCCGAACTGTTCGGCGATCTTCTCCGGCGGATATCCTGTATCTTCGACCACATCGTGCAACAGCCCGGCGGCCATCGTCTCGGCGTCGGCGCCCAGGTTGCAAAGAATGTCGGCTACGGCCAGCGGATGGTTGATGTACGGCTCACCCGAGCTGCGAACCTGGCCCCGGTGTTGTTCCTCGGCCAGCCCAAAGGCGCGACGCACCAGGTCGCGGTCATCCCCCGACAGATGGCCGGCTTTGTGCAGCAGTTGGTCGATGGTGGGAGAAACGTAAGCAGCCATAACGGACGCCGGATGCGAAAAAAGGGACGTGGCGAAGTCACGTCCCTGATTCTTTGAGGCATGATAGCATACTTTTCCCCGCAGCGCCAGGCTGCAAACGGCGGAGTACCTCTCAGACGATCAGGCCAAACCCGTTTGTGCGTGGTCTCCCGGCGCCGTCGCTCAGGGCGCGAACATCTCTGCCAGCAATCTCAGCACCTCTGTCTGGCTGCCGTCGTCCAATTCACCCACAAGACGAACCAATCGAGTTTTGTCCACCGTGCGAATCTGATCGAGTACGATTTGTCCTTCCTTGCCCCGGAACTCACATCTGATACGTGTCGGATAATCCTGCCCTTGTGTCGTCACTGGAGCGATAATCACGGTTCGAATGTGCCGATTCATCTCGTCGGGCGAGATGATGAGGCATAGGCGCGTCCTCTGGATTTCGCTGCCAACAGTCGGTTCGAGGTTCACAAGGTAGATTTCGAAACGCTTTACTGCCATTCCCACTCCTCATCATCCCAGGCCGAAAGTGACGACGAAAATGCGTCCAGCAAGACATCGTCCCCTTGCGCGGCCATGCGCTGAAACTGATCATCCCAGTCTTGTCGCGTCCCCCGAACCGACCGGATCACGATCTGTTCGGCGTTGGCTTCGACCTCCACATCACGAGAAAGTCGAGCCAGATCGAGTAGTGTTCTAGGGATGCGTATGCCTTGCGAATTACCGATTCTAATAATGCGCGTGCGAAGTAGCGTTGTCATGATGGGCCTCGAGAGGATTGAAGAAAGTAGTTACATTGTAATTACAATTCGCTTCCAGAAAACCACTGCTCACATTCCTGCCATTTGTCCCTTTGCGATCAAAGCTGAACCTGTTTTCGCTCCGCCTCCGCATCATCCAGCCTGAAGGGATTGAAATCCGTATCGCGGTCGAAAAAATCCTCATGCTCGGCCCGCTTCAGGCGGTTGACAATGACGTAGGTCAGCGGCGTGAAGCCAACCTCGATCGCCACCTTGAAGATGTAGTTGGCTACGATCAGACCCAGGGCAATCGACCAGGGGAAAACGCCCAGGGCCGTGGCCACGAGCACGAACAGCACCGTATCCACGCCCTCGCCCACCAGCGTCGAGCCGATGGTGCGCATCCACAACCAGCGGCCCCCGCTCCAGATCTTCAGCTTCGCCAGCACGAAGGCATTGCTGAACTCACCGGCAAAATAGGCAACCAGGCTGGCGACGATGATCGCCCCCGTACTGACCCCGCCCAGAATGCCATCGAAGGCCGACTGGCCGAATGCAACCGAGTCGGCCGGCTGTGATAGCCCTGGATTGGCTGCGGCCATGCCCTCGTAGACGAACTGCCCCCAGGCCGGGTCGCCGGGCAGCCGGGCCAGCGACCAGAACGTGATCGCCATCAGCAGGGCGCAGCCGAAGCCCGTCCAAATCACGCGGCGGCTGCGGGCATAGCCGTAGACTTCGGTCAGCGTGTCGCCGAAGATGTAGGCCAGGGGGAAGAGCAGGGTGCCGCCATCGAAGGCCAGGCGCAGCCCACCGACGGCCATGCCCAGATCGATGAGTTTGGCGGCGCTGGCGATGTTGCTGAGCAGCAGCACGGTCACGAACAGAGCCGTGATGAGCGTGAGGTAGCGGTAGGGGCGCATGGTGGTTAGTGGGGATTGGTAATTGGAGATTGGAGATTGGTAATTGGAGATTGGTAATTGGAGATTGGAGATTGGAGTCATCCCCCCATCCGCGTTTCTCCGCGTTCACCCGCGTAGCAACCTAAAGAAGCGGTGCAAAAGCGAAGCCGCCGCCCTTCGTGAACCCGCGTTCATCCGCGTTCATCCGCGTACCAACTCAAAGAAGCGGTGCACGTCACTTTCCTTGAATCCACGTTTTTCCGCCTTCATCTGCGCACCCTCACAAAAATCGAAAGGAAGAAGGAGCGGATGGACAACAGGAGGCGGGTGAACAGGCCGGGTCGAGCCGCCGGGCCGGGCGGCGCGGGCGGGGTGGGGGCAGGGCCGGCGCGGTCAAGCCGGGCGGTCGTGATCTGCCCATCGGCGTCGAAATCGATACGGGCGAAGGTCAGATCGCGCGCATCGGCGTATTTCTCCGGGTGGTGGATCAGGTCTTGCCAGGTGGCGTCATCGGCATGGCGGAAGTCACCCTGCCAGATCCACGTCCCCGTGTTCAGATACAGCGCGCCCGAGGGCAGCGTCTTCTCGATGCGGGCATGGATGTGACCGAATAGCAGCACCCGCGCCCCCGTCGCGCGGGCGATCTCGTCGGCGGCCCCCTCCAACTGCGCCCAATACTGCTCCTCCACCACCCGCGCCCGCTCGGCCGGCGATAGATCGGCCAGGGCCGCCGCCAATTCATCGTCCGGCGGCTCCATCCCTTGCTCGATCAAGGCCGCCTGCACCTGCCGCGTGAAGACGGCAACAAGGGCCGGGTCGGTCTGTAACCGCCGGACGAGGGCGGCGGCGGCGGCAGGGTCAGCGATCTGGCGGCGCACCGCCTCGGTGGCGGGGCCAGCGAGGACGCCCGGCTCATCTTCGCTGCGGGTCAGGATGTCCGGCGCCGCCGCCAGCAGGGCCTGCAATAGACGCACGGCATAGGCCGGCTCGTAGGCAATGGCGAAGAAAATCAGGGTCGAGATCGGGAAGACGCCATCCACCCACGGCCGCTCCCACTCCAGACCATTGAAAAAGTTGGTGACGAACTTCGACCCCACCGGCCGCTCGACCTGCGCCGGCTTGTCTGGATCCCAGGGTGCATCGGGGTCGGCAAAGCGATTCACCGCCTCGGTGTAGGCATTGCCATGTTCGATGTAAACGCCATCCTTCAGATAGCTGCGCTCGCCAACCGCCAGCAGATCGGCGGCACCCCCCGCCAGGCCCAGCATCTCGGCCAGCCGCGTCTGCACGGCCGGATAGACCAGCTCGGGATCATGGTTGCCAAAAAGGATCGTCAGCGAGCGGCGAGGAAAGCCCGCGTGCACGAAATCCGCCAGACTGCGGAAGACGCCGGGGTGTCGCAGCCAGCAGATCTCCAGCCGTTGCACGGCCTCCGCTTCGCCAGGGTTAGAGTAAAAAGCCGGGGGATAAGGCTGGCCTGGCTCGAAGCCAACGACGGCGGGGATCTGCAGAAACTCGATCCAGTCGCCATTGATCACCAACTCCATCTCGATCCCATCCCGCTGCGATGCCGCCACCAACCCGCTCAGCCAGGCGCTGAACTCGGCGTCGGAGATGAAATCCTCCAGCCTGTTACCCTCGGCCCGGCCTCCGGCGCCGATGTGGGTGTCGCTAATGACGAGAAGTGATCTGTGAGTCATGCCTCATCCTCCGGTTCCGACGACTTTGCGACCTGTGGCATAATGAAAAGGCGATTATAGCTCAGCCGACGGCGCTGGGCGAACTTCTTCTCATCCCCCTCCACCCCGGCCCCTCCTTCGATGAACCACCGCCTGCGGCTGCCCCCGATCTTCGTGGCGTTGTTTGTGCTCGGCCTGATCGCCGCCTGCGCCCGCCCGGCCCCGCCCGACCCGCTGGCCCTCTACCGCCCCGCCTTTCGCGCCGAAGCCCTGCCCGCCGGCTTTGACATCGCCGCGACCCCGCGTTACGCCATCGATCTGGCCATCGACCCCGACCAGCGCCGGGCCGAGGGGACGGCGAGGCTGCGCTTTCGCAACCACAGCGGTCGGCCTCTGAATGACCTCTTCGTGCGGCTCTATCCCAATCTGCCGCAACTGGCCGGCACCATGCAGATCACCGGCGTCTCGATCCTACCCGACCATCTTGTCGCCGGATTCGCCTACGACATCGCCAACACCGCTGCCCGCATCACCCTGCCACAGCCGCTGCCGCCCGGCGAAGAACTGGAACTGGCCCTCACTTACTGGCTGCAGGCGCCCGACAAATCGGGCTATGTCCTCTTTGGCCAGAGCGAGGGCATCCTCAACCTGCCCTACAGCTACCCCATGCTGGCCGCTCAGACCCGCGACCCGGCCTCGCCCTGGCGGCTGGACGTGCCCCCGCCTCATGGCGACATCGCCATCGCCGACCCCTCCTTCTTTTGGATCACGGCTACCGTGCCCAGCAATGTCAAGCTCATTACCTCGGGTGTGGAGATCACGAGCACAGCTGGGCTCTCGAACACCGTCCAACACATCCTGGCCGCTGGCCCGGCCCGCGAGTTTGCCCTCACCCTCAGTCGGGACTTTCAGAAAGAGAGCCTGGAAGTCGACGGCATCCGCGTCAACAGCTACTTCCTGGCTGCCGACGCCGCCGCCGGCCGCTCGGCCCTGGCTCAGGCTGCGGGCGCAGTGCGTGTCTACAACCGCCTGTTAGCCCCCTATCCGTTCACCGAATTGGACATTGTCGAGGCGCCCACCCGCTATTTGGGCATGGAATTCCCCGGCCTGAACTTCATCGGCCTCGACACCTATCGCCAGCAGCAAGAAACGCAAGAGGTCTTGGTCGCGCACGAGGTCTCCCACCAGTGGTGGTACGGGCTGGTCGGCTCGGACCCCTACCGCTATCCCTGGCTGGACGAGGGGCTGGCCGAGCATAGCAGCCTGCTGTACGCAGACACTATCCACGGCCAAGAAGCCGCCGATAGGATGCGAGGTCTGCGTTGGCAGGTTCCGGCCGAATGGGCGATCAAGAACGGCTATGATGAGCCTGTAGGGCAGGATGTCACCGCCTTCGACGGCGCCAACTATGAGATTCTGGTCTATGCCAAGTCGGCCCTCTTTTTCGACGCCCTTGACAAGGCCCTGGGCCGCGACGCCTATCTGAAAGTGCTGCAAACGTTCATCGAGCGCTTTCGCTTCCAGACCCCTACCCCCGCCGACTTCCTGGCCGTGGTGCAAGAGGTGAGCGGCGCCGACCCGCAGCCCTTGTACCAGCGGTGGATCCTCAGCAGCCCCCCACGCCCGCCCACACCTGCGCCCTGACGCCCAGCGCGCCCCCAAGCCATGACCACCGTTGCCATCGTCGCCGATAGCGGCTGCGACCTGCCCGCCGCCCTGCTCGAACGCCATCGCATCGTCCAGGCGCCGCTCATCGCCCGCTTTGGCGCCGACGAGCTGTTGGACACGCCGGCCACCCGCGCCACCTTTTGGGACCGCTATGACATCAGCCAGCCGCCGCAGACTTCCGGGCCGCCGGTGGGGGCGTGGGCCGAGGCTTTCGAGCAGGCGCTGGCCGGGGCCGGCCAGGTGATCGCCATCACCGTCACCGGCAAACACAGCGGCGCCCACAACAGCGCCGTCATCGCCGCATCTGACTTTGGCGGCCGCGTGCATGTCTTCGACTCCTGGTCGGTTTCGCTGGGCGAGGGACTGCTGACATTGCACGCCTGCGAGCTGGCTGAGGCCGGGCAGCCGCCGGCAACCATTCTCGTCTCGTTGGCGTCTATGCGCCAGCGAATGCGGGTGTTTTTCGCCCTCGACACCATCGAAGCCGTCCAGCGCGGCGGCCGTCTGGCGCCGATCATCGCCGCCCTCAAGCGCATGTCCTCCCTGATTGCGATCAAACCCATCCTCCACATCGAAGAAGGCGTCATCGGTTTCGACGGCGCCGCCCGCAGCATGCACAAGGCTGCAGGCTCGCTGCTCGATCGCGCCCAGGGCCAGCCGATCGTGGTTGCTGCTGTGGGTCACACCCGTCAACATGAACTCGCCGCACAGACCGCCGCGGCGCTGGCCGCCCTCACCGGCCTGCCGCCGGCATCCATCCTGCTGGCCGAGGCCGGCCCCGCCCTCGGCGCCCATGCCGGCCCCGGCGCCCTCGGCCTCGGTTTTGTCGCGGCTTGACCTGTCATGGCGAGGGGCGCCTCCCCGCCGCCATCCCCCCCCAACACATGTTCAAACGTCTTCTTTTCACGCTTCTGGCCGTGTGCATGTTCCTGCTGCCGGGAACATCCCTGGCGCAGGGAGTGCAGCCTCCTGCCCGGCCATCATACCCGCCCCAGCTCGATAGTGGCCTGGCCGACCTGGCGCAAGCGCCGCTCCTCACGCCCCAGCGCCGGGCGGCGGCGCAGGCGTTGGGCGTGTGGGCCGGGCCAGAGCATCTGCGAGTTGTGGTCGAGGCCGATTTTCTGCCCGCCGTACCGCCAGGCGCCGTGGTGGAAGCCACGATGCCGGGCTTCCACCAGGTGCGCGTGCGGCGGTCGCAGGTCGGGGCGTTGGCATCGCTGCCGGGCGTCCGCCTGGTGCGACCGCCCCTCCCGCACCGGCTCGATGTCTTGAGCGAGGGTGTCTTCCGGGCCGGCGTCTTCCCCTGGCAGGCTTCGGGCTGGGATGGCAGCGGCGTGAAGGTGGCGGTCATCGATCTGGGCTTTGCCGGCTGGCAGGGGTTGGTTGGCACCGGGGAACTGCGCAATGTCACCACGCTCAACTTCCGGGCCGATGGCCAGTTCGAGACCACCGGCCACGGTTCGGCGGTGGCCGAGATCATCCAGGACATGGCGCCGGGCGTTCAACTTTTCCTCTTGGCGGCCAGCACCGAGGTCGAACTGGCAGGAGCCGTGGGCCACGCCCGCAACCAGGGGGTGCGCATCATCGTCCACTCGGTCAGTTGGTTCAACACCGGGCCGGGCAATGGCACCGGTGTGATCGCCGATCAGGTGCGCCTGGCCTGGCAGAGCGGCATCCTCTGGGTAAATTCGGCCGGCAACCAGGCGCAAATGCACTATCGCGGCTTGTTCAACCCCGGCCCCAACAACTTGCACCAATTCGCGCCCGGCGACCAGAGCAACAGCGTCTTCCTCAGCGCCGGCGCCACGATCTGCGCTTATCTCAACTGGGATAGCTGGCCCGTCGCCACCGATGACTACGACCTCTACCTCTATCGTTCTGGGGCGGTGGCGGCCAGCAGCACCAATGCCCAGACAGGAAGCCAACCGCCCACCGAGTCGTTCTGCTATCAGGCCGCAAGCGCCGGGACCTATGATTTCATCCTCCAGCGCTACAGCGGCCAGGCGCGCACCGTGCAGCTTTTCAACACGCAAGCCCCGTTGGAGCATCCCACCCAGGCCGGCTCGATCACCCAACCGGCCGATGCCGTCGAAGCGCTGAGCGTCGGCGCCGTCTTCTGGCCCGAACCCTACCTGCTGGAAGTGTTCAGCAGCCAGGGACCGACCACGGCCGGCTGGCTCAAGCCCGACCTGGTGGCCTATGACGGCGTCAGCACCGCCGCCTTTGGCCTCAGCAACGAGCGCCCCTATCTGGGCGGCGGCACGGGCTTCTTTGGCGCTTCGGCGGCGGCGCCGCATGTGGGCGGGGCCGCCGCCATCCTCGCCCAGCGTTTTCCTGGCTGGCCGGCCTATCTCGTGCGCGATTTCCTCGTCAGCAACGCCATCGATCTGGGGGCGCCCGGCCCCGACAACGCCTTTGGTTACGGGCGGCTGTTCTTGCCCTTCGTCACCCCCACTGCCACCGCCACCCCCACCCCGGCGCCGACCCATACCCCCACCCCCACGGCCACCCACACCCCCACCCGCACCCCCACGCCCACCCAGCCGCCGCCCTGGTTGTCGATCCAGCCCGACCTCCTGGCCCCCAGCTTCCTTGCTCCGCAGACCATTACCGTGCGCTGGGGCAACCAGAGCAGCGCCGACTACCTGTACCTGGATCTGGCCGGGCCGGTTTCATTCGTCGGCGGCTTCACCTCTCAGACCGTCCCCCTGGGCGCAGGCGGCGGCAGCCATAGCCTGCTCCTCTTCGCCGCTGTCAGCGCCCACCCCGGCGACGCCTTCACCCTGACCGCTGCCACCCAATCCACCTCTATCGACCGTTTCGGCCTGGTGGGGCGCAACCTCTATCTGCCGCTGTTGTGGCGCAGTTTTTGATGAAAACCATGTGTTTTGTGCGAAATATGGCGTATTGCGTAGTGCGCCTTGCGTATCTTGACGCCTCCTCCGCCTCCCGCCTCCTTGCCATCTCCCTGCTGGCGCTCCTCATCCTCTCTGCCTGCGCCGCCCCCGCCCCTCCGCCCACCCCTGCCGAAACGCCCCTCCCTGTCACAGACACGGCGTCCCCCCCCTCGGTGCCTCCCTCCGTCTCCCTCACTCCCCCCCTCTCCATCTCCCCCACCCCTCCTCTCTCCATCTCCCCGTCTCCCCGTCCCTCCGTCTCCCCCACCCCCCCTCCCTCTGTCTCCCCGTCTCCCCC
>CAYWPZ010000132.1:4376-13129 GCA_964460135.1 uncultured Caldilineales bacterium | reverse complement strand
ATCCTCCACCCCTTCACCCCCGCCACCGCCGAAACCGAAGCCGATGACTTCCTCCATCTGCTCCACCGTCACCTCGGCCTCAGCCGACTGTGGCTGGGCGCCGATTTTGCCCTGGGCCGCGGACGCAAGGGCACGGTCGCCTTCCTGCGCCGGCAGGGACAGGAGCTTGGCATCGACGTCGACGTCTTCCCCGATTTCACCTGGGAGGGCGATGTCGTGCGCTCCAGCCGGGTGCGCCGCTTGCTCGAACTCGGCAATGTCGAAGTCGTGGCCGTGCAACTGGGCCGCTTCTACACCCTGCCCGGCGTCATCATCCACGGCGCCCATCGCGGGCGCAGCATCGGCTTCCCCACCGCCAACCTCTCGGTGGCGCAGGGCCGCGTGATCCCGGCCAACGGCGTCTACGCCACCTGGGCCTGGCTGGCCGGACGCCGCCATCCTGCCGTCACCAACATCGGCGTGCGCCCCACCGTCGGCGGCTTCCATCGCACCATCGAGGCCCACCTGATCGACTTCGAGGGTGAGCTGTACGGCCGTTGCCTGCGGCTTGATTTTGTCGCCCGCCTGCGCGACGAGATCCGCTTCCCCAGCCTCGACGCCCTCACCGCCCAAATCACCCGCGACCGCGACCTGGCCGCCGCCCTCCTTGCCTCTGACCCGCAACCCCCTACTGCGCCGCGCTTCGAAGAACTCCCCCACACCGCCGACTGGGCCATCCGCGTATTCGGCGCCACCCGCGCCGAACTGTTCGCCCATGCCGGCGTGGCCATGTTCGCCCTCCAGGGCGCGGCCGAAAGCGATGGCCCCACCGTTCAACACCGGGTCGAGGTCGCGGCCGACGATGATGAAAGCCTGCTGGTCGCCTGGCTCAGCCGCCTGCTGTGGCTGAGCGAGACCGAAAACATCGCCTTCCAGAGGTTCTGGATAGAGCATCTGGCCGACGAAGCCGGCGGCCCGCCCGGCGGCCCGCGTTTGCAGGCCCTGGCCATCGGCCGCCAAGGCCGCGGCGACCTGGCCCACATCAAAGCCGTCACCTATCACGACCTGGCCATCACTCCCCCTGCGCCCGGCTCCGGCCTGCCCTGGACGGCGCAGGTCTTGTTCGACACATGAAAACGTGAGGCGCGTGGCGTGAAAATCGCCAGCGCCCACTCACGCGCCACGGTTCACACTCCAGGAGCGCCGCCTTGAACGTCATCCTACTGGCCCACACACAGCCCAACCCGACTCTGGACGCCGACCATGTCATCCTGCGCGGGGCCGGAACGCCGCAGGAAGGCATCATCGAATACTCCGGCCGCGTTTGCTACCGCTCGGACGGGCTGATGGGCAAGAACCCCGGCTTCATTGCTGCCCGCGTGCGCGAAGGGCACGAAGACATCGTCGAACACATCCGCTTCGTCTTTCGCATCGAGGGGGCGCCCTTGGACGAGGCCATCCTCCGCCTGGCCGCCCTCCCCACCGTCCACTACACCCGCCTGGCCGCCGACGCCTGGATCTTCAGCCTCAACGCCCGCAACGTGCGCGACTTCTGGGTGCAGTCACAGTCGCAGATGGCCCAGGCCATGGCCAGGCAAGCCAACGCCATCACACCCTCGGTCTTCGTCGATGTCGTCGGCTTTGGCAGCGAGGAGCGAGCATGAAAGTCACCCTCCTGGGCTACGTGCCCATCGACGGCCTGCCCGAACCAGAAAAGCACGGCGCCGCCACCTTCCTCATCGAAGGCATCTCGCGCACGTGCAGCCACCAGATCGTGCGCCACCGGCTGGCCTCGTTCAGCCAGGAATCGCAGCGCTATGTCAGCCTGGAAAAAGGCGGTTGGCAGGCTGTGACGCCCCCCGCCCTGGCTGCCAACCCCGACGCCCAAGCCGTTCTCGATGACGCCTGGGACAAACTACAAGTCGCCTATGGCCAACTGCGCGCCATGGGCATCCGCAAGGAAGACGCCCGCTTTCTGCTGCCCAACGCCGCCGAGACGCGCCTGGTGATGACCATGGACTACGCCGCGCTCCGCCATTTCTTCTGGCTGCGGCTCGACAAAGCCGCGCAATGGGAAGTGCGCGACGTGGCCGAAGCGATGATGCGGCTGATCTATCCCCTGGCTCCTGCCGTCTTCGCCGACATCTGCCAAACCTTCGGGATTGACCCCCTGCCTGACCCCCGGCCCCTCGTTTGACAACCCTTCCCCCAACCGCCTACAATGTGAAGCGATGCGCAAATGATCGCATGCGCTTTGCCTTTCCCTGGCGCTGCCTCTGCCCTCCTTCCCTTCCGGAGCCTGCTGCATGAAACGCTACGTCGTCATCATCCTCGCCATCTTGCTCGCCGTCATCCTCGACGCCTTCATCTTCACCATCCTCCTGGGCGAGCCTTACGGCCGCGTACCGGGAACCTACCACGTCCTCAACATCATCGCCCTTTCCTGCGCCCTGGCCGTCCTCGGCGACATGGTCTTCAAGGCCGACGTCCTCCGCTAAGCCACAGGCGCACGGCCGGCGCTCTGCTCGCCGCCGCCCACCTTCACCCATGTCCACCGTCAGCCGCGCCATCTCGCCCGACGCCGCCGAGCCGCCGTCGGCGCCCGGCATCGACACGACCGGCCAACCAGGGGTCTTCAGCGTCTACCTGGCGCTGATGAAACCGAAAATCATCGTCCTCTTGCTCATCACCACCGTGGGGGCCATGTTCGTGGCGGCGGGAGGGACGCCTGACCTGGGCTTGCTGGTGTGGACGATCATCGGCGGGACGCTATCGGCCGGTGGGGCCAACGCCCTCAACCACTATTTCGACCGCGATATCGACGGCTTCATGCATCGCACCAAGCGCCGGCCCTTGCCGTCGGGGTGGGTGCAGCCAGGTCGGGTGATCGTCTTTGGCGTCGCGCTCTGCCTCCTCGCCTTCCTCGTCTTCAGCACCCAGGTCAACCTGCTGGCAGCCATCCTCTCGCTGATCGGCGCCCTCTACTACATCTTCATCTACACCCTCTGGCTCAAACGCCGCACACCCCACAACATCACCATTGGCGGCGTTGCCGGCGCCATCCCGCCCCTGGTGGGCTGGGCGGCCGTGACCGGTGGGCTGGCCCCCGCCGCCTGGGCGCTATTCGGCATCGTCTTTTTGTGGACCCCGCCCCACACCTGGGCACTCACCCTCATGGTGCAGCGCGACTACGCCCGCGTGGACGTGCCCATGCTGCCGGTGGTGGCGGGCGAAGACGCCACCTACCGTCAGATCCTCATCTACTCGTGGATCTATGTCGTCTTCATGCTGGCCCTGACGCCGCTGGGCATCTTCGGCTGGTTCTACTTTCTGGCGGCTCTGGCGCTCGGCCTCCTCCACCTGCGCCACGCCTATCGCATCCGTCGCCAACGCACCAGCGCCGCCGCCCTCGGCCTCTACAAATTCTCGCTACTCCAACTGGCGTTACTCTTCATCGCCATGGTCATCGACATTCGCTGATTTCCGGCTATGCCCTACGCTCGCATCCGCGAAGCCACCGAATCCAGCTCGGCAGCCGTGCTGCACGCCGCCGCTGCGGCCCTGGGCGATGGCTGGCGCCTGCCCCAGCGCAGCCGCCCGTTGCAGACCCGTCTGGCCCGCCTGGCCGCCCAGCTGCCCGACCCTGCCGTGCAGTGGTTGGTGGGCCGGGCCGTGCGCGATGCCGGCCTCGACCCCGAACTGGCGCCCTATGTCAGCGGCGAGGGCCTGGCGCGGCAAGCCGTGGGCGCCTATACCAGCGCCGCCAACGGCGTCGGCTACCCCGCCATTCTCATCGGGGCGCCCAACGGAGCCGTAGCCTATCTAGCCGGCCTGCTCCACATCCCCTTCCTCCCCTCCCACTTCGTCCTCAGCTTTGCCGACCGCACCGACCCCGACGACACCCGCAGCTACCAGGCCCACGGCGCCCGGCTGATCGAGCCAATCCTGCAGAACGACCCCAACCTGCTGGCCGTCAACCACTTCGACCCCATCCACGACCGTTTTCTGGTCGCCGAGGTCAACCACGTCCGCCTCAAACTCCTCGATCTGCCCGAGGCCTACCGCCGCTTCATTCGCGCCCATCTCGCACCCGGCGGCGTCCTCCTCAGCGTCGATTGCAGCTTCAGCTGGATGCAGTACCAGATCGACGACCGCCATTTCTTCCAGGTGGGTGGGCTGGGCGGCTACGATTTCGACGATTATCTGGAGGGCAGCGACGAGCTGGACGCCTGGCTGAAGCGGCTGAAAAGCAAACACCAGGGCGGCTGGCAGCTGGATGATAGCTTCGAGCTACTCAGCCAACGCGAAAGCGAATGGGGCACGCTGGCCGAATTAGGCGACGCCGTCCGGCGTTTTGCCGCCGCCGAAGGCTACGAAAGCCGCAACATCCACGGCGCCCACCCCGAGGACTTTAGCCTCCTGGCCCACACCGCCTATCTGTGGGAAGCGCGACTGCACGAGCGCCAGCCGCAGGGCCTCTTGCTGGAATGCTTCAGCCAGATCAACCCCACCGCCGCCCTCAGGTCCGACCTGCTGCCGCTGTGGTTGCCGTTCAACTGCGACGACAGCCTCCAATTCCTGGCCGGCTTCCTCCCCTACATCCCTGAGGGCCTGCCCGTCGTCTTCTCACTCCTGGCCAACTTCACACTCACGCCCGACCTGCCTGGGGCGCAGGCCTGGCAGCAGATCGCCGCCCGCATCGGCCCGGTGCACTGGATCGGCACCAACCCCACTCGCTACCCCATCGACCTGGCCTCGCGCTTCGATTACGCCCCCGACCTGCTGTCTTGGACCCGCCGGCATCCGGGCCTGGCCTCTCGCCCGCGCCTCAGCCTCGAAGAACTGGAACAAATGCTGGCCATCTTGGGGCATGATGGCGCCGCCCTCTTGGAAGATCTGGTCAAAGCCTGAGACGGCGCCCCGGCTATGCAGAACATCCTCTCGCCGCAACAGCGCCAAATCCTGGAGCGCGAGCGCGAGGTATTCACGCTGCTGGAAAGCATCGCCTTGCGCCTCGAATCGCCGGCAAGCGAGCGCCAGCTGCTGGCGCGCACCCGGCTACAACTGGACGAATTCTTCCTGCTGGTGGTAGTGGGCGAATTCAATAGCGGCAAATCGGCCTTCATCAACGCCATGTTGGGCCAGAAATTCCTGGATGAAGGCGTCACCCCCACCACCAGCCAGATCCACGTCCTCACCTATGGCCCCCGCCCTGCCGCCGAACAGATCGAACCGTTTCTGCTGCGGGTCAGCTATCCGGTCGAATGGCTGCGCGAGATCAACATCGTCGATACACCTGGCACCAACGCCATCATCCAGCGCCACCAGGAGATCACCGAGGCCTTCGTCCCCCGCGCCGACCTGATCCTGTTCGTCACCTCCACCGACCGCCCCTTTAGCGAGAGCGAACGGGTGTTCATGCAGATGGTGCGCGACTGGGGCAAGAAGGTGGTCGTCGTCATCAACAAGATCGACATCCTCGAAGACGAGGCCAGCCTCAACCAGGTGGTTGATTTCGTGCGCGACCAGGCGGCGGGCGTGCTGGGGGCGGTGCCGCGCATCTTCCCGGTTTCGGTGCGGCTGGCGCAGCGAGCCCGCGCCGCCGCCGAACCCGACCGCCCGCACCTGCTGGCAGCCTCGCGCTTCGAAGCGTTGGAATCCTACATCCTCCGCACCCTCGACCAGCAGCAAAGACTTCAGTTGAAGCTGGAAAGTCCCCTCGGCGTGGCCGAACGGCTGCAAGCGGCCTATCTCGACCTGCTGAAACAGCGCCTGGCGCTTCTGGACGAGGACTTTGCCACCTTGCAGCACATCGACGGCCAATTGGACGCCTATGCCGCCGACATGCGCCACGATTTTCGTTTCCGCCTCAGCCGCATCGAGAACATCCTCCAGGACTTGCGGTTGCGCGGCGACCGCTTCTTCGAGGAAACCATTCGCATGGGCCGCTTCCTCGACCTGCTCAATAGCGCCCGCCTGCGGGCCGAGTTCGAGCAGCAGGTCGTCGCCGACACACACCAGCGCATCGAAACCGAAGTCAACGACCTCATCGACTGGATGATCGAACGCAACTACCGGCAGTGGCAGGATGTCACCGGCTATCTCAACCGGCGGGCGGCCCAGTACGGCGACCGGGTGCTGGGCGAGGTCGGCGGCAGCTTCGACATCAATCGCAAGCAGCTGTTGCAGTCGGTGGGCCGCTCTGCCCGCGAGGTCGTGGCCACCTACGACCATCAGGCCGAGGCGCGGGCGTTGAGCGAGTCGGTGCGCAATGCGCTCACGGCCATGGGCGCGGTCGAGATCGGCGCCGTCGGCCTCGGCGCCATCCTCCTCCACCTGCTCACCCGCGCCCTCGACCCCCTCGGCATCCTTGCCGCCGGCGGCCTGGCCATTGCCGGGCTGTTCATCTTGCCCGCGCGCCGTCGCCGTGCCAAAGACGATCTGGACGCCAAAATCGAAACGGTGCGGGCGCGGCTGATCGAGACCATGACACAGCAGTTCGAGCGTGAGCTGGCCCGCTCGTTGCAGGACATCCGCGAGGCCATCGCCCCCTACACGCGCTTCATCCGCAGCGAGCACGAGAAACTGACTGCGCTCGAGGCCGAGATGGGCGCGGTGGCGCTGACCCTGCGCCAGCTGCGCAGCCAACTACACGCCCTGCAAAACGGCCGTTAGCCATGCTCGGTCTGCTCCGCTACCCCGCCATCGACGAAGCCCGCTGCCAAAACTGCGCGCCCTGCCTGGCCCTGCGCGCCTGCCGCTCCCTTGCCATCGTGCGCTTCGACCGTTCCGAGCCACCCCTTATCGATATGGCCCGTTGCCAGCGCTGCTTTGTTTGTCTGGGCGCCTGCCCGTTTGCGGCCATCTCCCTGCTCGCATCGAGCTGAACGCCGCCCCCGCCACCCCGGCCGGTCGTCGCTGCCCCATGACGGTTTGTCTGCATTTGCTGCATTGTGTGCATGGGCTGCATCAGATGCAAAATAGTGCGCCAGATATGACTTAGATCATAGCCATCGCCTCAGCGGCGTGCTATGCTTGGGCATCAGTTTGTGAAAGGCTACACAAGATGCCCGATTTCCTCACCACCCGCCAGCTGCAAGACCTCCTGAAGGTCGACCGCACCACCATCTACCGCATGGTCGAGGCCGGCAGCCTGCCGGCGGCGCGGGTGGGCAATCAATGGCGCTTCGAGCGGGAGCAGATCGAAGTCTGGCTGCAAAGCCGGAGCGGGGCGGCGCTGGCGCGCGCCGAGCGGGGGCCGCTGACGCAACCGGCGGGCAAGGTCGAGGCCCGGCATCTGTTCCCCGTCGATTGCCTGCAACAGATCCAGGATAGTTTCGCCGACATCCTGGGGTTGATGATCGTGCTGACCGATTTGGAGGGCAAGCCGATCACGCAGCCCAGCAATGCCTGCGGCCTGTTCCTGGCGGCCGAGAGCACCGAGGCGGGGCGAAATCGCTGCCTGGAACTGTGGGTGAGGTTGGGGCAGGAACCCGGTCTGGCCCCGCGCTTCCAGCGCAGCCACCTGGGGTTGTTATGCGCGCGGGGCATGATCCGGGTGGGCAACGACATCCGGGCCATGCTGGTGGCGGGGGGCGTCGCGCCCGATGACTGGCCGCCCACCGAAGCCGCCCTTGCCCGCATCGCCGCCGATCTCGACCTGTCTCCTGATCTCATCCATCGCCACCTGCACGCCGTCCATCGCCTCAGCCACGACGAACAAGGGCGCGCTCTGCACTATGTCCAGCGCATCGCCGACATCTTCGCCCACATCGCCAACGAGCGCGACCACCTCCTGGGCACATTGCGGCGCATCGCCGAGCTTTCACAAACCCCACCCGCCCTCAAGTAACGCAATCCCCGACACCTTCCTACTCCCTACTTCCTACTCCCTACCCCCATGAAACAAATCGTCATCCTCGGCGCCGGCACGGCCGGCACCATCGTCGCCAACAAACTGGCGCACGAACTGAACAGCGGCTGGAAGATCACCATCGTCGACAAGTCGGAGACGCACTACTACCAGCCCGGTTTTCTCTTCATCCCCTTTGGCATCTACAGCAAAGAAGATGTGCAGCGCCCGCGCCGCGACTATCTGCCGCGGCAGGTGGAGACGATCATCGCTGAGATCGAACGGATCGAGCCGGACAAGAACCGGGTGCAGCTGAAAAATGGGCGGGCGCTGAGTTACGATTATCTCATCATCACCACCGGTGCGCAGGTCGTGCCCGAAGAAACGCCGGGGCTGATGGAGCATGAGTGGCGGAAGAGCATCTTCGACTTCTATACCGTCGATGGCGCCGTGGCGCTGCAAAAGGCGCTGCGCAAATGGGACGGCGGTCGCCTGGTGCTCAACGTCAGCGAGATGCCGATCAAATGCCCGGTGGCCCCGCTGGAATTCATGTTCCTGGCCGATTGGTTCTTCCATGAGCAAGGCTTGCGCGACCGTGTGGAACTGACGCTGGTGACGCCGCTGCCGGGCGCTTTCACCAAGCCCCGCGCCTCGGAACTCCTGGGTGGGCTGCTGGAACAAAAGAACATCAAGGTCACGCCGGAGTTCTACATCATGGAAGTGGACCCCGACGCCAAGAAGATCACGTCTTATGACGGCGCCGAGGTTGAGTACGATCTGCTGGTCAGCATCCCGGTCAATATGGGCGACCCGGTCATCGCTCGCTCGGGCATGGGCAACGAACTGAATTTCGTGCCCACCGAAAAGCATACCTTGAAGGCGCGGGACTACGATAATGTCTTCGTCCTCGGCGATGCCACCG
>CAYWPZ010000132.1:276-4366 GCA_964460135.1 uncultured Caldilineales bacterium | reverse complement strand
CACCGACCTGCCCAGTTCCAAAGCCGGTTCGGTGGCCCATTTCCAGGGCGATGTCTTCATCGAGAACTTCCTGCGCTATATCGACGGTCTGGAACTGCGCCCCACCTTCGACGGCCACGCCAACTGCTACATCGAATCCGGCTTTGGCAAGGGTTTCTTGATCGATTTCAACTACGATGTCGAGCCGCTGCCCGGCAAGTTCCCCTTGCCTGGCGCCGGGCCGTTCTCGCTACTGCAAGAGTCGCGCGTCAACCACTGGGGCAAGGTGCTGTTCCGCTGGATGTATTGGAACATCTTGCTGAAAGGCAAGCCCATGCCGATCACCGCCCAGATGCAGATGGCGGGGAAGTGGAATTAGTGGCCAGTATTCAGTGATCAGGAGCGGAGGTTTGCAGATGGAACAAGAAGTCACGATTGAAGGGAAGTTGGATGCGCTGACGGCGCAGATGCAGATCATGATGGCGTATGTTGACGAGCAGCGCCGACGACAGCGGGAATGGGATGAGCTCAAGGCCGACCTGACGCCGATCGTCAACGACGTCTATCTGGCCTCGGTCGAGCAGTTGGCCGAAATCGAGACCGATTTCCAGCTCGAAGACCTGCTGCACTTGCTCAAGCGGCTGGCGCGCAACACCCGCAACCTGGAATATCTGCTCGATCAGTTGGAAAGCGCCCGCGACCTGCTGGGCGACCTGACACCCATCGCCAACGAGGCTGTGGCCAGTGTGGTAACGACAATGGACGATCTCGATCGCCGCGGCTATTTCGTCGCCCTGAAGGAGGCGCGCGCGATCTCGGATAACATTGTCGCCGCCTTTGGCCCGCAGGACATCCGCCAGCTGGGCGATAACGTCGTCACCATCCTCACGACGGTCAAAGAGATGACCCAACCGGAGGTGATGGCGACGGTGCAGAACCTGGCCCACGGCGTGCGTCAGGCCGAAGCGCAGCCGCAGGAGGTCAACACCTCGGTCTGGGGTCTGCTCAAGCAGTTCCGCGACCCGCAAGTGCGCCGCGGCCTGGCCCTGACGCTGGGTATGCTGAAGGCCGTCGGTGCAGAAAACGCGCCAATTGAAACAAACAGGAATTGATCGGTATTTAACAACTAAACTAAAGTCACTTCGGGATCAGAAGTTTTGGCAATGACGATAGACCATAGACGATGGACGATCAGCCCGCCTGAGTGGGGGAATTCGCTATCGTCTGGGCCAATGCCAATTGGCACGTCCATCGTCCATCGTCACACCAGAAACGAAACTCATGTTTTCATAGTGACTTCAGTTTAGTTATTTGATTTCGCGCAAATACCCAATCACCAATAACCAATTACCAACCCCCTCATCAAACAAAGGATGACAAACATGGCAACTCGTGATATTGCCGGAAAGACCGTACAAGTCAATGCCGAAGGTTTTCTGACCAATCCCGCCGAATGGACGCCCGAAATTGCGTCGGCGCTGGCCGCTGAGGAAGGCATCCTGGCTCTAACGCCCGATCACTGGAAGGTGATCGAGTTCTGCCGCAAGGACGCCGGCGCCACCGGCAAGTCGCCCACCCTGCGCCGGATCACAACCGCAGCGGGCGTGGACACCAAACAGCTGTTCGCCCTCTTCCCCAAAGGTCCGGCCAAGAAGGTCGCCCGCATCTCCGGGCTGGGCAAGCCGGAGGGCTGCGTGTGAGCGCGAAGGTAAACACGAAGGCTCCAAGCCCACAAACAAAATCAGGCCAAAGCATTAGCAAAGACATTCCCTACGGAGAAAATCAAATGTCTACATCAAATGGCGACACCCGCCATATCGCTTTTATCTGCTCGAAGGGCACCCTGGACATGGTCTACCCGGCCTTGGTGATGGGCTGGGCGGCGCTGGGCAACGGCATCGATGTCACCATCTTTTTCACCTTCTGGGGCATGGACATGATCCGCGAAAGCCGGGTCGATCACCTGGAAATCGCGCCTGTGGCCAATACCAGCATGAAGATGAGCATGATGGGCGTCAAGAACGAAAACCTGGGCATCCCCAACCTCATGGGCGTTCTGCCCGGCATGACGGCCTTCGCCACCAAGTTGATGAAGGACAAGATGGCGGCGCTGGAAGTTCCCACCGTGCGCGAGTATCTGCAAATGCTGGTGGACGCCGGGGCGAAGCTCTACGCCTGCAAGATGTCGGTGGATATGTTCGGGCTGAAGCAAGAGAACTTCATCGATGGCGTGCTCGACATCGTCACGGCCGGCGATTTCATGGACATGACGGAGGGGGCGCAGATCGTGTTCATCTGAAGCGTCAATCGCCAGACGCAAACGAAAGAGAAGCTCCTGCGACCAGGTCGAAGCCTGATTGCAGGAGCTTCTTCTATCTCTGCGATTGCAGGGGCTTGTGGCCCGTCCTCGCTATTCGTGGGTTACGGGGCGTCGGGGCTAAGCGAGGGGGAAATAAGCACCGAGCCACGGGTCGCTGGCATGGGGTACGTGCTTCCATCAGCATCGGCGACCCAAGCGCCGCTGGCGCCAAAGTCAACGACCGTCGCGACCATCACCTCAGGCGCGGCGATAGCAAAGGTAACTGTCAGCAGAGCGCCCTCCACACCCATGAGTTTGTCCGAAACGATGTTCTCCAGACTGATGAGCAGCTCACCCTGGGGGCTACTTCCGTCCTGCGATTCAAGGGCAGGTGGGACAGCCAGGGCGAAACCGGAAGGCGGATCGACAGGTATCACTTCCTCATCTGCCCCAACTCCGACGTCGGACGCGCTTTCTTCCGGCGGCGCTGCGACTCTGGCCGGCACACCTATAGGCCCGTTTTCGTACGTGGAAGCTCCATCACTGGGGATCGGGCCAATATAGCTTTGGCGACGGGAATCGAAAGCATCGAAGTAATAGGTGCCACGCGTCCCGGTATCGACGCCGACAACCGCGCCGAGGCGAAGCTGGTCGAATCGGAGTGTGTCGTTGTCGATGCCGGTGAGATTGGCCCTCTGCGCGCCGTCGATCCAGAGAGTAAGCCCGCCATTGTTGGCGCCCACCCCTGTGGCTGCCCGCCAATCGAACTCGATTGCGTGCGGCGCGTCAGTGATGGCGAGCCAACTGCTGCTCGTCCAGGTTGAACCATCGGACAGAAGCCCCGCCTTGATCTGGTACTTGGCGTTGTAGTAGCGGAACTGTAGCCGCAGGATGATCTTGGAAGTCCCGCTGTAGCCATAGAAAATGTAGTGATTGTCCCCGTCACGCGGCTCACCGGTGTACAGCCTCTGCCAGTAATCGATCGCCCGCTCTCGCCCCTCCTCTCCCGTCTGACCAGCGTAATATCGCGCCAGAAAGCGCAATCCAGCCAACCATTGTTGCCGAAGCTCCTCTCGCATCACCTCCACTACGTCTGGCAAGAAATCGCTATCGGGCAGCAAACCTTCGCTGTCGTAGAGCGAGATCCCTCCTTCCCAGCAACTGACTGCGCCCGCCAGAGCGCCTGCAGCCGCAAGGCGGCGGGCCTTCTGCGCCAGTTCGTCGAAGGCCCAGACATCTACCCACAGGCTCGCCTCGCCCTCCAGATACAGTCGCTCACCCTTCTCCACCAAAAAGCGGCTATGCCCACGCTGATAATGCGGCTCCAGTACCCGGCGCAATTCCGTCAGTCGCAGGTGCTTCGGCGAACGAATACGCCGCGCAACCAGAGAGACAGTGTAGCTTCAGGTCAACCGATCGACCAAACGAAGACAGGCGCCAGGAGCGGCCTGTGCCCACAGACGAAACTTCGCCGTCACGACCAGACCAGGAATAGTCGTTGGCAACGAAATGACATAGAATAGAGGGCAATCATCTTTCTCTGGAGCGCCGCATCATGCGCCACACCCTTGTCCGCGACTGGATGACCACCAGAGTCATCACCGTCAGCCCGCAAACCACCCTGCCCGAAGCCCACCGCTTGATGACCGCCAACAAGATCCGCCGCCTGCCAGTGATGGAAGACGACCGGTTGGTGGGCATCGTCACCCGCGGCGACATTCGCGGGGCCGAAGCCTCGGACGCCACCTCGCTCAGCATCTGGGAGATGAACTATCTGCTGGCCCGGCTGAACGTGGGCGAGATCATGACCCC
>CAYWPZ010000132.1:0-266 GCA_964460135.1 uncultured Caldilineales bacterium | reverse complement strand
CGCACGTCGGCTGCTCTCATGCGGTGCGGTGCGTGCCCTGCCGCCATCAGCGAGGCCGCCGGCATCATGCTGCAACACAAGATCAGCAGCCTGCCTGTATTGGATGCCGATGGCCGTTTGGTGGGCATCATCACCGAGTCCGACATTTTTCGGGTGGTGGTGCGGGGGTGGGAGGAGTGATGGGTTTCGGGTTTTGAGTTCCGGGTTCTGTTGGTTTACGGGTTGATCGTGTTTCATATTGGTATTCATAGCCAATGACTATGCGA
>CAYWPZ010000131.1:0-13332 GCA_964460135.1 uncultured Caldilineales bacterium | reverse complement strand
TGCGCGCGGGCTGACGATCCTCTGCGACACGACCGTCACCCCCACGCCGCCGCCACTGGTGTGGCTGCCGTTGTGGGTCACGTCGGCAGGGTGAAGTGGATGAGAGTTGCCAACTCTCTCACCGCCGGTCGATCACGAATGTCGGCGCCGAGGAACCGCCGCCCGCGGTCACGTTCAGCAGGGCGACGGTGGAAAGCCGCGTGAGGCAGCTCGACATGAATTCGCCATAGAAGCAGAAGGGGGCCGTGTCGAACAGCCGGTCGATGAAGTGCACACGGCCGTCGATCAGACTGGGGTAGGGTTCCGTCGGGATCGCGATGCGCTCTTGTACGATGTGCGGGCTGGCGAGGGCGGTCTGCACAGCCCCGGCCCAGGTGGCGTCGTCCACCTCCCAGCCCAACACGATGCCTTTGCCGCCGTATTCGTCGTTGGGCTTCAGCACCAGCCGCTCGCGATGGGCGAGCACGAAGGGGATCAGGTCGATGCGCTCGCCAGCGTGCTGCGTAAAGCGTTCCTCCATCACCCGCGTCCACGGCACATGATCGTGGATGGCGTGATACTCATCGCTGTCGAACAGATGGCTGTTGCGTTCATCGCTCAGCACGGCCAGGCTGGCCTTCTTATAGAGCATCTTGCAGGCAAAGGGGTTGACCATGCACACCGCCCGGTCGCGCACGGCCCGCACCACCGGGTTGTCCAGCCCGCCCCACTCCACCAGTTCCGAGATCAGCACCCGCTTGTAGATGAGGTCGATCTCGAAGTCGCCATCGTATAGCCGCCCGTTCCGGTACTCCACCTCGCGCGGGTCCGAGATCTTGCACTCTAGCCCCTGTGCCTGGAAATAGTTGTAGAAGAGGCCGAATTCGCTGTAGGTCGGCACCTCTTTCCAATCGAGGATGGCGATGCGCGGGCGAGCGCGGCGGCCCATCCATTGGCCGTAGGAATCGACCAGGGCGTGGAGCACATCCACCCGCGCCGGCAGCGGCCGCACCTGGTAGCGCTTCATGAACTCGCCCATCACCGGCAGGCCATGAAATACGCTGGAAAGCACGTCGTTATAGGCGGGCGCAGCGGGCGTCTCGGCGTTGTACTCGGTGAACTTCATCTCGAAGGTGTCGGGATGGAAGAAGGCGTCGAGCCGCGAGAGCGGGGTGGGGCTGCGATAACCGGGATCCATCTGCACCAGCTCTTCTTCCCACTCCAACAGCCCAAACTGCTTGCGGAAGCCGGCGCTGGCCAGCCCGGCGCGGTGGATCTTGTCGAAGGCGCTCAGGATCAGGGCCACGCGCAGCTGCAAAAAGCGAAACTGCTGGAAGCTGAGGAAGCGCGGGCGCAGGACGCTGCTGAGGGGCCGGTCGCCAAAGAACAAGTTGCGCCGGCGAAGTTGGTCTTCCATCTGCGCCTGTGAATCCTGCGCCATGCCATCGTCGAGCAGGTCGTGGTAGAACTGAATGGCGGATGTGGTCATGGAGGTATAGTCCGTTTGGGAGCGTGGGCTGAGGCGTGTAACGTGATGAGTGATGAGTGAGGCGTGAGCCTTGCCGGCGATTTCTGCCCCTTCACGCTTCACGCCTTACGCTTTGCGACCCTGATCATCGATCAACCCGGCGATCAGTGGACGATTTCGATATAGATGCGCTTGTTGATGGCGCCCTTCGATTTGTAGTCGGTGACGCGGATGCGGCCCACTTCGCTGGTGTTGGCCACGTGCGTGCCGCCATCGGCTTGCAGGTCAAGGCCAACGATCTCGACCGTGCGGACTTCGGCGATGCCGGGCGGGAGGAGGTTGATCTTGGTGCGGATGAGGTCGGGAATCTGAAAGGCCTCGTCGCGGGGCAAGATGCGCACGCGTACAGCGCGGGCGGCGGCGATTTCGGCATTGCACTTGGCCTCGATCGCGCCGACAAGCTCTCTTTGCAGGCTGGCGAACTCGAAATCCATCCGTCCCTGGCCGGGGTCCATGGCGCCGCCCGTCACTTGGGCGCCGTAGTCGCGCCAGACGACACCGCAAAGGATGTGGAGGGCGGTGTGGGTGCGCATGAGCAGATGGCGGCGTTCCCAGTCGAGGATGCCGGTGATGGCATCGCCAACGGCCGGCAGACGCCCGCCCTGTGCAGCGCCCCCCGCCAACCAGTGCCAGACGAAGTCGCCCTCTTTGTGAACTCTGACGACGTCCCAGTTGTCGCCGCCGGCCTCGATCCGGCCCAGGTCGTGGGGTTGGCCGCCGCCGCCGGGATAGAAGGCGGTGCGGTCGAGGAGCAGGCGCACCTGCTCAGGGTCGGCTGCGGCCACGGCGGCGTCGAACCGGCGCAGGTACGAGTCGGTCTGGTAGAGGAGGGGGGAGGTCATGGGGGCGGCCGTGGGTGAAGGCGTCAGAGAGCAAAACGGATATGCACGATGTCGCCATCCTGGACGACGTACTCCTTGCCTTCCAGTCGCCAGGCAGCGTGCTTGCGGGCTTCAGCCATCGACCCGGCGGCGATCAGGTCTTTGTAGGCCACCACCTCGGCGCGGATGAAGCCCTTGGCGAGATCGGAATGGATGGCCCCGGCTGCCTCGACTGCACTCGCACCCACCGGCACAGTCCAGGCCCGCACTTCGTCTTCGCCGACCGTGAAGAACGACTGCACATCAAGCAGCCGGTAGGAGCGGTGGATGACGCGGCTCAGCCCTGGTTCGTCGATGCCGAAATCGGCCAGGAAGACGGCGGCATCCTCTGGCGGCATCTGCGCCAGCTCTTGCTCCAGCTTGCCGCGCAGGGCCAGGATGGCCCAGTTCCCTGCTTTCGGCTGCTCGAACTCGCTCGCCGCGCCCTCGCTGGCGTCATCATCGATGTTGAGCACAACCAGCAGCGGTTTCTGCGAAAGCAGGTTGAACCCGCGCAGAAATTTCTCCTCATCGGCGCTGAGCGCCAACAAGCGCAGGGGCTTTTCGGCCTCCAACTGGGCCAGAAGTTTTTCCAGCAGCGCCTGCTCGAACTTTGCCGCCTCCACCTCCTTCGGGTTGCCGCCCTTGCCCAGCCGTTGCTGCAAGCGCTCCCTGCGGTTGCTGATCGTCACCATGTCGTTCAGGATCAGCTCGTTTTCGACCAGGGCCATGTCGCGGGCGGGGTCGATGCTGCCTTCGGGATGGAGCACGTTGGCGTCGGTGAAGGCGCGCACGACGTGGAGGAGGGCGTCGTTCTGGCCGATCTCGTTCAGTAGGGGGCCGGAAAGCCCGCCCGCTTCGCCGATGCCTTTGGCCAGGCCGGCGATGTCCTTGTACTGCACCTGGGCGTAGGTGGTCTTTTTGGGCCTGTACATGGCCGCCAGGCGGTCGACGCGTTCATCCGGCACCTGAACGACGGCGGTGTGGATTTCCATGCGTCCGGTCGAGAAGGCGGCCGTCTCGACGTGGCCGCGGGTGAGGGCGTTGAAAACGGTGGTCTTGCCGCTGCTTGGCAGGCCGATGATGCCGATGTGCATAGGCCAACGATACCACAGGCTTCCGCCGTCCGTCTAAACTCGGATGCGACGCCAAAGTTGTCTGGTTTCGTCGAAGCGCCAACCGGGCGACTCGATCTGCAGATCGTGCTTGGCCCAGCCTGCTGCTACCCGCGCCCGCGTCTCTTCCCAGGTGCGGATGCCGCTGAGGGCGTCGGCGGCCTCGACATTGCAGGCGCCCACGGCCGTGGCCATGATCGCCGTCTCGTCGGCTGGCAGGCCGCGCAGCAGCGCGGCCAGAAAGCCGGCGATGGCCGAATCGCCCGAGCCGGTGGCCCCCACCTCGTTGGCCCGGAAGGCCGGCGTCCAAAGCTCCTGGTTTGCCCAGCCGGGCACATCGCTCGGAGTCGCACGGCCGAGAGTGGCGATGGCGGCGGCATCGCCCGTGCGCAGATAGAGGCCCCGATGCCCCAACTTGACCACGGCGACTTTTACGCCCAGATCCAGCAGTTCCTGCCCAAGATCGGATAGCAGGTCGGGCGTGAACCAGGCCAGGGGGTCGCCGCCGAACGTCTGGTGCAGCTCGTCGTAGTGCGAGCGGCGGAGCATGAAGAGGAGTTCCTCGCCGCTGGGCATGAAGATATCGACAAAAGGCAAAGCACGGGCGAGGATGCGGCGCCAATCGACCCGACCGCTGGCTGAATTGGGGTCGGGCAGAGACATGTCGAGCGAGGTGGCGACGCCGGCAGCTTTGGCCCGGCGGAAGATTGCGGCCAGTTCGGCGCCATCGTCGGCGTACATCGAGCGCATGATCGGCGGGTAGCCGAAATGGAAATGCCGCGCTTGCGCCACCACATCGTAGCGGATGTCGGCGGCATAGAAGTTGTCGTTGGCGCCAGGGTAATGAAAGAAGATGCGGTCGATGCCGGGCGGATTGATGACGACGGTGTAGGAGGTGTTGGCGTTCGGGTCAACAACCATGCCATCGGCCAGATGCGGGTCGAAGACGCTGATCCTGGCCCGAATGGCGTCGCCGAAGGCGTCGGCCCCGACTTTGCCCATGAGTTGCACGCCCACACCCAGGCGGTGGAGGGCCAGGCCGGTGTTCGAGACCGGGCCTCCGGCAGTGAAGGCGACCGGCCCCACCTGCACCAGCCGGCCGGGCCGGAAGATCTCGGCGAACGATTTGCCGGCGCTGTTGCTCAGGTCGGGGAGGACATCCAGGCAGATGTGCCCGGCGACGACGACATCGAAAGAGGCAGACATAAGAAAACAAGTAGACGAGTAGCCAAGAGGCGGGCGGCAGGTGGGTTGAGAAAGAACTAGAGATCAGCCAGGCCGGCGAAGAGGGGTTCGGAAGCGGCGAGCAGGCGGGCGTAAAACTCGACAAGCGGGCGATACTGCTCGTGTCGGCTGGGGTCGGGTTCGACGCGGGCGGCGCGGGTGACGAAGCGTTCGGCGGCGGCGGCCATGTCGTCGTAGATGCCCAGGGCGTATCCGGCCAGGATGGCGTTGCCGATGGGGGCCAGGTCTTCGCGACCGAGCAGGGCCAACGGCAGGCCGATCACGTCCGCCCGGATCTGGTTCCAGAGTGCGCTCTTGGCCCCGCCGCCATAGGCCGTGATTTCCTCAATCTGAAGATCGGGATTGCTGGCGCGAAAGGCCTGAAACTGGAGGAATTGGTCGTAGGCGATGGCTTCGAGTACGGCGCGATAGAAGTGCTCACGCCGGTGCGTCCAGGTGAAGCCGAACCAGGCGCCCTTGAGGTCGGTATTGGTCGGGCAGGCGCGCCCACCCAGATGCGGGAGGAAGATGAGTTTCTCTGCACCCGGCGGCAAGGCGGCGGCTTTCTCATCCAGAACCTCGTACACCGACCGGCCCTGTGCCTGGCCTTCGCTCTCGTCGGCGTGGGCAAAGGTTTCCTGGAACCAGTGATGGCTGAGGCCGCCGCCGATGATGTAGGAGGTGGGGTTCCAGAGGCCGGGGATGACGGAGGGGATGACTTCGGACATGCGGCGCTGCATGTCGGGCCGGAATTGGTCGGTACAGATGGCCAGGACGGGATAGGTGCCGGCGTTGGAGGCCATGCGGTTGGCTTTGGTGACGCCGGCAGCCACAAACCCGGCCGATTGGTCTGCGGCCCCGGCCACGATCGGCGTCCCCTGGCGCAGCCCGGTGGCCGCGGCCGCCTGGTGGCCGACGGCGCCGATGAGGTCAGAGGAGCGGACGATGCGTGGGAGTTTGTCGGCGGGCAGGGCCATCATCCGGCAGAGGTCTTCGGACCAGGTGTAGTGTTGGGCATCGGCCAGCCCGGTGGCCCAAAGATAGGTGGCGTCGACGAAGGCATCCTGCGCCGAAAGCCCGGCCATCTTGCCCAAGACATAGCCGCTGATGGTGACGAATTTGGCCGAGCGCCGGTACACGTCTGGGAATTCCTCGCGTATCCACAGCATTTTGGGGGCGATGGTGGGCTGGCCAGAGCCGGTGAGCTCGCGGATGGGGTCGTGGAAGCGTTCGAGGACGCGGTTGAGTTGGGGTGTGAAACGCTGATCGAGTGTGGTGGTGTAGGGGGTGGTGGCGTCGCCGGCGTCGTCGATGCCCATCGTGCCGCTGATCATGCCGTCCAAACAGACCGCCGCCACTGTTTCCGGCCTGATCCTGGACTTCTGCATCAGCTCGGCCACCGATTCGTAGACCGCCGCCAGCAGGGCCGGCCCGTCGTATTCGGCCACGCCCGCGCGCGGCTGGGTAGGATGGGTGTCGCGCTTGGCGTCGGCCAGGATGTTGCCTTCACTATCGATGACCGAGGATTTGGTGAAGCTGGAACCAATGTCGATGCCAATGAAATAGTTTTTCGTCACGGGTTCGTCTCCAGAAAGTCAGGAGTTGTGATGAATCAAGACTGATCTATCACGAATGACACGAATTCTCTCTATATCGCTTTGTGTTTTCTTCGTGCTCTTCGTGTCTTTGTTTTAATATTACTACCACACTTGTCATGTCGAGTGGAACGAAGCATCTGTGGGTCAATCGGCCAAATTGGTTACGGCGCGAGACCATACTTATTCGCGCCATTCGTCCATTCGTGTCATTCGTGATCAAAACGATGAATCGCTTCGATCTTTTGTTGTGCTTCGGCGAGGGCGCCCTGGGCCGACTGGCGTCCGGCGATGGCATCGGCGATGGCCTGGCCGAAGGCGTCGCCGACCGGCAGCCAGGCGTCCTCGACGTGTCGCTCGTTGCGGGCAAAGGCGCGCGTGACGATCACGGCGTCCACCAGGTCGGCGGGGTAGCGCTGACGGGAGCGAGGGTCGAGCAGGGCGCTGAAGCGAGCTTGCTCGATGTGGCCGCTGGCCAGGTCGATGGCGGCAGGTTCGGGGCCGGCGGCCCAGCGGATGAACTGCCAGGCGGCTTCGGGATGCCGCGAGGCGGCGGGGATGTTCCATGCAGGCGCGTAGAGGCCGGCGTGGCGGTCGCCGCCGGGGCCGGCCGGGACGAGGGCGGCGCGGGTGACTGCGGCGATGGGCGATTTCAGGTCATACCATTTGCCGATCTCAGACGCGGCCTCGATGAACATGGCCGCCTCGCCGCGGAAGTAGCGCTCCGAGCCGTTGTACCAATCGATGGCGGCGGAGTCGGGCGGGGCGGCCGTCTGGAGCAGATCAGCATAATAGCTCAGGGCCTGCACCATGGCCGGGCTGTCGAAGGCGGGCCGGCCGTCATCGTCGTACCAGCGGGCGCCGAAGCAGGGGGCGATGGTCGAGCCAAGAATCCAGACATTGGCCCCGGCCCCCGGCTTGCCGCGGGCGATCAGACCGTAAACCTCACCCTGCCCATCCGCCACGAGCGCCTGCCTCAGTCCGATTGCCGTCTGCTGCAGCTCGGACAGCGTGCGCGGCGGCAGGAACCCGTAGCGCTCGAACAGGTCGGCCCGGTAGACGAGGATGTTCGACATGTTCGAGTAGGGGACGCCGTAGAGAACGCCGTCCACAGTCGCGCACTTCACCGCTTCGGGGCTGAACGATGAGAGATCGAAGCCGTCGCGCTGCACGAAGGCATCGAGCGGCGTCACGGCCCCGCGGCGGGCATAGAGCGGCAGGATCATCTCGTCGGTGGCAATGACATCGAACTCGCCCGCCCGCTGGGTGTAGGCGGCCATGATCGCCTGCCAATAGTCGTTCAGCCACAGATAATCGAACTCCACCCGGATGCCCGTCTGCCGCGTGAATTCCGCCGCCGTCTGCCGCCAATGGTGGAAGTTGGGGATATCCTCGTTGAGAACGCGGATCGTTGTGATCATGATGCGGGGCTGCTGGACAGACAGTTTTTTAACACGAATGGTACGAATTGGACGAATGACACGAATTATCTTTGTCTATGTGATCATGATGCCAGGCTGCTGGGAAGATAGTTTCTTAACACGAATGGCAAGAATTGGACGAATGACACGAATTTTTTATGTTTTACCAACTTTTATTTGTGCTATTCGTCCATTCGTGTCATTCGTCATGAGAAACGATTACATTTTCGGCGCCAGTTTATCCATGTCGAGCGGATAGACGCCATACTCGCGGATGGCGTTCAACATGGCCACATAAAGGTCGGGACGGACGCCGGAGTGAATAGAATTGCTGGACGAGCAGGCATAGCCTCCGCCCGGCCCGGCGATACGAATGCAGTTCTTCACCGACTCGACCACATCTTCTGCAGGGCCGTCCATGAGCAGGAAGGCGCAATCGACATTGCCCTTGATCGCGACACGATTCCCCCACCGCAGCTTCACGGTGGCCAGATCCATCTTGGCCAGGGGGTCGATGGGGTCGATGCCGTCGATGCCAGAATCCACAAGGCTATCCATGACCTCCATCAGGTTGCCGTCGCTGTGCTTCCAATAATACAGCCCGGAATCGTGGATCGCTTGCACCCAACGACGGAAGTGCGGCATGAAAATGCTTTCCCACATCGCCAGTGAGATCATGGTGCGGCGGTTGTCGGCGATGTCATCGCCCGACATGACCACTTCGGCGCCCATTTCGGCAGCGTGGCCGAGCAGGGCAATGCTCTGGTCCACGCACTTCTCGACCAGGGCCTCGACCAGGTCGGGCTGTTTCTTGCAGAGGACGAAGAGCTGGGCATAGCCGAGGAGGTCGCGCGGGTTCGACCAGACGTCGCGCAATTGGACGAAGATGGAGCGCTTACCTTTGAAGCGTTTGACGCGACGCTGCATCGACTCGAAGCGATGTGGGGCGTGGGGATCAGGCGGGTTCCAGTTCTTCAGGTCGGCCCAGCTTTTGATCGGGGCGAACTCGTCCACGGCCATGGCGTAGGCCTCGTGCCCGCGCGTGCGGGTGACGCCCCACTCGTCGATCAGGTTGCCGTCAGGCAGGGGCTTCTTGATGTAGTCCGGGCCGCACATGACGGCGTCCAGATCGAATTGTTCGATGAAGTCGTCGTAGCTGCCGCCGCCGGTCATGTTGGTGATCAGATCGGGGTCGATGTCCCACTCGAAGGTGGGGATGCGGTCGGGTTCCTGGCGGCGGATGACGGCGAGCACGCGCTCGGCGCTGGTCATTTGGGTGGGCATGGGTTATTGGGGATTGGTAATTGGTAACTGGTGATTGGTAACTGGTACTTTTCTCCCCCTACTCGCCGCTCGTCGTCAGGGTCATGCCCCGGAGCAGGTAGCGGCCCAGGGCGATGAAGATGATGACGGTGGGGAGCGAGGCCATGAGGGCGCCGGCGAGGACGGCGGGGGTGTTGTCGGCAGAGTAGCTGCCACGCAGGCTTGCCAGGCCGGCCATGATCGGACGTACGCTGGGCGATTTGGCCAGGGTGATGCCGAACAACAGGTCGTTCCATATCCAGGTGAACTGAAAAAGGAACAAGGCAGCGATGGCCGGGATCGACAATGGTATGTACATCCGCCGATAGATTCCGAAGTTTGACAAACCATCCATTTTGGCAGCTTCTATGATTTCGTAAGATATCGTTGTAAATTGATTTCTGAGGACAAAGAGGCAGAAAGGAATGGCAATAGCCGTGTAGAATAACAACATTCCTGTCTGCGTGTCATAAAGATTGGTTTTCTGGTAAAAATAGAATAGAGGTAAGAGATACATTTGAAACGGAAAGATCGTGCCACTATAAATTAGCAGAAACCAAAAGAAGCCGTTCCAAATCCTGAGTTGCACAAGGGCAAAGCTTGCCAGCGATGCCAACACGATGGCAAGGGCCGCCCCCACGCTGGCATAAAGGAGGCTCCGCGAAAAGCCGCTGCCCAGGCGGCCGGTCTTCCAGGCAAACAGAACGTTATCCTTCAGCGCGACTTGTTTGGGCAACTCCCAGCGGGCTGTCTGAGCATATTCCTGGGTGCTCTTGAGCGAGGTCATGAACGAGATACCCAGGGGGGTGAGCCAGACAACCACCAGGATCGACAGGCTGATCAGGAGGATCGTGCGGGTGAGAGTTCTACGCGAGGGCATGGCTCAGTCCTCCCGGCGGAAGATGGAACGCAGATAGAAAATCGAGAAGAAGACGACGATGAGCGACAGGATAACGGCGATGGCGGCGCCATAGCCAAGTCGGAAGGAGACAAAAGCCTCCCGGTACATGGTAAGCGCCAATGTCTCGGATGAGCGGTAGGGGCCGCCCTGGGTCATCACCCAGATCAAGTCGAAAACCTTGAAGCCGTTGACGACGGCAATGGTGACGACGACGGTCGTGATGGGCCGGAGCAAGGGGAAGATAACCTTCCAAAAGGCCTGCCAGCCGTTGGCGCCGTCAATCTTGGCTGCTTCGACCGGCTCGGTGGGGATACTTTGCAGGCCCACCAGGAATAGGATCATGTTGGTGCCGGTCGAAAGCCAGGTGTAGGCAATGATCATGGCGATGTTGTGCCAGGGCGGCGTGATCAGCCAGGACTTGGCCAGCGCTTCCAAGCCTATGGTGCGCAAGCCCTCGTTGATGATGCCCACGGGCGAGAGCAAGAAGCTCCACAGCACCGCCACACTGGTCGCCGAGATGGCATAGGGCAAATAGAAAATGGCTTTGAAAAAGCCCTGAAAGGGTATGCGGTTGATCAGCAGGGCCAGCAGCAGACCCAGAGCGACCGGCAGTGCCAGGGTTGCCACCACCCAAAGCACCGAATTGAGAAAAGAAGTACGAAAAATCGACGCACGAAAGACCTGGATGTAGTTTTGGAGGCCAATGAATACCGGCGGTGTCAGGCCGTCCCATTTGGTCAAGCTGATATAGAGGGTGTAGACGACCGGGTAGAGAAGAAATACGCCAACCACAATCAGCGCCGGGCTGAGATAGAGATACGGCTCGATGTGGTCCCAGGCTTTTTGTCCCGCGCTGCGCGAGGCGGGATGGCGGGTCAGAGTTGTTTCTACGGCCAAGGTCGGTTCCCTCCTGCTTGAGAGGAGGTGCGGCGCACAACTGCTGTGCGCCGCACCCGGTTGGTTGTGTTACTGGCGCGAGGCCCAGACCTCATCGGCCTTGGCCTGGATGTTGTTCAAGACCTCGTCCATGGTGCTGGGGTCGGTCATGAAGCGGCCCAGTTCGTCCACTGCCAACTCGACGATGTCGGGCGGGGTGGCTTCCCAGTATCGCTGCACCAAAGTGGCCTTGTTGTCGGCGATCCATTTCTGGGTGCCAGCGCCCACCACGTTGCCCGGAGCAGCATTGGCGTTGGCGGAGGTGAAGCCTGCCAGCTCGCTCCACTTGTCCTGCGCCGGAACCGACATCCACCACTCCACGGCCTTGATACCATCTGCCTTGTTGGGGCTGTTCTCGCCCACCAGCAAGGGGCCGGCCTCGAAGAAGAGGGCGGGCGGGAGGTCGGCGTTCTGGTTGGGCATGATGAAGGCGTCGTAGTCTTCACCTGGCACCAGGCCGCCGCCGACCAGGGTGGCAGAATACCAGTCGCCGATGGGGATCATGGCCACTTTGCCCTGCTGGAACAACGGCAGGATGGCATTCTCACCTGTGCCGAAGGGGATGCCCGGATCAGTGAAGTAACCCTTCTCGATCATGTCTTTCCAGACGGTCATGGCATTCACAACTTCAGGATCGGTGTATTTGGCTTGGCCCGATACTAGCTTGTTGTAGAAATCAGGTCCAGCCGTGCGCAAGATCATCTCCTCGAACATGATGAAGGCGGGCCAACGTCCGTCGATGGTCACCGCCAAAGGAGTAACTCCCTTGGCAACCAACTCATCGTTGAGAGTCATGAACTCATCCCAAGTTGTCGGCGCTTTCCAGCCATTTTCTTCGAAGAACTTCTTGTTGTAGTAGACGACCCAGTTGGCAGTCAGCAGGGGCACGGCGTAGATCTTGCCGTCGAAGGCAAAGGCATTGGCGACGTCCTGGCTGTACTCCCCAGAATCGATATACTTCTTCCAGACTTCGGTCAGATCGGCGGCGCCGCCGGCCTTGACGATATCCTCCATGCGATAACCTGACCACCAGGTGTAAAGATCAGGCGCAGCATCAGTACCGAGAGCGGCGCGCACGGTGGCCTGATAGTTCGTGGTGTCAGCCGAGGGGATGGTCGTCCAGCCCACGCCGATGTCGTGGGCTGCCATCTCGCCCATGGTATTGGTGTTGGCTTCCCAGCTTGCCTTGTCGTGGTACATCTCGATCATGTGGGCCTCTGGCGCGGCAGTCGCCTCAGGCTCGGCGGGCGCTTCCGTAGCCGCAGGGGCTTCGGTCGCGGCAGGCACTGCGGTCGGCGCTGCCACAGGGGCAGTGGCGCAGGCCGACAGCAGCATGCTCAGGACGGCCAGCACGGCGATGATCAGGTAGAAACGGCGATTGTGTTGCATGAGTCTCCTCCTTCATTGGAGAGTGAGCGTGAAACGTTGAAGGTGGTTGCGGTTTGGTAATCGTGTTAGGGTGTGAGCGATAGCGGCCTCCTTGTGATTTGGTTGCTAGGACAATTATCGACTGAACTCAGGGAGCGAAGACGATTCTGGCGCAGGCATGGGAACGCGGGGGCGCCTGTACCAGAACGCCATCGGCGGTAGTCGACAGAGCTTCGCCGTCTTCTTCGATCGGCGAACAGGCCCAGGCGCCAACCGGCTGGCCGGCTGCAAACGCCAGGCGCAGAGGTTGGGCCTCGTAAGTCAGGTTGAACAGATGTAGGATCAGCCCCCGCCCGTCAGCGGCGGGTTTGATCTGCACATCCGCCGCCCCTTCTGGCTCGACCCGCAGGAATTGGCCCGTCTTGCCAGCTTCGGCGCCGGGAACACGGATGATGATGGGGGGGACGAGTTGTTCGGCGGCAAAACGGCTCGCCGCGGCCGGGTCATAGGCTGGCATCGAAGTCAGCCGGTAGCGGAAGAGCAGTTGCCCGCCCTGACTGGCCTGGAAGTTGGTCGTCCAATAGTTGTTGACCGGCCAGGAGACGAGTGTCGCTTCCTGGGCATCCAGATAGTCGAGCCAGCGGCCAGTCTGGATGCCGCCGACCTGCACCAGCGGCGCGTCGATAGGCGCAAGCACAATCGATGCCTGCGCATCTGATACTTCGGCCCAACGCTGGATGCCGTACCAATCGCGGCAGCTGCCTGGCAGTTGTTCGGTCTCTGGCGTCAGCGGCACGCCGTTCAAGTCGAGATGGAAGGCGGGATGCTGCAGGGCCGTGGGGAACATGATGTAGATCGACTCCGGGTCGGTGACGTGTTCCTTGTCGATCACCATGTCGATGTGCAGCGCCTTCTCATGATGCGGCAACGTGTAACGCACCCGCAGCGAACGAGCGCCGTGCGCCTGCACGAATACTTCGACGCTGACGCCGATGCCATCGATCTGGGCAGGTCCAACCGTGACCCGGCCCGGCCCAGATCTGCGGAACGGGGTATCGCGGCGCGGGGTTCCAAACCACTCCTGGGTGAAGTCGCCGGCGAAG
>CAYWPZ010000130.1:8784-13339 GCA_964460135.1 uncultured Caldilineales bacterium | reverse complement strand
ATGACGTGCTGCTCGAGCGCGAGACGGCGCCGGAAGACATCGCCTATATCGTCGAGCGCATCGGCGACTTCACCGAAGACAACCGCGCCGGCATCGCCCGCACGCTCCATCGCATCTCGGCCATGCGCAACCGCAAAGGCGACATTGTTGGCCTCACCTGCCGCGTTGGCCGGGCGGTGTACGGCACCATCGACATCATCCAAGACATCGTCACCGGCGGCCAGAGCATCCTCCTCTTGGGCCGGCCGGGCGTGGGCAAAACCACCCTCCTGCGCGAGGCCGCGCGCGTCCTTGCCGACCAGAAGAAACGGGTGATCATCGTCGACACCTCCAACGAGATCGGCGGCGACGGCGACATCCCCCACCCCGCCATCGGCCGCGCCCGGCGGATGCAGGTGCCCATGCCTTCGCTCCAGCACGAAGTGATGATCGAGGCGGTGGAAAACCACATGCCCGAAGTCATCATCATCGACGAGATCGGCCGCGCCCTCGAGGCCGAAGCCGCCCGCACCATCGCCGAACGCGGGGTGCAGCTCATCGGCACGGCTCACGGCCGCACCCTGGGCAACCTACTGCTCAACCCCACCCTCTCCGACCTGGTGGGCGGCGTCGAATCCGTCACCCTCTCGGATGAAGAGGCCCGGCGGCGCGGCACGCAAAAGGCCGTGCTCGAACGTCGCGCCCCGCCGACCTTCGATGTCTTGATCGAACTCGTCGACCGCCAGCACCTCATCGTCCACCATGATGTCGCCCGCGCCGTCGACGCCCTCCTGCGCGAGCGGGCGCTGAAGGCCGAAACCCGCTACCGCGACGAACAGGGCAGCATCGTCATCGAGCGCAGCGACGCCTGGAAAGCCGAAGAGCCAGAGGCGGCGCCGCTGCCGGGCGCTCGCAACGGCGCCCGCGGCGAGCGATACGAACGCAGCGGCTTCACGCGCGAGATCCAGCGCCAGCCCGTGGCCCCAAGTTCAGCCCGCACCCTTCATGTCTACTGCTACGGTGTGGGCCAGAACCGCCTGCGCGCCGCCGCCCAAAGCCTGGGCGTGAACGTCGAGATCACCAACGACCTGCACCGGGCCGATGTGGTCATCACCCTCAAGACCTACTTCCGCAAACAGCCGCAGCCCGTGAGCGAGGCCGAGGCGCGGGGCATCCCGGTCTATGTCATCCGCTCCAATACCGTCCGCCAGATGGAAATCCTGCTGGCCGACCTCTTCGCCCTCAAGCTGGCCGCCGAAGAACCGGCCGGCGCGGCCATCGAAGAAACGCGACTGGCGGTGGAGAAGGTGCTGGCCGGGGCGCCGGTGGTCGAGCTTTCGCCGCAACCGCCCGATGTCCGCCGCCAGCAGCACCTCCTGGCCCGCGAGTCCAACCTGATCTCGCACTCCTACGGCCGCGAGCCGAACCGCCGCGTGCGCGTGTATCGGGAGTAGGGGCGAGGCCATGACATTCATCACCTTCGAAGGCATCGAGGGCAGCGGCAAGACGACGCAGGTCAATCTTGCCCTCGCCTGGCTGCACGCCCACTGGGAGCGGGTGTTGCACACGCGCGAGCCGGGCGGCACCGCCATCGGCAACCGCATCCGCGCCATCCTGCTCGATCCTATCCACGCTGAGATGGCAGCCGAAGCCGAAATCCTCCTCTATTCCGCCGCCCGCGCCCAAATCGTCCGCCAGGTCATTCGCCCGCACCTGGAAAAAGGCGGGATCGTGGTCTGCGACCGCTTCTACGATAGCACGCTGGCCTATCAAGGCTATGGCCGGGGCCTCTCTTTGCCCGACCTGCGCCACATCACCGCTTTCGCCACCGGCGGCCTGACCCCTGACCTCACGCTCTATCTCGACCTGGAGGTAGAGGCCGGGCTGCGGCGCAAGGCGCAAACGCCGGAGGAATGGAACCGCCTTGAGGCGCAACCGCTGGCTTTCCATCGCCGGGTGCGAGCGGGCTATCTGGCGCTGGCTGCGGCCGAGCCGGAACGCTGGCGGGTGATCGATGCCGACCGGCCGGTGGAGGTCGTGCAGGAGGAGATCAGACGGATAGTGGGCGCGGCGCTGGCTGTGGGCGTGAGGCGTGAAACGTGAGGCGTGAAGTTCGGATGGCGGTGGTTCTGCTGGGCCTGACAGCGGCGCTGATGGCGACTGCCTGTAGTCGCCCCGCCGCCATCCCCACCTCCACACCCTGCGCCGATGCGACCGCCCGTCCTGGCGCCCAGGTTTGCGGGCCGGACGAGGCCGGGGGGCAGCCAGTCATGCCGTCGTTGGCGCCGGACGCCAGCATCACCTATGCCATCACCGAGACGCTGCGGGTGGCGAACCACGGGCCGGGCGCGCCGGACAAGCAAAATCTGTGGGTCGCTCTGATTGGCGACGCCGAACCCAACCAGCGCCTCGAATCGATGACCATTGCGCCCCCCGCTTACACCCTCGTAAGCGACGAATACGGCAACCACTACGCCGAATTCGATCTCTCTGGCCAGCCGCCCGGCCAAACGATCCCGATCAGCATCGTCTACCGGGTGGTGGTGAGCGAGGCAAGCGCCGATCCAGGCTCGTGCCGCGGCCCTCTACCCACCGAATTCACCCAGCCCGAGCTGCACATCGAATCCGACAACCCGCAGATCGTCGCCCTGGCCAGGGAATTGGCCCAGGGCAAGGCCACGGCCTGCGACAAAGCCCGCGCCTTCTACGACTACATCGGCAACCACCTGGTCTACAGCTTCAACGGTCGTAACTGGGGGGCGCAGGCCGCGCTGGGCGAGATGGGGGCCGATTGCACCGAATACTCGGACCTGCTCATCGCCCTCAGCCGGGCGGCCGGCATCCCCGCCCGCTATGTCGAGGGCCTGGCCTACTTTGCCGACGATGCCAGCGCCGGCGCCCTACTCAGCGACGCTCGCACCGAGCACGCCTGGGTCGAAGTTTTCCTGCCTGGCTCCGGTTGGACGCCCATCGACCCCACCCTCGGTCGCTCCTCGCTGGCCCGCGCCGCCTACTTCGCCCACCTCCCACCCGACCATATTCTGATCACGCGCGGCCGCAACCCCTCCACCCTGCGCGGGGCCAGCTACTTCACCCATCTCTACTGGCCGGGCAAAAGTGCGGACATCCGCATCGAGGATTTTGGTTGGGAGATCAAGCCGGTGGGCGATTGAGCCCAATTCACCCTGCTCGTCGGCGCAGGATGGCGTGCATCGACACCGACAGGATGATGATGAGACCGTAAATCAGTTCGGTCCAGAACCCGGTCAGGCCCATGGCGACGATGGCGGCCTGGATGGCGCCGATGATGTAGCTGCCGAGGAAGCTGCCAAAGATGGTGCCGACGCCGCCAAAAACCGAGGTGCCGCCCAGGAACACCGAAGCCAGGGTTTGCAGCAGATAGCCCTCGCCCAGCGAGGGGAAGAAGTTGGCGACCTGAAAACTGGCCAGCACGCCGGCAAACGCCGCCGCCGCGCCAACGATGATGAAGGTCAGCATCCTCGTCCGGCTGGCATTCACCCCCATCAGCTTGGCGCTGTCCTCGTTGTCGCCAATCAGATAGATATGGGCGCCCAGGCGGGTGCGGTTGAGCACAATCCAGCAGGCCACGCCCACCAGCAGCATCCAGAAAAACTGGTTGGGGATGCCGAACAGCGTCTTGCCCACCAGCAGCTGGTACAGGAGGGTGTCGCGCAGGTCGAGCAACGGCTGACCCTTGCCATCGCGCAGCACGATGCTGGCCCCTCGCCAGAAGAACTGCGTGCCGATGGTGGCCACCAACGAAGGGATGCCCAGCCGCACGACGATGGCGCCGTTGAGGGCGCCGACCACGATGCCGACGGCGATGGCGGCAGCGAAGGCCAGCATGGCGATGTGCGTGGCGTTCCAGACGAACAAAAAGCCCACGAAGCTGACGGCCATGATCGACGGGAACGACAGATCCATCTCGCCGGCGATCACCAGCATCGTCAGGGGCAGGGCAATGACGCCGAAAAACGGCACCGTCGTCATGAAGGCCTGATAGATGCGCGACGAGAGGAAGGTTTCGGGCGCGCCGAGGATGAAGACGAGCCACAAAGCCAGAAAGACAGCCAGAATCCCCACCTGGGTGCCGTTGCGGCCCAGGAAGGAGCGGAGGGTGAATTGGGGTTTGTATTGCGGTGTGGGGCGGGTGCTTGAGTCTGCTCCTGTTGACATGGTTTCTCCTTACTCCAGGCTGCCGGTCTCGGCAACACGATACATCTTTTCCATCAGGTCATCCAGGCTGATGTCGCCCGTGTAGAACTCGCCGGCGATGTGGCCGCGATCCAGCACGACCACCCGATCGACGACCGCATAAACGTGCAAAATGTTGTGATCGATGAAAATCGCCGACTTGCCCGCCCGTTTGATCCCACGCACGAAATCGAGCAGCTTGCGGGTCTCGTGCAACGAAAGGCCCATGGTCGGTTCGTCCAGGATGATGATGTCGGCGTTGAAATACAGCGCCCGCACGATGGCCACGCCTTGTCGCTCGCCGCCAGAAAAGGTGCCGACCCTTGAATCGGGGTCAACCGCTGAAGAGGTGAAACCCATC
>CAYWPZ010000130.1:3295-8774 GCA_964460135.1 uncultured Caldilineales bacterium | reverse complement strand
CGCCCGAAAAGCGGCGGATGGGCGAGTCGGGCGTGATGGCAGAGGAAGTGAAGCCCATCGATTCGGTCATCAGCCGGTAGGTCTCTTGTCTCATCTTGGCTACATCGAGCAGGCCATAGCGATTCTTCAACTCGCGTCCCAAGAAGATATTCCGCCACAGCGTCTGCAACTCGGCCAGGGCGCGCTCCTGATACACGGTCTCGACCCCTAATTCCCGCGCCCTGGGCACGGTGAGGTGGTCGATCCTCTGCCCGCTGAAATAGAGCTCGCCTTCATCCGGCTGGTGGTAGCCGGTGATGATCTTGATCAGCGTCGATTTGCCGGCGCCGTTGTCGCCCACCAGCCCCACCACCTCGTTGCGTCCCAAACGGAAGTTGATATCCCGCAGCGAGTGCACCTCACCAAAGGATTTCGAGACACGGCGGAGTTCCAGGCGGTAGTCATCAGTCATGCGTTCACTCTCCGGGTGGGGATGGGTTGGGTGGTGCTTTCGACCCTGGCTGGGGCGAGGGCTGTGCGCCGGGGGACGGCCATGCAGCCGGGATGGGCGTACAGCCCTCGCCGCGAGAGGGGGCGGCTAGCGAATCTGCTGACCCACGAGGTCGGCCAACAGCTCGACGTTGTCCTTATGGGCGAAGCCGGCGCCGGTGTCGATATGCAGACCGGTGAAGAGGAACTTCTCGGTCAGACACAGCTGCACGATCGACAGATAGCCCTGAAGCCACTGCTGCTGGTCGATCACCAGGTCGGTGTATCCGGCCTTGATCGCCTCGACCGTGGCGGCAGAGAGGTCGAAACCGGCGGTGTAGACAGTGGCCGGGTCGAGGGAGGCGGCTTCGAGCAGGGCCTGCTGCGAGGCGGTGAGGTTGCCGTGATCGGTGATGACCAGCTTGACATCGGGACTGGAGGAGACGTAGCCGGCGAAGGTGGCCAGGCCCGCGGCCGGATCGGCGTTGGTGGCGTCATCGATTTCCAGATAGTCGACGGTCAGGCCGGCTTCTTCCAGGGCCTCTTTCACGCCTCTGGTGCGCTCGCCGCGGCCCGGCTGCGACAGCAGCCCCCAGACCAGGGCGCGATCGCCCGCTTTCAGGCCGCCGCGCGCCACGGCCTCCATGCCCAGAGCATGGCCGGCGCTGTACAGTTCGGCGCCCACGTAGCCAAAGCCGTTGCTCTTGTAGGCAGCTTCGAGTTTGGGCAGGGTGGTGTTCGAGCTGGTGACGATGATGCCAGCCGCTTCGGCCTCCTCGACCAGGGGCGCGTAGGCGTCATCGCCAGGATGCCCCATGATGCCGATGCCGTCCGGCTTGGTGGCGATGGCTTCGCCCAATTGCGTGACCATCTTGGCCGGGTCCCAGTCGGACCAGACATATTCCACATCCGGGCCGAGGTCGGCGGCGGCGGCGACGGCGCCGTTGTAGACCACGGTCTCGAAGGGGCCGCCGGGCGTGCCGCCGGGGAAGAAGACGATCTTGACGCCGCTGCACCATTTGCCTTCGGCGGCGGGGGCAGGGCCGCTGGTTTCAGCCGGAGCTTCGGTGGCTTCGACCACGGCTTCGGTGGCGGCGGGCGCTTGGGTGGCAGCCGGCGCCTGGGTGGGGGTGGCCGCGCAGGAGGCAAGCAATCCCACGACCAAGATGGCAATCACAACGCGGATCAAAGTGTTTTTCTTCATGTTTTCCTCCAGAAGGTAGGGTGATGGTGAGATGAGGCGAAGCGATGGGTGACATGATGATGTTGGTTGTTGGCGTGTAACCTCCTTAGCATTTCTCTGTTGCGCATCTGTTCACGTTCTGTCTGGCAGGCGCCGAAGGCTGTCTGCCGCCTCAATGCCAGCGGCCGATTTTCTTCAGCAGATGCTTTTCTTCCTCTGCATTCGCGGTTGCGATCCACAAGAACAGGCCCTTGGGGTGGACGGAGGCCATGAAATCGTCGAGTTCGTACTTTTGCAGGTCGATGATCAGCGGTTTCTTGCTGGCCTGGAGTGCGCGTATGAAAGGAACCCACTGCATGATCGGCTGGTCGTCGCCCACACCCTGCACCCACTGCAGGGCATGCACCTCGGGCACGCTGAGGATGGCGTCGAGATGCCGGGCCACGCGCTTGCCGTCGATATGAAAGATGTTGTGGGTCATGGTCCTGACTTCGCGCTGCAAGATCGGCAGGGCAAACTCGTTGAACAGCGCCGGCGAGATCAGGTTGGAGAAATCGCAGCTGGGAATGTGCATGCGGCCGTATGAGGGGATGCCCATCCAGCTGACAGAGAGTTGGCCGTGGGCCTTGAGGATGTCGTCGAAATGGTTGTAGATGGTCTCGAAGTCGGCGATGGCCAACTCGGCCAGGCGGTGAACTTCGTCCGGGCTGTCGAGCAGATCGAGGCAGAGTTGCTGGGGGTCGCGCCAGGCGGCGGCGCAGTCCAGGCCGGGATGGAGGTCGGTGTAGCCAACCAGAGCTTTGCCAGCGCAACGATCGAGGGCGTAGGCCGTCAGTTCGTCTAGCTTGCGGAGATATTCGTTGTCCAGGTCGAGTTGAAGGCAGTCGATCTCATGCCACTCCCGCACCAGCGGCTCGGACCACGAGGTCACTTCGCCGAAATGGAGGCGGGCGCCGTAGAAGGCGGCGTACACATCCGGCCCCAGGTTGGGCCAGTAGACCGGAAAGGTCTCAGCCTGAAACACCCGGCCCTCGAGCGCTTGCACAAAGCGATCGATCTGATATTCGGGGTCGTACCATCTGGCCTTGCGTTCAGCGGCCGTTAGCCCCGAAAAATCGACTTCCTGGTTGGCAAAGGCGTTGTGGCCCATAAAGCGAACCGGGGGGCGGTCGATGATCTCGTTCTCGAACCATGCCTCGATGCGCTGCATGGCCTGGTCGAAATGGGGTAGGGTGTCGAGATGCATAAGTAGGCAAGTAGATTGGGAAATAAGTAGACAAGGAGTTATCAGCAAGACCTGTGTGTTGTCTTCGTGTCCTTTGTGTCAAAGCCGTGGATAAGGCGTGTTGACGATTGTATCGATCATCGCCCAGAAGTTCTCGAGCGGGGTGTCGAGTTGGACGTGGTGGCTGGGCGCCAGGATGAGGCCGCCGCCCTGGCCCAGGGTGCGCAGCCGTTCCAACACCTCGGAGCGCACGTCAGCCGGCGAACCGAAGGGCAGGGTGTGTTGTTCGTCAATCGACCCCCAAAAGCATAAGCGGCGGCCGAATTCCCGCTTCACCCGGGCCGGGTCCATGCAGGCCGGCTGGATGGGGTTGAGCACATCCAATCCGATCTCGATCAGTTCGGGGACGATGGGGAAGATGTCGCCGTCGGAGTGGTAGGCCACCTTGACAGCCGGGTTGATCGCCTTCACCTCGGCGATGAACTCGGCCATGCGCGGCTTGAGAAAGCGCCTCCAAAGCTCCGGCGAGATCAGCATCCCTCGCTGCGACCCCACATCGTCGCCCGTCCACACCATGTCCACGCCCATCGCCACCAGTTTCTTGGCCGCGGCCAGATGATAACGGAAGGGGAACTCGAGGATGGCGTCGGCCAGATCGGGATCGACCAGCATATCCACCATCATTTGCGCCAGTCCGCGCAGGGCCCAGGCGGCCTCGAAGATGGTGGTGACGGTGGCGCCGACAATCCAGTACTCGTCCTTGAAGGCATCGATCATCCAGGCGGCATCGGTGTAGAGTGCGGGACGGGTGGGATCAGGCGGGCGGTAGGAGGCAATGGCGTCATCATCGGCCAGAGGGTGATGGCAGATCTCGGTGTAATGGCCGATGCCAAAGACAGTCTCGTAGGGATGCGGGCGCCAGCCGATGCCCCATTCGTCCACATAGGGCTTGTCGTCGGCGTAGTAGGAATTGGCCCAGCCCACCGAGGTCAGGAGCATGTCCTCGCCCAGGGCGCGTTCCAACTCATAGGTGTTGCCGCCGCCGTGCGGGTTGTGTACTTTGTGCCCGCTCAGGTCCATGCTCTGCCGCAGTCGATCGGCAAATTCCGGCGTGAAGCTGACCTGCATCGGGCAGCGGTCGGGCGTCTCGTGATTGAGCGCCATGGCGATTCGGTCGCGGGGCTTGATCATGGGTGAGGCCTACGGAACACGGAACACGGAACACCCTACACGCCAAGCAGACGATTGACGATTGAGGGCGATAGCTCTGCCAGGCTCTCGACCACGATATCGGCCAGGGCCAGAGCCGGGGCGGGGTTGGTGGTGGTGACGGCGATACACTTCATGCCGGCGTTCTTGGCCCCGGCCACACCGTTGATGGCGTCCTCGATGACAAGACAGCGTTCGGGCGGTGTGTCAATCGCCCGCGCTGCCTTCAGAAAGACATCGGGGGCGGGCTTGCCGGGCAGCCCGTCGCCCGAGACGACGGCGTCGAACCAGGGCCGGAGGCCGAGGCCGCCGAGCAGGATGTCGATGTTCTCAGGCGGGGCGGAGGAGGCGACCGCCTGCCGCCCCCCCGCCGCCCGCTGGCTCCTTAGCCAGTGCTCGACGCCCGGCAGCGGCTTTGCTTGTCCGGCCATCATCGCACGGAACAGCGCCTCTTTGCGGTCGCCGATGCGTTGCACCAGCTCTGGTATGCTGCGCTCGCCCAGCAGCAAGGGCAGCAGGGTGGCGTTGGTCATGCCAAAGGTGGCGCGAAAGAAATCCTCGTCCATGCTCAGGCCATGCTCGGCCAGCGCCTGCACCCACGAGCGGTAGTGGGTCGGCCCGGTATCGACGAGCACGCCGTCCATGTCCCAGAGGACGCCGAAACGCCGATCACTGGCCATAGACGTGCGTGTAGCGGTCGTGCAATTTGGCCACATCCTCGGCGGGGATTTCGTGCGGCTGGCCGAGCTGGAGCGCCAGCCAGGTGGTGCGGGCCACATCCTCGACCATGACCGCCGCCTTGAGCGCCGCTTTGGCGCTGGGGCCGATGGTGAAAACGCCGTGGTTCTGGAGCAGGACGGCCGGAGAACGGCCGATGGCCTCGACCACCACCCGCCCGATCTCCTCGCCGCCGATGAGGGCGAAGCCGCCGCACGGGATCGGTCCGCCAAACTCATCGGCCATGGCCGTGAGAACGCAGGGGATGGGCCGGCCCAGGGCGGCAAAGGCGGTGGCATAGCTGGAATGGGTGTGGACGACGCCGAACACGTCCGGGCGCTGGCGGTAGATGTAGAGATGGCTGGCGGTGTCGGACGAGGGCTTGAGGCTGCCTTCGACGCAGCGGCCATCGAGGTCGAGGACGACCATGTGTTCCGGCCGCAGGTCTTCGTACCTGACGCCCGACGGCTTGATCACGACCAGATCGCCCTCGCGGGCGCTGACATTGCCGCTTGTCCACGCCACCAGGTTGTTCTTGGGCAGTTCCAGGTGCAACCGCCAAAGTTCGTCACGCAGGGTTTCTAACAAAGGGGATGGCTCCTTGGGGGGTGTCAGGTGTCAAGGTGTCAGGTGTCAAGGTGTCAGGTGTCAAGGTGTCAGGTGTCAAGGTGTCAGGT
>CAYWPZ010000130.1:0-3195 GCA_964460135.1 uncultured Caldilineales bacterium | reverse complement strand
GTTACTTGACACTTGACACATACTCACATGCCACTTGACACTTGACACATAACCACATACCACCTTACTTCCTCATCTCCGCCTTCAACGCCTTCAACCGCTTCATCACGTCGTTGGCGCCGCGGCCAAAGTAATCGTGCAAGGCGGCATATTCGGCATAGAGACGGTCGTAGATGGCATGGTTGGCGGGGTTCGGCTCGTAGTGCTCTTTGCGCAGCCGGGCCATCTTGTTGGTGGCGGCGGTGATGTCGTCGTAGCCGCCCGCGGCCCGGCCGGCGGCCACGGCTCCGTGCATCGCCGAGCCGAGGGCGCCGATCTGCTCGGCCTCGGCCACATAGATGGGAATGCCGCAGACATCGGCGTAGATTTGCATCAGCAGGCGGTTGCGGTTGGGCAGGCCGCCGGTGGCGATGATCTCGTGCACGGGCACGCCGTTGGTCTTGAAGGTCTCGATGATCATACGGGTGCCGTAGGCGGTGGCCTCGATCAAGGCTCGGTAGATTTCTTCGGGCCTGGTCGAGAGGGTGGCGCCCAAGAGCAGGCCGGTGAGATCGACATCGACCAGCACGCTGCGATTGCCGTTCCACCAATCCAGCGCCAGCAAGCCGCTCTCGCCCGGCTTCAGTTGGGCGGCCTTCTCCTCCAGCAATTCGTGGAGGTTGAGTTTGCGGCCCTCGGCCTCGCGCTCGTACGCAGCCGGCACGCAGTTCTCCACGAACCAGGCGAAATGGTCGCCCACGCACGATTGCCCGGCCTCGAAGCCCGGCAGCCCGGCGATGATGCCATCCTGCACCACGCCGCACATCCCCGGCACGGTCACTTCATCCTCGCCCAAGACCATGTGGCAGTTCGAGGTGCCCATGATGATGACCATGCGACCCGGCTCGGTGACGGTGGCGGCGGGCACGGCCACATGCGCATCCACGTTGGCCACGGCCACAGCCGTGCCCGGCAGCAGACCCGTCCACCCGGCCGCCTCCTCGGTCAACCCGCCCGCCCTGGCCCCCAGCGGCGAGATGTCTCGCGACATCTTCTCATCGACGATGTGCTCCAGCCCCGGGTCGAGCGCCCGGAAGAAGGCATTAGGCGGGAAACCATCGCGCTTCGACCACATGGCCTTGTAGCCGGCGGTGCAGGAGTTGCGCGTCTCCACGCCTGTCAGTCGCCACACCACCCAATCGGCGCCCTCGATCAGCCGGTCGGCCGCAGCATAGACCTCCGGGGCCTCGTCCAGAATCTGCCAGGCTTTGGGGAAGAACCATTCCGAGCTGATCTTGCCGCCGTAGCGGTCGAGGATGTCGCCGAAGCCAGAGGCTCGCGCCCGCTCGTTCAGCTTGTTCGCTTCGGGCTGGGCGGCGTGATGCTTCCAGAGCTTGACCCAGGCGTTGGGATTGGCGCGGAATTCGGGCAAGAAGCAGAGGGGCGTGCCATCGGCCTTGGTGGGCAGCATCGTGCAGGCGGTGAAGTCGACGCCGACGCCGATCACATCCTTCGGATCGACGCCGCTCTCTTTCAGCACGGCCGGGATGGCGCGCTTGAACACTTCGAGATAGTCGTTGGGGTCTTGCAAGGCCCAGTCGGGTTCCAGGCGGATGTCCGAGCCGGGCAGTCTCTCATCGATGACGCCGTTGGCATAGGGATGGACGGCGCTGGCCAGCACCCAGCCGTCGGCGACATCCACCAGCGCCGCTCGCCCGGACTCGGTGCCAAAATCGACGCCAATGGCGTATTTGGGTTTGCTCATGGGAGCCTCCTGGGTGGAAGGGGGGGGAGATTGGTTATTGGAGATTGGAGATTGCGATGGGAAATGCTAATCTCTAAACTGAAGTCACTTCGGGATCAGGAGTTTTGGCAATGACGATAGACCATAGACGATGGACGAGCAGCCCGCCTGAATGGGGGGAATTCTCTATCGTCCACCGTCCATCGTCACACCAGAAACGAAACTCATGTTTTCACAGTGACTTGGGTTTAATCTCTAATCTCTAATCTCCAACACGGCCGGGCGCTGCCAGGATTGGCCGTCCACAGAGACGGTCAGCATGGGCCAGCCGGGGATGTCGGTGATCACGTCGTTGCCGTCTTCGCCCACCAGGATGGTGTCTTCCGACTTGGTTCCGGTGATGGACGGGTTCCAGGCGTAGGCCTGGCCGGCGACGACGACATCGGTCGAGGCAGGCGTGGCCACCCAGTCGCGCGGCTCGTAGCTGGCGGGGCCGCCCTGATGGTGCAGTTGCCATTCGTCGGCAAAGCCGGCGGCGGCGTAGGCTGCCTGGCCGCGGGCAAAAACCTCGCCCAGGCTGGCGCCCGGCCGTGTGGCGGCAATCAAGGTCGCATCCACCGTCGCCGTCGCCTCGGACTTGCGCCGCAGTTCATCGGGCAACCGCCCGAAATAGACCAGACGGGTGAGCGAGCATACCAAGCCCTGCCGTCGCCCGCAAACAACCAGCATGGCGTAGCGGGCCAGCTTGCTGGCGGTGGGGATGGGATGGCGGAAGTTGAAGATGCGCTCGTCGGCGGCGATGAGGCTGACAATGGGCTGGACGCCCCGCCGCTCGCTTTCGGCCTGCAGCAGGGCGCTGATCTCGTATTCCGACTGGCCGGGGCGCACCTGGCCGATAGCCGCAGCCATCGCCTGCGCGCAGAGGGCGCCGGTCGCGCGGAAGCGCTCGCCTTCTTCAGGCGTCAGCAGGGCGCGCAAGCGGGCCAGGTCGGCGTTGAGATCGACGGCGCCGGGGTAGGGCCAATCGCTGCCCAGCCGGGCGCCGGCGGCCAGCCGAGAAACCGGATCCCCCGCCTGCCACCACGGCTCCACCGCGAACTCCCAGCCCTGGGCCTTGAGATGTTCTTCTTCCGCCAGGCGGGGGGCCTCGATGGTGTTCGTGATCAGAAAACGGCCATTGCGCATGACCAGCAGGCTGGCAATGCCATCGCTGGCGGCGGTATTCACAAACGACGCCCCGCCGCAGGTGGCCCAGGCAAAGTTGCTCACCCGGCTGAGGAGGATGGCATCCAGCCGGCGGCGGTCGAGCAGTTCGTGGAGGCGGGTTTGTTTGAGGTCGAATTCGCTCATGGTTGGCTCTCCAAGACCTGTCAGGTTGTGCGAGCCTTCGGTTCGCGCCTGACCTGACAGGTCTCATGGTCTCACGCCCGCAAGAAACCAACCATCTTGTCGGCGAAAGTGCGCCTGGCCCG
>CAYWPZ010000129.1:4130-13370 GCA_964460135.1 uncultured Caldilineales bacterium | reverse complement strand
CCCCCCCCCCCCCCCCCCCCCCCCCCCCGCCCCCCCCCCCCCCCCCCCCCCCCCGCCGGGGGGGGGGGGCGGCGGGGGGGGGGGGCGGGCGCCGGGCGTCTGGCTGCTGAGCAGGCCCCAAACGGCCAGTGAGAGGGCGGCCAGGCCGAGCAGGAAGCCGATGAGGATGAAGATCCAGAGGCCGGAGCGGCGAGGCCGTCGCGGTTGGGGCGGCGTGACGGACGGCGCTGTTGGCGGGGGGGCGGCCGTGATCGCCCCGGCCACGGCGGCCCTGGCCGCTACGGCCAGAGCTTGGGCAAAGGCGCCAGCGGTGGGATAGCGGCGTTCGGGGGCCTTGGCGGCGGCCGTGCTCAGGATAGCGGCGAGGGCAGGCGGCAGGGCGGGGTTGCGGCTGCGTGGGTCGGGCAGGGGCTGGTGGACATGGGCGTAGAGGGTGGCCTGGGGGGTGGGGCCATGAAAGGGCGGTTGGCCGACCAGCAGGTGGTAGGCGACGATGGCCAGGCTGTAGACATCGCTGCGGCCATCCACCGGCCTGCCTTCGGCCTGTTCGGGGGCCATGTATTCGGGAGTGCCCAGGATGACGCCGGCCTGGGTGGAGGCGCTGAGGCTGGCGGCGCGGGCGATGCCGAAATCGGTCAGGAGGACGTGCCCGCTGTCGCGTACGAGGATGTTGCTGGGTTTGACGTCGCGGTGGACGACCCCGCGCTGGTGGGCGTAGTCGAGGGCGGCGGCCACCTGGTTGATGACGCTGATGGTGAAGTCGAGCGGGAGCGGGCCGGCGACGCGACGGAGGATGTCAGCCAGCGATTCGCCCTCGACGTAGGCCATAGCGATATAGTCGGCGCCGTCGATCTGCCCGGCGTCGTAGACGGCGACGATGTTGGGGTGATCGAGCCGGGCGGCGGCGCGGGCCTCGAACAGGAAACGCTCGACGAAGCCGGCGTCGCTCTGCAGGTGCGGCTGCAGGACTTTGAGCGCGACCGGACGCTCCAGGCGTTCGTGCTGGGCCAGGTAGACGATGGCGGCGCCTCCGCGCCCGATTTCACGTTCGATGCGGTAGGGGCCGAGGGTGGTGGGTGGGAGCACAATGCGCCTAGGTGATCTTGTGCCCGGCCAACCAGTCGTAGCCGATCACGGGGTCGTCGTGGGGGATGCGGCCTTCGTCAGCGGGGTCGTAGGTGTGGCTGGTGATATAGAGCATGTGGGCTTCGGCGCTGAGGACTTTGTAGCCGTGGGCCACACCGGGCGGGATGCGAAGGACGGCGGGGGGATAGTTGTCGCCCAGGTAGAGTTCCATCACCTGGCCGTGGCTGGGGCTGGTGGGGCGGGCGTCGTAGAGGGCGACTTTGAGGTTGCCGATGGGACAGTACCACCAGTCGGTTTGCTTCTGGTGGATGTGCCAGGCTTTGATCACGCCCTGGAAGTTGCGGGCATGGCTCCACTGGCCGAAGCCCTGGGCGGCGGCGTCGCCGCCGCTGAAGAAGGCGTCGGTGAGGCGGATGACCTCACGGAAGAAGCCGCGCGGGTCGGCGTGCGTGATGAGTTGCTTGAGGACGACGCCTTCGATCTGGCCGGAGATGTGGTTGGTGTAGGGCATGGGGGGTATGGGTTATTGGTGATCGAATGCCGCGTTTGTGTCGATGCGGCGATGGTGGCCGCCGGCTGTGTGATGGCCATCCAATCTGTCAGATTGCCTCGTGCCTCACGTCATCTGCATTCAACTGCACAACTCGATCACCGTATCATAAAGCACATCGATGCCCCATGGCAGGGCGCTGATGGGAATGCGTTCGTCATGGCCGTGGACGAGGTTGCGCCAGTCGAAGTCGGGCGGGAAGTGCATGGGGCTGTAGCCATAGGTCTGGACTGCGAGCGGGGCAAGGTGTTTGGCGTCGGTGCCGCCGGCCAGGAGGATGGGGACGACGATGGCGCCGGGGTCGCGGCACAGCAGGTTGCGCACCAGCGCCTCCCACATTGGGCCGGAGGACGGGGCTTCGAGGGGGATGGAGTCGTGTTCGGGCAGGTGGGTGATGGTCACGGGGAGGTCGTCGCCGATGGCCGCCCGCACCTCGGCGATGAGGTCGGCGCAGCCGAAGCCGGGCAGGATGCGGCCGTCGAGGATGGCCGAGACCTGGCTGGGGACGACGTTGACCTGCGTCCCGCCCGACAGCATGGTGGGCGCGGCCGAGTTGCGGGTAGTGCTGCGCAGCATCGTCCGCAGGCTGGAAGGCGGCATCTGCTCGAGGAGGGCGTCGAGTTGCTGCGGCTGGGTCAGGTTGGCGGGGGAGACGCCGAGGATGGGCGCCAGCTGGGCCAGGGTGTTGGCGAGGGTGGCGGTGAGGTGGGTGGGCAGCTGCTGCCGGGTCAGGCGTTCGAGGGCCAGGCTGAGGTAGCGGATGGCGTAGTCGTTGTAGTTGGGCGAAGCGCCGTGGCCGGGCGCGGCCGTGGCCGTGAGTTGCAGGCGGCAGTTGCCTTTTTCGCCTACCTGGATGACGTACACGGTCTGGTCGCCCAGGTAGATCGGCAGGGCGCCCGACTCGCTCAGCCCCATTTCGGCCTCTACCAGGCCAGGGTGCTGCTCGACCAGCCATTTGAGGCCGTATTTGCCGCCCACTTCCTCGTCGGCGCAGCCGGCGAAGATGACATCGCGGCGCAGTTGCGGGCGCTCGGCCGCCAGCCGCAGCATGACCATCGTCTGTTGGGTGACGACGTTTTTCATGTCCAGGGCGCCGCGGCCCCAGATGAAGCCGCCGTCGCTCTCGCCGCCGAAGGGGTCGTGCGTCCACTGGCTGGCCTCCACCGAGACGACATCGAGGTGGTTGTAGAGCAGGAGGGGGCGCCGGCTGCCATCGCCGTGGTAGCGGGCGACGACATTGCCTCGGCCCGGCGCCGATTCGAGCACCGTGGTTTCGTAGCCGGCCCGGCCCAGCAGCTCGGCAAGATAGTCGGCCGCCAGCAGCTCGTTGCCGGGCGGGTTGGTGGTGTTGAGCCGGATGAGGGCTTGCAGCAGTTCGATGGCGTTCATACGGCCTCGGGCAGGTTCTTGACCAGGACTTTCCATGTCCCACGCTGGACCTTGGCGTTTTCCTGGTTGAGGACTTCGATTTTGAAGGTGACATAGCCGCCGCCCAGTCGCTTCATTGCCTGCTTTTCGGCCACGGCGGCGCGGATGCGCACGGTGTCGCCGATCTTGACCGCCGCCCGGAACTCCCACTCCAACCCCATAAAGGCCATGACCGTATCTTCCATGAAGCCCAGGCGGGTGGCCAGGCCGGTGGCGATGGAGAGCACCAGCAGGCCGTGGGCGATGCGCTCGCCGATCATCTGTTCCTTGCTGTATTCGGCGTCGGTGTGGATCTGGTTCCAATCGCCCGAAAGCATGGCAAACTGGACGATGTCGGCTTCGGTGATGGTGCGGCCAACGCTTTCGACGCTGGTTCCAGCTTCGAATTCCTCGAAATAAAGCCCGCGCGGGCGGGAGAGTGCGGCCATGAAGTGCTCCTTGTGGAAAAGGCGGAACCGCAAGCGTGAGCGAGCGGAAGGATGAAGGATGAGACGATTCTAACCGTCGGCGGTGAGCATTGTCAATCCATTTTGTTCGCCCAGAGGCCCCGCTGGGCCGTGTTCGGCGCCGCCGAACGAACGACATGAACTATTCCGCCACAATGACGCTCTTGGCGACGCTATCGCCGATCCTCTATACTATCTCCCGATCAGCTTCTGATCATACAAAAAAGGAGACGCTGCACCATGAAAGTAAAGGACCTCATCGCGCAGAGCGCTGGCGCTTCACCTGATGCGATCAATAGCTTGTGCCAGCTTCAAGGCCTGATTACGCATGTCGATCAACTCGCCTCCGACCTCACATCGCAGGCGCAAAATCAGACCAACGAGGGCATTCAGTATCTCCTCAGCTGTTATCAGCAATTTGCCATCCACTTCTATGCTGCTTTCGACCGCTCGCTCGTGGCCGATCGCAACGAAGCGGCAGCGAAACACGCCTACTGGCGCGAGCGGGCGATCGAGAAGCTGGTCAACTATTGGAACATGCTCAGCCCCTTGCTGAGCGGGATCCAGGATCCACGTCTGGTGAAGCTGCGGAGTCTGGTGCGAGAGGCGGCGCCGGGCAAGCGCTGGATCGACCATTGGAGTGACGACTGGCGCAGCCGTGTGCCGGTGTTTCGAAAGTCGGGCGAGCGAGTTGATTGGGAGAGCCGCTGGCAAGATGCGATCATCACCATTCCCTACTATGGCACGCGCTTCGAGTTGTTGCGTTTCGATTACGCCCCCTACGTCTTCATTACCGGCGTGCCCCTTCACAACCTCGAGACGCCCTGGCAATGGCATGTCGTCTGGCACGAAATGGCCGGGCAGATCGTGCTCGATCTGGTGAAGAGAAAGGAAATCGATAAGATCGTTGAAACCGTCACCGAATTGGGGCAATGGGATGAATGGCGGGTCATGATCGAAGCCGCCGTCAGTTCCCGCCCTTCTGCTGGCGGCCCGATGACGGTTTCTTTCGCCGACATCGACCGCTCGGGCTGGATACAGGAGCTGGTCGAGGATGCCTACGGCGTGCTTTCGCTTGGCCCTTCCATGCTCCAGGCCATGAAACAGGTCTTTGCCCGTCACTATCCCGGCGATACCGTCTTGTTCGACACCCGCCACCCACCGGTCAAGCTACGGCTGGACATGGCGGCGGCTCTCTTGCAGATCATGGGCTTTGGCGACGCCCTGGCGCCTGAGGACGCGACGGCGGCGACTTCGCTCCAAGATGTGGCCCGGTCGGTGGCCAACCTGCTGAGGGATGGTTATGTTGGCAAAGAGTTTAGCGCCAGGCTCGACGCCAAAGCGCAGTCAAGCGTGCAGGACGAGTTTTTCCACGGCCGCCCGGTCGGCGGCGTCCCTACCACCGCCATCCTTGCCGCCGCCCGTCTGGCATTCGAACAGGATCCTGCCAAAGGTCTGGACATTGCCCGCGCCGCCTATGAATCACTGCCGGCTGCCGATGAACCGTACGTCGCCCTGCCCGCCCCTGGCGATGACTTCTTCGCCAGCCTGGTTGCTCGCTCGTCTTGGAAAGAACTGCTCCACCAGGCGTTTCATGCCTACGATGGCGCCACGCCGAAGGGACATGACTCGCACCCTGTGACTTTGTCCTGGACGGCGCATGGCGAATCACACAGTATCCGGCATACCAACGCCGACCACGTCTGAGTCCCCGATCCCAACCTCTGGCGGTTTTGCTACCTTTGCAGAACGCGCGCACGTTGGCCGGGGAGCGCCAGGCGTTCGAGATAGCTGCGCAGCAAGCGTTCGGCTTCTTCGACATCGTTCTGCCCATCTGCAATCTGCTGAAGCACCCTATAAGCCGAGGGGAGTTCGGGTGCGAGGTCGATCGCTCTCTCGGCCAGGTCTCTGGCCCGCGACTCATCCGGCGTATCTTCCCAGTTGAACAAGATGTGCGCCATCATGGCCAGAGCGAGGGCCTGGTCGGTTGGCGGCGAGGCCGTGCTTTGATCGGCGACAATGAAGGGTTCGACATCCTGCCGGAGCAGGGCCGCATCGACATCGGTGTAGGGGCACAGTTCCAGCGCCCTCGCCCGGCCCAGCCGCCACAAAGCCCGATCGGGCTGCAGGGCGATGGCGGCGTCGAAATGCCCGGCCGCCTGCGCCAGGCAGGCCTGGCGTGCGGCCGCTGTGCGCACAAGCTGCGCTTCCAGGGCATGGGCGATGCCGATGCCCGCCTCGCTCGGCGCCATCAGCTCCGCCCTCGCGCCCGCCGCCCGTTCTAGCTCCAGCGCCCGGCCAAAGGCGGCGCGAGCCTTGTCCCACTGCTCGTCGTGCAGCAGGGCCTGGCCCAAAAGGAGGGCGACTTCGGGCGAGGCGACCAACGTTGCCACTGGCGAGAGAGCTTCGCCGCTTTGGCGATACCTGCCCGCAGCATAGGCCACTGCCGCGCGCAGGAAGGTGCGACCATAGGCGATCTGGGTTTGCAGCGATAGCAACGGCGGCTCATCCACCCATTCGATGCGATAGGCCGGCCGCGGCGGGAAGCGGATGTCCAGCGTGATGGCGTCGTCGGAGCAACTGGCTGCGATCTGCATCTCAGCGTCAGCGGCGGCGACCACCTTGCCGCCGCCGGCTGCGATTTCATCCTGCAATCGCCCCTTGCTGGCTTCGCAGCCGCTGAGTTCAAGACCAACGGCCACCGGCAAGCCCACCAGCGGCGTGGAGGTTGGCAGCAGGGCCAGGTCAGCGGGCGTTGGCGTGGCGGCCGGCGCGGGGGTCGCCGCTGGCGTGGGGGTGGGGGCTGCGCGGTCGATCAGCCGCGAGGCGGCGATCGCGGCGATGGCCAGAAGCAGGAGCACGGTGCCGCCAAGCCCCCATGGCTTGCGGTTGCTCGGCCTTGTGGCCGGCGACGAAGTTTGGGCCTCGTTGTTCAGGTCGGGCGCTGCCAGTTCGTCAGCGATCTCGATCAATCTGGCTTCGTCCGCCTGGATCTCGCGCTCGATCTTCTCGCAGCGCACGGTCAGTCGCGCCCGTTCTTCCGGCCCCGCCAGGGCCATCTCCTCGCGGTATTGCACCAACAACCGCTTTTGGTCGTCCAGTCGCCTGGTCAAGCTTTGTTGTTCCTGGCGTAGCGTCTCCGGGTCTGTCTTCATGGCGCCTGCTGTTGGGGGGAGGAACGGGGTCGATCATCGAGCATTCTACCCGTTTGGGGCGTCTTGTTCAACTTGGGGATTCGGGCATCGTGCGCAACCTGTTCTAGAATGGCGACAGGCCATCTACACCCCGTTACCTGATCCGATTCAGCGGCCGTTGAATCGGCGCCCGAAGCGAAAAATGTACTACATCGTCCCCACCCCCAAATCCCTCGACCAAGCCTGCGCCGACCTTGAAGCCGCCGCCAAACGGCACGGCTTTGGCGTCCTACACGTCCACGACATCGGCGCCACTCTTCGCAGCAAAGGCATCGACTTCAGCGGCCAGGCCAGAGTCTTCGAGATCTGCAACCCGGTGCAGGCCAACAAAGTCCTCTCGATCGATATGCGCCTCAACATGGCCCTGCCCTGCCGCATCTCGGTGTATAGCGATGACGGCCAGACCAGGATTGGCCTGATCGAGCCGGTGCAGATGCTGGCGGCGCTCTCGGATCACCCGGCTTTGCAGCAAATCGCCAGTGAGGTTCAGGAGAAGATGATCTGCATGGCCGAGGAAGCGCGCTGAACAACCCCTTCCCCGGCCTCCATGATCGCTTCGACGATGAGCTGATAGGTGTGGAAGTGGTGGGCGTCATGCGCCGCATATCAAAGACCTATCCTGGCCTGAAAGCCCTGCTCGGCCGCCTTGCACGGTCGCGCGCAATGTTGCGCCGCCGCTTGGCCGCAGCGTCCCCCCTGGGGTAGACTCCCGCTCTATGCGTCTGCTTCCCCCCTTCGTCTGCGCCCTGGTTCTCGGCGCGGCCCTGCTCCTCTTCCCTCGATCCACCCTCGCCCAGGGCCATCCGTGCGACCCGCCCAATGTCTTGCCGAGCGGCGTCTGCAACTTCGACACCTTTTACGGCTCTCCCCCGCGGCAAATCCCCTCCGGTTGGACGGCCTTCGTCCAGAGCGGAGACCTGACCTTCATGCAGGACCTGGACACCTTCTGGGGCGCGCCCAGCTTGCGCATGTGGAGCAACGGCGGCACCTTTCGGGCGGGCATCTACACTCAGGTCGCGGTCACACCCGGCGCTGGCTATCGGGCCAGCATTGCCTGGGGCGCGCCCAACGAACCGGACACCTTCGGGCGCCAGCTCGGACTCGACCCCACCGGCGGCGCCGACGCCAACGCCCCCACCGTCATCTGGGGGCCGATGCACTGGGGGCCGGGGCGCCTCCTCAACTATCCGCCCGGCCAGGGACCAAACATCGACGTGCTGGCCCGCGCCGCCGGCGAAAGGATGACGGTCTTCTTCTTGACCGACCACAACCGCAGCACCGGCGACAACTTCATCTTCGTCGATGCCATCGGCCTCTACCCGGACGAAAACGCGCCTGCCGCCGCCACACCCACCCCACCGCCCACCGCCACCCGCCCGCCCGCAGCGGCGCTCGCCCGCTCCCAGCCTGCCCCGGCCACAGCCACGCCGACCGCCTCGCCCACGCCCACGGCGTCGTCCACGCCCACGCCATCGCCCAGCCCCACCGCCACCGCCACGGCTACCGCCACGGCTACCGCCACCCCTACCGCCACCCCTACCGCCACCCCTACCCGCATCCCCACCCCCTCGCCCACCCCCAGCCCCACCGCCACGCCCGGCTTCATCGTCCGTCTGGTCCCGCGCACCTTTGCGCGGCCGCACTCGCCCGGCCTCGACTGGCTGGATCTGGCCGGACTTGCGGGCGTCCTGCAGGCTGTGGGCCTTTTCATCTGGCTTTACCGGCGGCCCCAGGTTTGATATACTGCGTCCATGCCCTCGTAGCTCAATGGCTAGAGCGTCGGTCTTCGGAACCGCAGGTTGGGGGTTCGAATCCCTCCGGGGGTACTTCTTTGCGATGGCGCACCCACTTGTCGATCAACTTCGTTTCACCCGTTCGGAGTTTCGGCGCGGCCTGGAAGGGCTGGGAAAGGAAGACGCGCACGGCCGACCTGACCCCTTCGCGCAGCTGTCGCGTCGAAGGCAGCGAATTCGTCACCAGCATGGGCAACCTGATGCAGCGGGTGATCTACCACTACTGGTATCACAACGGCGAGAACCAGGCCATCCGCCAGGCGTTGGGGCACGGTGGCCTGCCAGATTTCGTCGGCGACCGCGATCGGATGGCCCTGAACCGGTCGGGGTGACGTAAACGAGGTTGGGGCGAGCCGGCTGCCGGCCCACCTGCGCCTTCACTGTGGGGCCTCGGGCGGCTGGCGCCGAAGGGGGGTGCGGGGCGCATTGCCACGGTTGCGGAAGACGCTCGGATTGGGTACACTTCGGCGCTATCCCCTTCCAATCAGGTTCGCATCGGAGACGACCATGACCTTGACCCTACCCTCTGCCGCCGTCGAGTCGAAGCCGCGCCACGGCTGGCTCAAGAGCGCCAATGTGTTCTATGCGCCGGGGACCCTCACCCCCCTCCTCGAAGAGACGGCCGGCGGCATCCTCAACGAATTCAGTGTGCTGGGGCACTTCGTGCAGGATGCGCCCAACGATGAAACCACCATCTTGCTCACCACCGCTCGCTACGGCGAGAACCTGAACTGGCGGCAGGC
>CAYWPZ010000129.1:0-4120 GCA_964460135.1 uncultured Caldilineales bacterium | reverse complement strand
TCACGGCCCGCGCCCGTTACAAACTTGGCCGCCAACCGACCATCTACACCCTTGTGCACATCCTGCCTGCCGAGCTGGATGAGCTGTTGGCGCATTTCGAGCAGGCGCTGCAGAAAGACCCGCCGGCGCCCGAAGACTTCGAATTCGACGGCCTTTCGCCGCAAGCCTTCCTCGTTCTCACCGAGCAGGGGCGCCGGGGCGGGCCGATCCTGTCGGTCTTGCGGCTCTTGCAGGCGCAGCTCAAGAGCATCCGCATCTTGCTGGTGGTGGGCGACCAGCACCCGGAGTGTGTTTATCACTTCGATCTGGTAGGGGCCTACCCGCGCAGCAGCGCCGATGACCCGGCCGCTTTCTACGAAGACATCGTCCTGCGCATGGTGACGACGGTGAGCACGCGCGAGGTCACCCAGCACGAGATCGTCGAGGGGCCGCTGCCGTATGAAGTCTGGCGGCAGAGCGGCGCCGCCGAAGCCATGCGCGCTGCCGCCCAAGAGCTGGGCCGGCGCCACTTCTTCACCGAGATGGTGCGCATTGCCGATCTCGTCAATGTGCCGGCGGTGGGCAGTTCGGTGGCCAGCCAATATAGCGAGGGGTGTTTTGGCACCTGGAGCGCATCCCTGAACGGCCTGGTTGCCACCATCACCGGCAGCGCCCGACCTGTCGACAAAGACAACATCACCGAAGACGAACTGGTGATCATCACCGGCGTGCGACCGGGCGGCGTGGGCGCCTTCGTCCGCCATGTCGAGGGCAAACGCAACGACCCGCCCAGCTCCGAGGCCGTGGAAATGATCGACATGGATGCTTTGTTGCCCACCGTCTTCCTCGACCCTGCCTTTGGCAACGCCGCCGCGGCGCCGGTGGTGCGCTCGAAACTACATGGGCACCGCGGGGTGGCGTCCTACAACCCGGCCACGGTCGAGTACGTCGCCCTCGACCCCCCCTATTTTCACTATATCGTCTCCTGCGCCACCGAGGCCCAGGCGCACGGCGTCAAGGGCGCCTTCTCGCGCTCGCAATCCATGCTCGACCCCGACGACCCGCGCCAGCTGGCCTTCACCATCCTCCCCGGCCACGGCCTGGTGCTGGCCGAAAAGTGGATCCCCGGCAAAGCGCCCTTCCAGGCTATGTGGGAGGCGATGGACGCCGGCGACATCGTCATCGAAAGCCATGTCCCGCAGGGGCCGATCGAGTACATCGGCGCCGGCGACGGGGCGATGGTGTTGCACGAGCTGTAGGAAGGAACGACTGAAGTCGTTACCACGAGGCGACTGGTGCGCTGGTAGTAACGACTTCAGTCGTTCAACTCAAATGCCAACTGGCCGGCGGGGGCGGCGCGGGGTGGGCGCACGGGGGCGCGGGCGGCGAAGCGCTGGCGTAGGCCGGCGATGCGGGCGCGCAACTGCTGACAGTAGGCGCGCGGTGGGTCCTGCTGGCTGAGATAGAGGCGCCGGTAGGCTTCCAGCAGGTGGGGGTGGTGGCTGCGCAGGTAGGTGAACAGGGTTGCGCGGGTGGCGGCATACATGCGGAAAGGCTGGTGGAAACCGACTTCCACGCCGTGGTCGTAGGCGGCCTCGAACAGCGCCGCCAATTGCGCCTCGCCGTCGTTGATCCCCGGCAAAATCGGCGCCAACCCCACCGAGACCGGCACCCCCGCCTTCGTCAGCTCCGCCAGGGCGCGCAGGCGTTGGGCCGGCCCCGGCACATCCGGCTCCAGCTCGCGGGCCAGGCTCTCATCCAGGGTGGTGATCGACATGATCAGATGGAAGCGGGCGGCGCGGTGCAGCGAAGCCATGATCTCGGCGTCGCGCAGGGCCAGTGTGTTCTTGGTCACCAACGCCGCCGGCGTCAACTGGTCGCGCAGGGCCAGGAGGGCGCCGCGCGTGAGCTGGTAGCGGCCCTCAGCGGGCTGGTAGGGGTCGGTGGCCGTGCCGATGCTGACACGCTCACGCCGCCAACCGGCTGCACGCAGGTCGGCGCGCAGCGCCTGCACCAGATTCCGCTTGACGAACACCGTTTGACTGAAGTCCTTGTCGGGGTCGAGTTCGAGAAAGGTGTGCGTGTAGCGGGCGTAGCAATACACGCAGCCATGCTTGCAGCCCCGATACGGATTGAGCGACCACTTCATGCCTGGCATGTGGGCGCTCTCCACGCGGGTGAGTGCGGTCTGCACGTCGATCTCGATGTAGCGGGTGCGTTCGGATGAAGTCATGGCGGCCGGGCAGGGGAAGGGAGTGAGGTGGGGTATAGGATAAAACAGAACAAATGTTCTTGTCAAATGGGAGACCGATCCCCCAGTCGAGTTGCTGCGTGCACTCTGACGGCTGCTGTGCTACCATCTCGGGTGCACGCTGCATGGGGCTGGCACGGTCAGATCGAAAAAGCCTGACAAAGTATCTGTTTTTCAAGGTCAAAATATCGACAAAATATCTACAACCTGCTATCATACCTGTCATTACAGATTCCTTCCCCCTTTCCTTGTTGGCTCCCCCCTTTTTGCAATGGACGCTCTTCTCGACACCATGCCGGCGCCTGACTTTCAATCGCAGACCAGCGCCGGCGAAGCTTTTCAACTCGCTCAATACCAGGGTCAGCGCCACGTCGTGCTCGTCTTCAACCGTGGCTTCACCTGACCCTTCTGCCGCAAGCACATGGCGCAGTTGCGTCAAGACTATCAAGCCTTCGTCGCCCGCGGGTCCGAGATCGTGGTCGTGGGACCCGAAGACGCCCGCATGTTCAAATATGTCTGGGACAAGGAGGCCATGCCCTTTGTGGGCGTCCCCGATCCCGAACACACCGTGGCCGAACTTTACGGTCAGCAAGTCAAGCTGCTAAAATTCGGCCGTATGCCTGCCCTGGTGGTCATCGACAAACAAGGCCAGATCCGCTATCGGCATTATGCCGATTCCATGAGCGACATCCCCCCCAACGCCGAAATCCTGGCCGTGCTCGATCAGCTCAACCTGCCAGATAGCGGCGCTGCGGCCATCATTCCTCCGCCCTTGAGTCACGCGATGAAGGTCTGACGATGCAGGCATGACAACGATCGAGCAGGTGGCCGTGCGTGCGGGCGTCTCGCCAGCCACCGCCGCCAGGGCGCTGAGCAACGCGCCCACGGTGGGCGGCGGCGCCAGGGCGCGGGTGCTGGCCGCCGCCGAGGAACTGGGCTTCGAACCGGGCCTGAGTCTGCGCAACCTGCGCGACGCCCGCAGCCGGCTGATCGGCCTTGTCTTTCCCTATCCACCGGCCTTTGTCTTCGGCGACCCCAACCTGCTCGTCTTCATGCGCGGGGCCGAGCAACAACTGGCCCGGAGCGATTACAGCCTGGCGCTCTATCCCGCCCGCGAGGGCCAGGACCCGGCCAGCGGTCTGCGTCGCTTTCTGGCCACGCCCTTTGCCGATGGCGCCATCATCGTCGGCACGAACGAGATCGAGGCCGCCTGCGAGCGGCTGCGCTACCGCGCCTTGCCGGCTGTCACCCTCGGCTATCGCTCGGCCTGGGGCCGCGACAACACCATCCACGCCAACAATCGCCACGGCGCCTACTTCGCCACCCGCCATCTGCTCAGCCTGGGCCACACCCGCATCGGCGTCATCGACGCCGCCGTGCCGCTGACCGACCTTGCCGAGCGGCTGGCAGGTCACAAACAGGCGCTGGCCGAGGCCAGGGTCACGTTTCGGCCCGAACGGGTGGCCGTGGGTGATCTGACCGAGCCGAGCGGCGCCGCCGCCGCCAGCCGTCTGCTCTCGCTCTCTCCGCGCCCCACGGCCCTGTTTGCCTTCAACGACCGCATGGCCATGGGCGCCATCCATCAGATTAAGGCGGCCGGCCTGCGCGTCCCCGCCGACATCGCTGTGCTCGGCTTCGACGACATCCCCCTGGCGGCCATGTTCGACCCGCCGCTCACCACCGTCCGCCAACCCGCCCTGGAGATGGGGGTCGCCGCCAGCCGCATGGTGCTCGGCCTGGTGGAGGGCAAGATCGAGCGCTTCCCCGAAATGTCGTTGCCGGCGTTGTTGGTGGTGCGGGAATCGTGCGGGGCCGGGCTGCGGGCCTCATAGACCGGCGCTGAAACCACTTTCGACCCAGGCCAGCAGCCGGCGGCGGCCCTGCTCCACC
>CAYWPZ010000128.1:1731-13451 GCA_964460135.1 uncultured Caldilineales bacterium | reverse complement strand
GCATCTGGATGAACACCCAGCGCCCGGAGTGGAACGACGCCAACAACGCCCTGGTGGGCAAAGGGCTTTCCGTGGTCACGGTCGCTTATCTGCGCCGTTTCATCCTCTTCTGGCAGCGGCTGCTGGCGCAGGCAGATGGCGACGCCTTTCCCGTCCATGCGGCGGTGGCCGAACTGCTGGAAAACGTGCACGCCATCCTCGATCAGCGCCGGCAGAGTCTGGCCGGCGGCTTCAGCGACCGGGAGCGGCGGGCGATGATGGATGCGCTGGGCGCGGCGGCCAGCGCCTATCGCGCCGCCGTGTACGAGCAGGGTCTGCCCCCCGCCCAGGTGACGCTCCACCGCCACACCCTCGCCGACTTCCTGGCCCTGGCCCTGGCCTATATCGAGCAGACGCTGCGCTGCAACCGGCGGGCGGATGGGCTGTATCACAGCTACAACACCCTGCATCTGCGCGCCGAGGAAGCGGGCATCGGCCGCCTGTACGTGATGTTGGAGGGCCAGGTGGCGATCCTGTCCTCCGGCATGTTGGCGCCGGAAGAGGCGCTGACCCTGCTGCACAGCCTGCGCCAGAGTGAACTCTATCGCCCCGACCAGCACTCCTACATGCTCTACCCCCATCGCCGGCTGCCCCGCTTCCTGGAGAAGAACCATGTGCCGGCGGAGAACGTGCGCGCTTCGGCCCTGGTCGCGGCGCTGACTGCCCAGGGCGACAGGCGGCTGCTGATCGGCGATGTCGCGGGCGTGTACCATTTCCACGGCAGCTTTCGCAACGCCGGCGATGTGGCGCGCGTGCTGGACGAACTGGCGCAGGAGCCGACCTACGCGGATCTGGTGGCGGCGGAACGGGCGTTCATGCTCGACCTCTTCGAAACCACCTTCGACCATCACACCTTCACCGGGCGTTCGGGTACCTTCTTCGCCTACGAGGGTCTGGGCAGTATCTACTGGCACATGGTCTCGAAGCTGTTGCTGGCCGCGCAGGAGTGCTTCGAACAGGCCGCGGCCGCAGACGCCAACCCCGCCCTGATCGAGGCGCTGGCCGCGGCCTACTACGACATCCGCGCCGGCATCGGCTTCAACAAGACGCCCCTCAGCTACGGCGCCTTCCCCACCGATCCCTATTCGCACACGCCCATGGGCGGCGGCGCCAGCCAGCCGGGGATGACCGGCCAGGTGAAGGAGGACATCCTGACGCGCTGGGGCGAATTGGGCGTGCGGATACACGAAGGCAGGCTCTGTTTCGCGCCGCTCATGTTGCGCCAGGACGAGTTCCTGCCAACCGGGCAGGAATTCAGCTTCTTCGACATCCAGGGCCAGGCCAAAACCCTGCCCCTTGCGCCCGGCGCCCTCGCCTTCACCTTCTGCCAGACGCCCATCGTCTATCAGCGCGGCGGCGAGCAACAGATCGAAGTCGTCTACAGAAATGGTCAATCCACCAAAATTGCGCGTCATGACCTGGATGTGGCGACGACTCAGCATCTCTTGAATCGTGACGGAGAGGTTGTACGCCTGCATGTCACGGGCATAAGTGAAAGAATGATGCCTTCCGGTGATTTTTCACACCGCAAAGAACGGAGTTGAAATAGAAGTGACAAGAAGATACTATCCCTATCGTTCGTTGGCGGGGATTGACGTCGCCAGTCATTCCATCGAAGCACTGAAGGCCCTGGTCGGCGACATCCTGGGACGCAAAATTCATGGCATCTGCTTCAGCCCCTATGTGGAAGGACAAGGTCCCGGCGCGCGCCTAGAGGAGGCGCAGATAAACGAGCGTCTCCGCATTGTCCAGCCCTATGTCCATTGGATCCGCACCTTCTCCTGCACCGAAGGCAATGAGTTGATCCCTCGCCTGGCAACGGCGTCCGGACTAAAGACGCTGGTAGGGGCATGGTTAGGAGAAGACCGTGACCTGAATGAACAGGAATTACGAAACGCCATTGCTGTTGCCCGGGCGGGGCATGCCAACCTGCTGGCCATCGGCAATGAGGTCTTGTTGCGGGATGAGATGCCAGAGGATGAACTGATTGACTATATCGAGCGGGCCAAAGCAGGGGCGCCGGGCGTGCCGGTGGGATACGTGGACGCGTATTTCAAATTCGTCGACCACCCACGCGTCAGCGCCGCCTGCGATGTGATTTTTGCCAACTGCTATCCCTTCTGGGAGGGCTATCCCGCCGCGCACGCCCTGATCTATATGAAAGAGATGTATCGGCTGGCAATCAAGGCTGCAAAAGGTAAAAAGGTGATTATTAGCGAAACAGGCTGGCCCAATCTCGGCTCGGCCCGGCGGGAGGCAACGCCTTCTTACGAAAGCGCCATTCGCTATTTTATCAATGCTTATCAATGGGCAGAAGAGCAGGGCATCGAGATGTTCTATTTCGCGGCTTTTGACGAAAACTGGAAAACGGTTGATGAAGGCGATGTCGGTGCTTATTGGGGACTGTGGGATGCGGAAGGCAAACCGAAATATGTCTAGCTCATCGGTCAAAAATAGGTTTATTTCCCCAATCACCTCCGGTGGTTGGGCTGATGCTATTTGTTATTCCGGTTATCGTAATGGTCAAAATCCCAGACAGGATATTTATCCAAGCTATGAAGAAATCAAACAAGATCTGCTAATCTTGGTTAAAAATTGGCCATTGATCAGATTGTATGATTGCAGTGAGCATGCCGAGAAAACCCTACAAGTCATTCACAATGAACGCCTGGACATGCAGGTCATGTTGGGTGCAGAAATGGCGGCTGAAATGAGCAACCCCAATTGTCCGTGGGGAGCAGAGTTCAGCCTGCAAACGTTGCGCGCCAATCGCCAGGCAAACAACAGACAAGTCGATCGCCTGATCGATCTTGCCAGGTTCTATTCCGACATTGTCTTTGCAGTTTCCACCGGCAATGAAGCTGCGGTGGAATGGAGCGATCACCTGGTATCTGTTGATAGCCTGATCGGCTATGTCCGCCGGATCAAAGATGCCGTCACACAGCCGGTGACATTTTGCGACAACTATGTGCCCTGGACATCCAAGCTGCAACCGTTGGCGGCGGAGCTGGATTTTATCTCGGTGCATACCTATCCGGTCTGGGAATATCGCACGATTGCCGAGGCGCTGGACTACACCAAAGAGAACTACTACTCTGTGGCGCATTACTACCCGGACAAGCCCGTGATCATCACGGAAGCAGGCTGGCCCACCGCCTCCAATGGGCGCGGCATTGACCCCAAAAACGCATCCGAGGCGTTACAAACCCGTTATCTTCAACAGCTCAGGGAGTGGGCGCAGGCAGACAAGATCTTGACCTTCATCTTCGAAGCCTTCGATGAACCCTGGAAAGGCTCCCCCGAAGCCCTGGAACCTGAAAAGCACTGGGGCCTGTTCTATGAAAATCGTACACCCAAAGCGTTCATGCAACAGATCGATACGATCGAACCGGCGTAGCTGCGCGCTACGCCTCTATTTGCACCGCCGATTCACATCCGCCCTGTTTCCACAATCCCCTCACCGCCCAAGGATTTTCAGACATGTCAAACCGTAACCGTTTCCTCTCTCTTTCCCTGTTATTCAGCCTGTTCCTGCTGCTGCTGGCCCTGGCCGGGCCGCTGGCCCTGGCCGGGCCACTGGAACTGGCCGGGCCGGCCGGCGAGCCGCCGGTCCTCGATGATTTCGAGAGCGGCCTGCCCGCCACCTGGTTCCAGTACGGCGACTACGGCAGCGGCGCCTTCGTCAACACCAACGTCATTGACGATGACACGATCCCCGGCATGACCCCCAACCACGTGCTGGAGATCGCCTACAACGCCGCCGGCTGGGGCGCGGGCACGGGCAACAACCTCGGCGGCCAGGATTGGAGCCAGTACGATGGCTTCAGCTTCTGGTTCCGCGGCGCGGCCACCGGCGGCGTCTTCCGCCTCATCCTCAGCGACAACCCCAATCCCGCTGTGCCCGGCGACTCGGCCGAGCGCTTTGTCTACGAATTCGCCGACAACAGCGCCGGCTGGCGGCATATCCTCATCCCCTGGGGCGCTTTTGTCCGCGACTGGGCCTACCAGCCTGGCGGCGCTCCCGATGACGGCCTCACCCTCACCGAGGTGCAGGCCTACGCCCTCGCCCTGCCCGGCGGCGCCGCTACCGTCGCCCTCGACGAGGTGCGCCTGGTCACGTTCCAGGGCGTCGATGATTTCGAGGGCGAGCTGCCCGCCACCTGGTTCCAGTACGGCGACTACGGCAGTGGAACCTTCATCAACACCACTCTCGTGCCCACCGACACCGTACCCGGTCTGAACCCCAACAGCGCCCTGGAGATCGCGTACAACTCCGCCGGCTGGGGCGCGGGCACGGGCAACAACCTCGGCGGCCAGGACTGGAGCGGCTTGCGCGGTCTGGGCTTCTGGTTCCGGGGCGGCAACAGCGGCGGCACTTACCGCGTCATCCTCAGCGACAACCCCAACCCCGCCGTGCCCGGCGACTCTGCCGAGCGCTTCGTCTACGAATTCACCGACAACTTCGCCGGCTGGCGCTACCTCAGCATCCCTTGGGCGAATTTTGTGCGTGACTGGGCCTACCAGCCCGGCGGCGCCCCTGACGATGGCCTCACCCTCACCGAGGTGCAGGCCTACGCCCTGGCCCTACCCGGCGGCCAGCGCACCACCTATCTCGACCAGGTCGCCCTCTTCGGCGATGGCCAGCCCGCGCTCACCGTCGGCTTCGCCCAGCGCGACTACACGGTCGAGGAAGGGGGCGAGGCCAGCCTGGTTGTCGCACTCAGCGCCGCCAGCGCCGCCGCAGTGACGGTTGATTTCGCGATCACAGGCGGCACAGCCACCGCCGGCAATGACTTCACCACCCCGGCGGTTTCCACCCTCACCTTCCCGCCCGGCGTCACCCAGCAGACCCTTGCCATCGCCACGATCGACGACGCCGACGAGGAAGTGGATGAGACCGTGGTCATCACCCTGGCCAACCCGAACGGGGCTGATCTGGGCGCGCGCAGCCAGGCCATGCTCACCATCGCCGACAACGACGCCCCCGAACTCTCCGGCAAAGTGGTCCTGATCGATGATTTCGAACTGGACGAGCTGCCCGCAGGCCAAGACGCGGACGGCAACGGCGTCGGCTTCGTTACCTGGAATCACCCCGCCGCCAGCGCCGGCGTCAGCCTCACCGCTGCCCCGCCCGTGCCCGGTCTGCCCGATCCCAACCAGGTGCTGCAACTCGACCTGGCCATCGGCCCCGGCCAGTGGGCAGGCTACACCCACGCCTTCAGCAACGAGGCCGCCGATGCCTGGGTTTCGCAGGATTGGTCGGGCTACGAGGGCCTCAGCCTGTGGCTGTACGGCAACAACACCGGCGGCGTCCTCTTCGTGGACATCGCCGAAAACCGCAACCCCGGCTCCACCCGCGACGACGCCGAACGCTGGTCGGTCGACATCCCCGACACCTTCAGCGGCTGGCAGCACTTCGCCATCCCCTTCTCCCAGTTCCACCGCAAAGAGATCGGCAACGGCGCGCCCAACGACGGCCTGACGCTGGACGAGGTCTGGGGCTATGCCATCGGCGGCTTCGGCTCGGTGGACATGGGCAGCCAGAGCTACTTCGTGGACAACGTCGGCCTGCTGGTGCGCACCACCCTCATCGATGACTTCGAGCTGGACGAGTTGCCCGCAGGCCAAGACGCGGACGGCAACGGCGTCGGCTTCGTTACCTGGAATCACCCCGCCGCCAGCGCCGGCGTAGCCGTGACGGACACGCTACCTGCGCCCGTGCCCGGCGCTGCCGACCCCAACCGCGTGCTGCAACTCGACCTGACCATCGGCCCCGGCCAGTGGGCGGGCTACACCCACGCCTTCAGCAACGAGGCCGTCGATGCCTGGGTGAGCCAGGATTGGTCGAGCTATGTGGGCCTCTGCTTCTGGCTGTACGGCAACAACACCGGCGGCGTCCTTTTCGTGGACATCGCCGAAAACCGCAACCCCGGCTCCACCCGCGACGACGCCGAACGCTGGTCGGTCGACATCCCCGACACCTTCAGCGGCTGGCAGCACTTCGCCATCCCCTTCTCCCAGTTCCACCGCAAAGAGATCGGCAACGGCGCGCCCAACGACGGCCTGACGCTGGACGAGGTCTGGGGCTACGCCATCGGCGGCTTCGGTTCCGTAGACATGGGCAGCCAACGCTACTTCGTCGATGACGTCACCCTCTACGGTAAGGTCGGCGACGTGGATAAGCCCCTGGAAATCGAATTCGCTGCCATCAGCTACAGCGTGGTCGAGGGCGGCAGCGTGGATGTGACCGTGGCCCTGAGCAAACCCGCCACCGAGACCGTCAGCGTCGATTACGTTTCTGCCGAAAGCACGGCCCGACCCAACCGCGACTTCACACCCCTGGCCGGCGCGCTGACCTTCGCGCCGGGCGAAACCGAGGCCAGCTTCAGCGTCGCCAGCCTCGACAACAGCAAGCACGACAGCGACCGCGCCCTCATGCTCAATCTCCGCAATCCTGTCGGCGCCGACCTGGGCTTCTCCACGCGGGCGATGGTCACGATCGAGGACAACGATCCCGCCGATCCCACCCTGCTCGATGACTTCGAGGGCTGGCATCCCTTCACCGCCGCCGGCGATGTAGCGCTGGCCGCCAGCGAGTTGATGGCCGGGGATGCCGTGGCCCGGCCCGGCCAAGACGCCTATGAGGGCGTGCTCAGCGGCGAGTTCGATACCACCGCCGCGCCGGCCAGCTTCGCTCGCGCCTTCACCCAGCCGCAGGACTGGAGCGCCTACGACGGCCTGAGCTTTTGGTACTACGGCTCCGGCAGCGGCGAGCGCGTCACGGTGGAACTGCACGACAACGCCGCCGCCGCCACCGCCGCCACCCCCGCCGCCGATTGGGTCATGGTCTGGAGCGACGAATTCGACGGGCCGGCGGGCGCGCCGCCTAACCCGAACCGGTGGACGCACGAGATCGGCGACGGTACGATGTACGGCATCCCCGGCTGGGGCAATGGCGAATTCCAGTTCTACACCGACGACCCGGCCAACGCCAGCAACGACGGCGCCGGCAACCTCATCCTCTCGCTGCAAGAGACCCCCGCTGGCGACGCCCGCCAATGCTGGTACGGTCCCTGCGATTACACCTCCGCCCGCCTGATCTCAGCGCAGAAGAATGAGTTCGAATATGGTCGCATCGAGGCCCGCGCCCTGGTGCCGCCCGGTCCTGCCGGCCTCTGGCCCGCCTTCTGGATGCTGGGCGCGAACATCGGCGAGGTGGGCTGGCCGCAGTCGGGCGAGATCGACATCATGGAATACGTCAGCAAGTTCCCCAACGACGTGTTCGGCACCATTCACGGCCCCGGCTACTCCGGCGGCTCCGGCTTCGGCGCCACCCTCAACATCCCCGGCGGCGTGGCAGACGACTACCACACCTTCGCCGTGGAATGGGGGCCGGATGAAATCCACTGGTTCGTCGATGGCATCAACTTCCTCAACGCCACCCCCGCCGACGTGGCCCCGAACGAGTGGGTCTACAACCATCCCTTCTACCTCATCCTCAACCTGGCCATCGGCGGCAACTTCGGCGGCGCCATCGCCCCCGACATGACCTTCCCGCAGAACCTGGCGGTGGATTACGTGCGCGTCTACCAGGCCGCGGACACGGCCGAGCGCTTCCAGGCGACCTTCGTCGATGACTTCACCGGCTGGAAGAAGGTGGAGATGCCATTCGCCTTCTTCCGTCGCAGCGCCGTCCAGCCCGCCGGCGCCCCCGATGACGGCCTCGGCCTCAGCGCCGTGCATGGCTACGGCTTTGGCCTGCCCGCCGGCGCCGCCGGCATGTTCCATCTCGACCAGGTGCGCCTGGAAGAGGAGATCGCCATCCCGGCCTGGCTGGGCAGCATCAGCCAGCGCACCGACGCCGATCCGCTGGTCACCGGCGCGACCATCACCGTGGAAGCCGAAGCCAGCAACTACTCCGGCGCCGCGCACGACGCTTTCCTGCTCGTGCCCCTGGATGCGGAGGTGCAGTACGTGGCTGGCAGCGCCAGCAATGGCGCCTTCCCGCTCACGGGCGGGCAACTGGCGGCCCTGGGCTATGGACTGGCCGCGCAGGCGACCAACCCCGATGTCGTGGCCGTGGCCTGGGCCGGGCAGATCGCCGATCTGGGAACCGCCTCCTTCAGCTTCCAGGTCGAGGTCAGCGCCCGCGCCGGGACCGTGCAGCATCGCCTGATCAGCCCGCAGGGAACCTTCTATTCGAACAGGTTGGATCTGGTCGAGACCGCATCGATCACCCTGCCCCTGCTGAACGACGCCTGGATCAACACCGGCGCTCCCCTGGTGAATTACAACGCCGCCGCCATCCTCACCTCCCGCACCACGGGGCTAGACAACATCCTCCTGGTCTTCGACCGCGGCCAACTGCCCGCCGGCGCCCAGCTGCTCTCGGCCCAACTGACCCTACACAGAGTCGAGAACAAGAGCGGCGCCCTGGGCAAGAGCCTGCAAGTGGCCAATGTCAGCGCCTTCGACCCGCTGACTGTCAGCGGGGCCGACGCGCTGGCAGGAACCCTGACCTTCTCCAATCCCGGCGCAGCCGTGGCCGCGCCCAACACGCCTGCCACGGTTGTGATCGATGCCACGGCCCAGGTCATGGCCTGGGATGGGGACGATGGCCTGGGCTACCTGGCCATCCAGACCAGCGGCCCCGCCGGTCGTGTGAACATGGACAGCCTGGAAACCTACCAGGCCCAGCCGGCCACGCTCACGATCCTCTATATCCCCTGAGACGGGGATCAGCGTGGGGTGTTGGATAGTGGGCGGCGCGGCCCTCCGGCGCCCAGCCACTATCCAACACCCCAATGCTTCAGATCCTGAACACGGCCACTGGCGGCAACCGGACAGAGGCCGCCCGGCGGGGGTGGGATGGGGTGTGGGTTCATGGCCTGATCACAGCGGAGTTGAGGCGCTATAGGCGGCGACAACCATCGACAAGGTCAGGGTGCGCCCGCGCTGTTCGGCGGCAGCGCGCCTGGCGAAAGGAAGGCTGGCCGAGGCAGCCTCGATGACCGGGCTGAGGTCGCGCCGGGTCTCGGCCATGGTGGCCGGCTGGCCGAGGGCGAAGGTCGCCAAAGCCAGGGCCTTGTCGGCGTCGGCCTGGGCCAGGTGCGTGGCGGCCAGCCCGGCCACGGCCGTGCATATCAGCCCCTGATCCAGCCCCCACTCTAGCGCCAGGCGCAAACTGCTCTGAAAATGCTCCCAGGCGGCGGCGGTCTTGTTCAGGGCCAAAGCCGTCTGGCCCAAGCCAATGTGGGCGCGCGCCATCCCCCACGGATAAGACCCGGCTGCGGCCAGATCGAGGCTGCGCTGAAAATGCGGCGCCGCCTGTTCGGGCTGACCCTGGCCCAGGGTCAGGTCGCCCCAACCGCGCTCGATGAAGATGTCGGCTCGCATGAAGTTGCTGCGCCGAAGCAGGGCCGCACCTTCTTCATAACAGCGGCGCGCAGCCTCCCATTCGCCTCCCAACCGGTGCAACTCGCCCATCTCCCAGATGCTCCAGCCAATGTTGAGTTCTTCGCCTGTCTCCTGGGCCTCTTGCAGACACATCCGGCGCAATTCCCAGGCGCGAGTCATGTCGCCGGCCCGCGCCGCGCAAAGGCTTTCCCAGGAAAGGACGGAGATACAGTAGAAACGGTCCCCCAGCCGCGCGAAAAGCTGGCGACAGGCCTCGAAGGCGGCGATGGCGGCCTCGTAACGGCCGCTGTGCATCTGACTGTCTGCCAGCCGGTAGAGCACGTTGGCCACATCAGCCAGGTCGCCGAGTGAGGCGAAGATCGACTGGCTTTCGTGATAGAGCTGCGACGCGGCGTCGAACTCCTGTTCCGAGGCCAGGATGTCTCCCATCCCGGAGAGACTGTGCGCCAGCTGCAGGTTGTCGCCCATTTGCCGGCTGATGGCGATGCTCTCCTCGACTGCGGCTTTCGCCTCGGCCCGCTGGTTGAGACCGTGTAGCAAGCCTGATTTGAGGAGTAAGGTCAGGGAGAGCGCCGCCTGCTGTCCTCGCCGTCGCAACACGGCTTCGGCGTCGCCGATCACCTCCAGACCCTGGACGAGGTCGCCCTGGACGGCGATTGCATGGCCCAGCCATGACAGGGCAACGCCCATCTCGTCCTGCAAGGTTTGTTCTCGCACCAGGGCCAGGGCTGCGGCAGGGAGTTCGGATTTGGACAGAAAGGCCCAATTTCTTATGCTGAGATGCGAGGCCAGCATGGTCATGGTCTGGGCCGACAGCAGGTCAACGGCCCGGCTTCGTCCTTGCCCGGCAAGCAGGTTCAGGGCTTCTTGCATCAGATCCGAGAAGCTGGCGTCGAAGGCCAGCCGGGCATGATGGGCGGAGAAGAGGGGGGCGAGTGCGGCGCTGGCTTCTTCCCAGCGCCCGGCGGCCACGGCCAGCCGCCAGGCCTGGCGGATGTGGGCGATGTCGATTTCCAGAGCTGCCAGGGCCTGCGCTTGTTTGGGGCCTGACAGGTCCTGGCCGTGCCGAGTCAGGCAGGCGAGGTAGTGGGTGATGAAACGCTGCTCGACTTCTGTGCGCAGGGCGGGATCGCGCGCCAGGTTTTCGGCGGCAAAGTGCGCCACGACGGGGTGCATGGCAAAACGGTCGGCCACATCCCGCCGCAGCACCGACTTGTTGACCAGACCCAAGAGAATCTTCGGCGCAGCGCCTGCGATCTGTTCGGCGGCCTGGCGGCTGAAGCTGCCGGCAAACAGTCCCAAGCGCGAGAACACCGCCTGCTCGTCGGGCAGAAGGTGGGCCAGAGAGGCGTCGAGCACGGTGCGCAGGCTGCGTTGGCGCGCTGGCACGTCGGCCTGGTTGGTTGCGAGAAAGTCGAGACCGTGTTCGATTTCGGTCAGGATGTCGGCCGGCGACAGGACGGCCATCCAGCCCGCGGCCAGTTCGATGCCCAAGGGCATGCCCCCCAACCGGCGGCAGATCTCGGCCACGGTGGCGAGGTCGGCGGTGGCAAGCTCGAAATCTGGCTGCAGCCGCCGGGCGCGCTGGACGAAGAGGGCGAGGGCGCTGTAGTTGGCGGCGGCGGCCGGCGTTTGCCAGGCGCGCATTTCGTCGGGGGAGGGTGTGGTCATGCCGCCAAGTTGATAGACCTGTTCACTCTGGAGATTGAGGCGGGCGCGTGATGTTGCCAAGATTTTGACCGTTGGCGCGCTGGCGAGGATGTGGTTGATCATCCCGGCCAGGCCATCCTGCAGCAGATGCTCCAGGTTATCCAGCACCAGCAACAGGTGGCGCCGGCGGAGGACTTCTACCACTTGCTGTAGCGCATCCACTCCGCCCGAGCGCAGAACGATGCCGAGGGCGTCGGCCAGGGCTGGCGCGCCTTGGTGGGCGCTGTCGAGTTCGGCCAGCGCGACGAAGCAGGCGCCATCGGCGAAATCTGGCCCTGCGGCGGCGGCGGCGGCAATGGCCAGGCGGGTCTTGCCCATGCCGCCCGGGCCAACCAGTGTCAGTAGGCGACAATCGGCGTCGGCCAACAGGGCGCCGATGGCTGCCAGCTCGCGTTTGCGGCCGACGAAGGGCGTGGCCGGGGTGGGGAGGTGAAGCGGCGGGGCGGTGGTGGGTGTTGCGACTGGGGCTGCGACCGGCGGCGCCGGGGCAGTGGTGGGCGTTGCGACTGGGGCTGCGACCGGCGGCGCCGGGGCAGTGGTGGGCGTTGCGACTG
>CAYWPZ010000128.1:0-1631 GCA_964460135.1 uncultured Caldilineales bacterium | reverse complement strand
GGGCTGCGACCGGCGGCGCCGGGTGGAAGGCGCCGGCGCGAATCTGTTCTGCCAGGGCAGTTGTCTCCGCTTCGGGCGCGGCCGATAGCTCTTGGGTCAGGGCGGCGACCAGGGTTTCGTAGTGGTGGAGGGCGGCGGCCCGGTTGCCGCTTTGGGCATAGAGTTGGATGAGCCGGCGTTGGGCGGTTTCGTGCAGGGGGTCGAGCGCCGCCCACCGCCGGGCATAGGCGAGCGCCGGCTCGAAGCGCCCGTTTTCGCTCAAGTGGGCCGAGAGTCGGTCGAGGGCGGCGCCGAGGGCGGCGCGCCATTTCTGCGCCTGAAAACGTTGCCAGTCCTCGAAATCGGCGGCGTCGACGAGGCTGAACCCGGCCATGAAGTCGCCGCGATAGAGATCGACCGCCTGGGTGATGGCAGCCTCACCTCCGGCTTGCAGGGCCTGAGCCAGGGCGTGGACATCCACCCACACCGAGGCAGGCGCAGCCAGCGCCACCTGTCTGCGGTCGGCGGCGATGAAGCCCGGCCCCAGCAGGTGATTGATCTCCCAGACGGCGCGGCGCAGGTAGGCCAGCGCCGAGGGTGGATCGTAGTCCGGCCAGAGGAGGTCGGCCAGGGTGTCGCGTTCATGGCTGCCGCCTTCGACGGCCAGGTAGGCGAGGAGCGCCACGGCCTTGCGCCGGTCTGTATCCAGGGCGCGGCCATCGACTTCGAGGCGCGGCGCGCCGAGGAGAAAGAGGGCAAGGCGGCCGGGGGGGGTCATCGTCTCAGGCGTCATGGCTGCGCGTCGCTGGGCTGGGGGGTGGTGGTATTATAGCCGGTTTGGGAAGCGAGCGCACACATGGCCGCGAAACGCAAACCGAAACGCGCGCACAACGCCCTGCCGCGGCGGCGAAACGGTGGTGTGAACGATGGCGCAACGGTTGGCCGCTAGACTGTGGGCAGATACAGCGATTGCAGTCAGACAGGAGGTCACGATGTTTGCCCCCATTCCCCTCAACCAACCCATGCTCAGCGTCATCGTTCCCGATGCGGATGCGGCCCAGCGGCGCCGTGCAGCGGCAGCCTTCGAGAAGGCTTATGCCCGCGGTCTGCGCCAACAGCGCTGGAGTGGGCTGTTCGGGCGCCGCAAGCGTTTGCTCGACCTGAACGACGTCGAACGGTCGGCGCCGCTTGGCGACCGGGCTGACGCCGGGGTGCGACTGGTTCCACTTGGCGCCATCCGCGGCAGCGAGGGCCGCGCCGCCGATTTCGATGCTGACTTCAACCCCCTGCAAGAGCACACGCGCGAACGCTGGATCGGTGTTGCGGCGGCGGCGCAGTCGGGTGCGTCGTTGCCGCCGGTGAAGCTGGTGCAGATCGACGGCGTCTACTACGTGCGCGATGGGCATCACCGCATCTCGGTGGCCAGGCATCGCGGTCAGACGGAGATCGAGGCCGAGGTGAGTCTGTGGCGGGCGGCGAAAGCGGGGTGAGGCGGGGCTTGGGGGGTTGGGGCGTTCTGTGCTAATCTCCACCTCACTCCCCCGCTTCGCCACCCCCCCCCAAGCCCCCAACCCCCACACCCCACAGCCACCACCCCATTGCCGCAATTGTCGAATCCGCCCAGAGCACCCAGCCCCCCGCCCATTCCCCCC
>CAYWPZ010000127.1:0-13515 GCA_964460135.1 uncultured Caldilineales bacterium | reverse complement strand
GGTGGAGCGGGCCTGGCACCATTCGCTCGGCTCGATCGATGAAACCATTGCCAACCTCAGCCGCGGCGATCTGGCCTCGGCCAGCCGTTTCATCGATTCACTTGTTTCGTCGATGGAGCAGCAAGCGCTGACGATGTGATCGCCCTGCTCTTTCACGTTCCCCCCATTATCTCCCTCCCCATCACGACCCCGGACAGGGCCTGTCCGGGGTCGTGTGTTCCTGGCTTCTGCGCGCCACGAAACAGGCGAAGCGTCTCACGCCTCCACCATTTTCTGCAACAGCAGCCGCGCCCGCTTTGCCGCCCGTCCGCGATGGCTGACCGAGTGTTTTTCTTCGCCCGCGAGCTGGGCATAGGTGCAGCCGAACTTGGGGATGAAGAAGATGGGGTCGTAGCCGAAGCCATTTTCCCCCGCCGGCTGGTGGGCGATCACCCCGCTGCTGGAGCCAACGGCCGTCTGCACCCGGCCATCGGGCGTGGACAGCGCCACCACACAGCGGAAGACCGCCGCCCGCTGCTCGAACGGAACCCCCATCAGCTTCTCCAGCAAGATCTGGATGCGATCCTGATCGGTGGCATGGGGGCCGGCATGTCGGGCCGACGCCACCCCCGGCCAGCCGCCCAGATAATCGACCTCCAGGCCGCTGTCGTCGGCCCAGGTCAGCAGTCCGCTGGCGCGGGCATAGCCGCTGGCCTTGAGGATGGCGTTCTCCTCGAAGCTGCCCCCGGTTTCCTCTATCTCCAACTCGATGCCTTCGGCCTCCAACCATGTAACCTCGACAGGCAGATCGGCCAGCAACTGGCGGTATTCGCGCGCTTTGCCGGGGTTGCGGGTGGCGACCAGGAGACGGGTGGGCATAGACGATGGCGCTGCTTGGATTTGGCCGGAGTGTTTGGGGGCGGCGGGAATCGTACCATATAATGACGCGGCAGCCAACCCTCTGCCGATACCCGGCCTTGCGCTATGTCTCTGAATCGCCACGCCCTCCGCGTCTTCACTGCTTCGGCCCACCCATGTCTGGCCGAAGATGTGGCCTACTGCCTCAAGCGCCCCCTGGGCAAATGCACCACCCAGGTGCTGCCCGATACGGAAATCCACGTCACCATCGACGAACTGGTGCGCGATGATGATGTCTACATCATCCAGCCCTGTCCGGCGCCCGTCAACCGCCACCTGATCGAGTTGTTGCTCTACATCGACGCCTTCCGTCGCGCCTCGGCCCATGCCATTAACGTCGTCATCCCCTACTTCCCCTACGCTCGCCAGGAACGGATGGCCAAAGGCCGCGAGGCGATCAGCGCCCGCGTGGTGGCAACTATGCTGGAAACCATGGGCGCCAACCGCGTGATCTACGTCGACATCCACGCCGAGGCCACGCAGGGCTTCTTCACCATCCCCGTCGATCCGCTCTCGGCCATGAAGGTCTTCGCCGAGCACTACCGCCGGCTGGATCTCGTCAACCCGGTGGTGGTGTCGCCGGACGTGGGGCGGGCCAAACTGGCCGGCCGTTTCGCCCGGCTGCTGGAGATGGACATGGTGCTGATGCACAAACGCCGGCTCAGCCCCGAAAAGGTGGAGACGGTCGCCATCGGCGACATCAAGGGCCGCACACCCATCATCTTCGACGACATCATCGCCGGGGGCAGTGTGCTGGAGCAGGCGGAAACACTGGTCGAGGCAGGGGCCCGGCCCGAAGTCTGCCTGGCCATCACCCACCCCGTCCTTCTTCCCACCGCCCTCGCCCGTCTCGACGCCGCCTACATCAAGCATCTGGCCGTGGCCGATACTATCCCGGTGCCCGAAGAAAAGCGACACCCCAAGCTGCAAGTGCTTTCGGTGGCCCCCCTTTTGGCCAACGCCATCTCGCGCATCCATTTTGGCGAGTCGATGGGGCCGTTGCTCGAACACCTGGGTTGAGCCGACGCCAGCCCCCCACCCATCGGAGAACCCACCACCATGCTAGGACGCCAACGCCGCCCCGAACCCGACCGTATCGAGGTCGCCATCGGCCCCCATGCCGCCCTGCGCGGCGAGATCAAATGTGAAGGCTCGGTGCGCATCGAGGGCGTGGTCGAAGAAGGAAGCCGCATCGAAACCCTGGGCCACATCATCATCACCAGCGACGCCCGCGTCCTGGCGGACATCAAGGCCGATGTGGTCTCGGTGTCGGGCGCCTACAAGGGCGAATTGCAGGCCAACCGGGTGGAGCTGTTGGAGGGCGGCCGCATCTGGGGTGTGATCCGCGTGGCCTCGTTCCTGCTCGACGAAGGCGGCACCATGCGGGGCGAACTGGTCATGCTGACCGATTCGGCCCACGCCGACGACCCCTGGGCGCCGCCGGCCGAAGCGAGCTGAACCGGAATCCGGGCGAGATCGGCGGCATTGGCAATGACGATGGACGCCCAGCCCGCCAGCGTCTGCTTCGCCCTTTCAACCGATCAACGCCGTCTCGATAGCCTGGGATAACGAGCGGGCCGGGATCACCTCGATGCCATCGGGCAGGGGGTCGCCGGCCAGCCGTCGCTTGAGGGTGTGGGGAACGAGGGCGCGTTTGAAGCCCATCTGTTGCGCCTCGCCCAGGCGTCGCGCCAACTGGCTGACCGAGCGCAACTCGCCGCTCAGCCCAATCTCGCCCACCAGCACCAAGTCAGCGGCCACGGGCTTGTTGTGGATGCTGGAGGCGATGGCCGTCGCCATCGCCAGGTCGCTGGCCGGCTCCGAGATCCTCAGCCCGCCGATGACGTTGACGAACACATCTTGATCGACCAGCCGCAGCCCCACCCGTCGCGAGAGCACGGCCGTCACCAGTAGCAGACGATTCATGTCGACGCCGTTGCCGGTGCGCCGCGGCTGCGGGAAGGCAGTGGTAGAGGCCAGGGCCTGCACCTCGACCAGCAGCGGCCGCGTGCCCTCCATGGGTACGGCGATGGCGCTGCCGGAAGCATTGGGCAGCCGTTCGGCCAAGAAAACCTCGGACGGGTTGGCCACCTCCACCATGCCCTGGGCGTTCATCTCGAACACCCCCACCTCGTTGGTCGAGCCGAAACGGTTCTTCACCGATCGCAGCAGCCGGTAGCTGTGAAAACGGTCGCCTTCGAGATAGAGCACCGCATCCACCATGTGCTCCAGCACCCGCGGCCCGGCGATGACCCCCTCTTTGGTCACGTGCCCCACCAGAAAAAGTGGGATATTGGTGGATTTGGCCAGCCGCAGCAGCATGGCCGCGCACTCGCGCACCTGCGTCACACTGCCGGCGCTGCTCTCCAGGGCGCCGTGGTAGATGGCCTGGATCGAGTCGACGATGATCAGCCCCGGTTGCAGCCGCTCGCTTTGGGCCAGGATGTTCTCCAGATTGACATCGGCCAGCAGGTACAGGGTCGGGCTTTCGATCCCCAGCCGCATGGCCCGGCGTTTGATCTGGTGGGCCGATTCTTCGCCGCTGACATAGAGCACTTTGCACCCGGCGTCGGCGACGGCCGCCGCCATCTGGATCAGCAGGGTGCTCTTGCCGATGCCGGGGTCGCCGCTGATGAGCACCCCGCTGCCGGGGACGATGCCGCCGCCCAGCACTCGCGCCATCTCGCCGATGCTGAGAGGAACGCGACCGCCGCTATCGACCGGCACATCGGGCAGGGCCAGCGGCTCGGCCAGCCCGCCCGGCAGCCCGCCCGGCAGCCCGCCCCGGTCGCCGATGCGTTCCACCTGTTCCACGAACGAGTTCCACTCGCCGCATTTGGGGCAGCGCCCCGCCCATTTGCTCTGCGAATGGCCGCAATTCTGGCAGACGAATTGGCTTCGGGTTTTGGACATGCTGGGCGAAGCAAGATTAACAACGTGAGGCGTGCAGGGGACGGGATGAAGTCCACGCCTCACGTTTCATGCCAGTATCGCTTCCAAGACATCGTCGAGCGGCGACTCATCGACCAACAGGCCGCCGACCGGCAGCCTATCGACCGACATCATGCTGGCCGGGGTGTCATCGCTCAGGCTGAAGGTCTCGACCTGGTCGCCGTTGCTATCGCTGGCTTCGGCGCGGGCAACGACATCGAAATTCAGGCTCTTGGCGCTGGGCGCGTGCGAGACCACCAGCGTATCGCCCGAGCGCACCTCGCCCGCCAGCAGCCTTTCGCTCAGAGGGTCGTCCACATATTCCTGGATGGCCCGGCGCAGGGGGCGGGCGCCGAACTTGGGGTCGTAGCCCACCTCGGCCAGGAAATCCTTGGCCGATTCGGCCATGTGCAGGGTGATCTCGTGTTCGATGACCTGGTTGTGCAGACGCTTCAATTCCAGGTCGACGATGCGCTTGATCGAGTCTCGGTCGAGGGCATGGAAGACCATGATCCCATCCAGCCGGTTGATGAATTCGGGCCGGAAGGTCTTTTCCAGGGCGTCCATCACCCGTTTCTTCATGTCTTCGTAATCACCTTCTTTGCGGCGGTCCTCATCGGTGATGGCAAAGCCAAGCCGCCCGCCATGCCGGATGAGCGCAGCGCCGACGTTCGAGGTCATGATGATGATTGTGTTGCGGAAGTCCACCCGCCGGCCCTTGGCGTCGGTCAGGTGGCCGTCTTCCATGATCTGCAAGAGGATGTTGAAGACTTCGGGGTGAGCCTTTTCCACTTCGTCCAGGAGGATGACGCAGTAGGGGCGGCGGCGCACGGCCTCGGTCAGTTGGCCGCCTTCGTCATAGCCGACATAGCCCGGCGGCGCGCCCACCAACCGGCTGACATTGTGCCGCTCCATGAACTCGGACATGTCGAGTTTGATCAGGGCTTCGTCCGAGCCGAAGAGGAATTCGGCCAGGTTTTTGGCCAGGAAGGTCTTGCCGACGCCGGTGGGGCCGAGGAAGATAAAGGTGCCGATGGGTCGCTTGGGGTCCTTCAACCCGGTGCGGGCGCGACGCACAGCGCGGGCCACTGCTCGCACCGGCTCGTCCTGGTCGATGACATGCTGGCGCAGGTACTCCTCCATCTTCAACAGGCGTTCGCTTTCTTCGCCGGCAATTCGCTTGACGGGGATGCCCGTCCACATGGCCACGACTTCGGCGATGTCGTCCGGCCCGACGGTGGGGCGCTCGGAGGTGTCCCAACTGGCGCGCATGGCGTCCACCTTGTTCTGCAGTTCCACCTCGCGATAGCGCAGACCGATGGCGAAATCGTAGCGCTGCTGCGACATGGCCTCGTCCTTCTCGCGCTGGAGGGCTTTGAGGTCGCGATAGGTGGCGCGCAAGCTGGCCGCCAGCGGCGCCTTGTACATCCGCACCCGGCTCGAGGCCTCATCCAGCAGATCGATGGCCTTGTCGGGCATGAAACGGTCGGGTACATAGCGGGCGGCGAAGTGGGCGGCGGCATGGAGGGCGTCGTCGCTGATTTGTAGGCGATGGTGTTCTTCGTATTTGTAGCGGATGCCGCGCAGGATCTGGATGGTGTCGTCTACCGTCGGTTCATCGACGAATACCGGCTGGAAGCGCCGTTCGAGGGCGGCGTCGCTCTCGATGTATTTGCGATATTCGTCCAGCGTGGTGGCCCCCACCACCTGGATGTCCCCCCGGCTGAGCGCCGGTTTGAGGATGTTGGCGGCGTCGACGCTGCTCCCTGCCGCCCCTGCTCCCACCAGCATATGCACTTCGTCGATGAAAAGGATGGCCTTGGCCTGCGTCAGTTCTTCGATCACCTTCTTCAGCCGCTCCTCGAACTGGCCGCGGTAGATCGTGCCCGCCACCAAGGAGCCGACATCGAGCGTCAGCAGGCGTTTGTTCAGCAGCGGCTCGGGCACATCGCCCATGATGATGCGCTGCGCCAGCCCTTCGACGATGGCCGTCTTGCCTACGCCCGGTTCGCCGATGAGGGCGGGGTTGTTTTTCGTCCGCCGGGCCATGATCTGGATGACGCGCTCGATCTCGTTTTCGCGACCTATGACAGGGTCCAGTTTGCCTTCGGCGGCGCGGGCAGTCAGGTCTAGCCCCAATTGATCGGCCAGAGGGGTGTTGCTCTCGACCTTCTTCTTGCCCCCCTCGTCGGGTTCTTTTTCGGCCTGGAGGATGCAGCGCGCGGTTTGCGTGCGCACCCGGTCCAGGCTGACCCCCAGCCCGCGCAGGACGTTGACGGCGATGCCTTCGCCCTCGCGCACCAGGCCTAGCAAGAGGTGTTCGGTGCCGATGTAGGGGTTGCCCATTAGCCGGGCTTCATCGACGGCCAATTCGATCACGCGTTTGGTGCGCGGGGCCAGGTTGGGTTTGCCGAAGGGCGGCCGTTCCCCGCGTCCCACGGTGCGTTCCACCGCCCGCACCACCTGGGGTGGGTCCACCCCTAGTTCCAAGAGCACTTTCGACGCCACGCCATTTTCTTCGCGCACCAGGCCCAACAGAAGATGCTCGGTGCCGATGTAGTTGTGATTCAACCGTTGCGCTTCTTCTTGCGCCAGTTGCAGGACCCTGCGGGCTTTTTTCGTGAAACGATCGAATTTATCAGACATAAATCTATCCTCAGGGACGATGTGCGGAAACTCAGGTGCACCGTTCCGCCTGGCGCATATTACAGCAAAGGCAGGGACGCGACAAGTAACGGCTCATCCGCTGTGTGGCGGCAAAGAAAAAAAACAGGGACTGAGGCGCTCAAGCGGCGTCAGTCCCTGTTTGTGTTGGCTCGAATTGGCCCGGTCTATAACACGCCGGCTTCGGCCGCATCGATTTCGGCCTCTGCCATCGCCATGGCCACGGTCGATTCATCGGCCTCGTCTTCGGCCACATCGGGCGCCCAATCGATGACGGCGTAGCCTTCTTCTTCGGCGCGTTTCAGGCTCAGACCCATGCGACGTTTGTCAGGATCGATCTTGATCACGCGTAGCATCAAGTGTTGACCTTCGCGCACGACTTCTTTGGGGTGGGCGATGCGCTGGTCAGAGAGTTCGCTGATGTGGATCAGGCCCTCGAGCTTGCCATCGACGCGGGCGAAGGCGCCAAAGCTGGTGAGGCGGGTGATCTCGGCCTCGACCAACTGGCCGATGGCATATTGCTCGTGTACTACCGTCCAGGGTTCGGGCATGAGCTGGCGCATGCTGAGGCCAATGCGCCGGCGGTCGCGATCGACGCTGATGATCTTGACCTTGACTTCCTGACCCACACGCACAACTTCGGTGGGGTCCTGCACGCGGCCCCACGAGAGTTCGGACAGATGGATGAGTCCGTCGGCCCCGCCCAAATCGACGAAGGCGCCAAACGAAGCCAGGCTGCTGATCACGCCCATACGCACATCGCCGATCTGCAGGTCGGTCAGGAGTTTGGCTTTTTGTTTGCGGCGCCAATCGCGCATGGCCTGGCGCTCGGACAAGATCAGGCGGTTGCGGCTGCGGTCCAGCTCGATGACCTTGAGCTGCAAGGTCTTGCCCACCAGGGCGGCGAAGCGCTCGTCGTCGTCGTCCTCCTTGCGGCCTTCGTCGCTGACGAGTTGTGAGGCGGGGACGAAGCCGCGCGCCTTGCCGACGAAGACAATCACGCCGCCTTTGTTATAACCCGTCACCTCACCCTCGAAGACTTGCTGCGATTCCAGCAGTTCTTCGGCGTGCTTCCAATCGTATTCTTGCAGCGCACGCGAGAGTGACAAGAGGGCGTGGCCCTCGCGGCTTTCAGGCCGGACGACCTGCACGAAAATCTTCTCACCGACCACCAGTCCACTGCGAATATCGGCATCCACGCGTTCCAGGTCACGGGCAGGGATGACGCCTTCCGACTTGGAGCCGATGTTGACAAGGATTTCGTTGTCGGTGATGCCAACGATCTCACCTTCGATGTTCTCACCGACTTCAAGCTCGCGCAGGTCGAACTTGTCTTCGCGCAGCAATTCCACCATAGGGTGGACTTCTGGTGCTGGCTCCGGCTCGGTGTGGTTGGCGTGGTGGTTGTGGTTGGCGGCGATGGGTTCGGTGCTGACCTCCTCAATGGGGGCAACAGGTACGGTATCGGGGTTGTTCATAAAATGAGAGCCTTCTCCTCGGATGATAGGGCGCTAGTATAGCGCGCCTATTTTGAAAAGGCAAAAGCGCGTTTCCATACTATCGAGCTTGATCCAGGTCGCTTCGCATCCATCGCTTCGGCCCCCCGGCGCGACCAGGGACGCCAGACGATGCGCTTTCGTTCGCGCGACGTCAGCCGGCGGCCAGGGCAATGACCTCGATCTCGACCAGGGCGCCTTTGGGTAGGGCGAGAACGGCCACGGTCGAGCGCGCCGGTGGGCTGGCGCTGAAAGCAGCCCCGTAGACGGCGTTGACGGCGGCGAAATGGGCCATATCGGTGAGGAAGATGGTCGTCTTGACGGCCTGATCCAGGCTGGAGCCGGCGGCGGCCAGAACGGCGGCCAGATTGGCCAGGGCCTGTTGGGCCTGGGCTTCGACGCCGCCCTCGACGATCTGGCCGCTGGCAGGGTCGAGACCGATCTGCCCGGCCGTGAAGACGAAGTTGCCGGCGCGCACGGCCTGCGAGTAGGGGCCGACTGCGGCTGGGGCGGCGGGGGTGTGGATGATGTCGCGTTGCATGGGAACCTCGGAATTGTGAATTGCGAATTGCGGATTGCGAAACGTGAGGCGTGAAACGTGAGGCGTGAGGCGTGACCACCTGCGACCTGCCACCTGCGACCTGCCACCTGCGACCTGCCACTTGCGACCTGCCACTTGCGACCTGCGACTTGCGACCTGCGACCTGCCACCTGCGACCTGCCACCTGCGACCTGCCACTTGCGACCTGCCACTTGCGACCTGCGACTTGCGACCTGCGACCTGCCACCTGCGACCTGCCACCTGCGACCTGCCACTTGCGACCTGCGACTTGTCTACCTGTCTACTTCCCCCCTCACGAAATAGATGAATTGATACGGCCGGCCGATTTCGTCGCAGAAGGCCTGGCGCGCGGTGGGTTTGGCGGCGGCAAAGCGGGCGGCGATGGTTTCAGCCAGGGCGGGAGGAGGCGGGAGGAGTATAGGTTCCTGGCCGAGGGTCTCGCAGATGTGGTCGGCGTAGGCAGGCACGTCGGTGGCCAGGCGGAGGAGGCCGCCCGGCTGTAGCAGCGAGGCCAGAGTGGCGACGAAGGGCGGGACGAAGAGGCGTCGCGCCTGGTGTTTGGGTTTCCACCAGGGGTCGGGGAAGAGGATGTGGATGACATCGACGCTGGCCGGGGCCAAGAGGCGGGGGAGATCGTAGCGGGCGTCGTCGTCCGAGAGCCAGAGGTTGCTCAGGCCCCGGCGCCCGGCGCGCTGAGCGATGCGGTTCATCAGTTTCCACTTCACCTCGAAGGCCAGGAAATGCCGGTCAGGATGCCGGGCGGCCCAGTCGAGGATGAATTCGCCGCCTCCGCTGCCGATCTCGATCTCGACCGGGGGCTGGGCAAGGAATTCCCGCAGCCGAGCCAGGTGGTCGGGGGCGGATTGCAGCAGGCGAAAGGCAAGGGCCGGCTCAGGCGGCAGGGGGTGCAGCCAGTGGGGACGGCGCTCCGGGTCGCCGCCGATCAGTCCTTTGCCTTCGTTGTAGCGGCTGAGGGTGTTTTCTAGCCGGGCTTGGTCGGTGCTGAAGTCGCTGGGGCCGACGCGGAAGGGGGGGTGGGGAGAGGGCATGGGCGCTCAGGGCAGAAGGCTGGCCAAGGCCGCCAGGAGCCGGTCGATCTGGGCCGGGGTGTGGGTGGCGAAAATGGCGAGGCGCAGGCAGCCGCCGGGTGGGGCGCTGCTGTAGGCGCTGATGTGGGCGACGCAGAGGTCCTGGGCCAGGAGTTCCTGCTGGATTCGGGCCAGATCAAGGCCCTCTCGCCGGGGCAGGCAGAGGATGGGGACGTCGGTCGCGGCCAGGGGCCAGCCCAGGTGGCGCAGGCCGGCGCGGGCCTGGGCGATATTTTGGCGCAAGCGGCGACGACGTTCGGGTTCGGCGGCGGCCAGGGTGAGGGCGGCGGTCGAGCCGGCAACGGCGGGCAGGGGAGCCGGGCTGGCGCCAACATAGGCAGGCGCGCGGCGCCGCAGTTTTTCCACCAGGGGGGCGGGGCCGGCGACGACGCCGCCAAAGCCGGCCAGTGCCTTGCTGAGGGTGGCGGCGACGATGATCTTCAGGTCAGAGAGGTCGGCGCTCTGCTGCCAGTGTTCGGGCGTCCCGCGTCCGTTTGGCCCCAACACCCCGGCGGCGTGGGCGTCGTCGAGGCAGAGGAGGGCGTCTTCGTAGCCAGAAAGCGCTTGGGCATAGTCGGGCAGGGGGGCGATGTCGCCGGAGACGGGGAAGACGCCGTCGCTGAGCACGAGGGGGCGCTCGCCAGGGCGCAGGTGGGATCGCAACTGCGTGCTCAGGTCGTCGGCTTGGAGGTGGCGGAAAGGGACAAGGGGGGCGGCGGCGGCGCGGGCCGCATCCCACAGGCTGTAGTGGGCCGACTCGTCGATGAAGATGCGGTCGTAGTCGGGCCGCAGCCCTTGCAGGAGCAGAAGGCCGCCCAAATAGCCAGAGGCGAAGGTGAGGGCGGTTTCGGCGGCGAAGAAGCGGGCGACGGCGGCCTCGAGCTGGTGGTAGAGCGGGTGTTCGCCAAAGCCCCCGCGCGAGGTGGCAGCGCCAAGCCCGTAACGCTGCACGGCCTGGATGGCGGCCTGGGTGATGGCCGGGTGGCCCTGCAAGCCCAGGTAGCCGCAGCCGGCGAAATAGTCGCGCCAGCGGCCATCGATCAGGGTGCGTGCGGCCGGCGGGCTGTGCATCATGTGTCTGCGTGCAAACAAAACGTGCGTTAGTAGACCATGTAGCGCGACCCCCGGCCGTCGTCTTTGACCACCTGGATGCGGACGGGGAACTGTTCTTTGAGTTCCTCGATGTGGGTGATGACGAGGACGAGGGCGAATTCGTCTTTGATCATGTGGATGGCCTCGACCAGGTTCTCGCGGCCGTGGGCATCCTGGGTGCCGAAGCCTTCGTCGATGAAAAGCGTTTGTAGGGCGGCGCCGGCGCGACGGGCCAGCAAGCGGCTGAGGGCGATGCGCAGGGCCAGGTCGGCGCGGAAGCCTTCGCCGCCCGAAAACATCTCGTAGGCGCGCTGTCCCAGTTCGTCGGCAACGATGATATCGAGCGTCTCGCGCAGGCCGCCGGTCTTCAGCTCGCGCTGCGTCTCGAAACGCACGTTCATGCGCCCGTCCGATAGCCGGCCCAGCAGCCGGTTGGCCTCGGCTTCCAGCTCGGGCAGGGCGGCTTCGATGATCATGGCCTGGACGCCGTTGGGGCCAAAGGCCGTCTGCAGGTGGTGGAAGCGGGCGGCGCGCTCTCTGATCTGAGCCAGTTGCTGCAAACGCTCGCTGCGGGTTTTCGTCAGCCCGTCGATGGCGCTCAGCCGTTGTTGGGCGCCCACCAGCCGGTTGTTGGCGTTTTCCCAGGTGCGGCGGGATTGCTCGGCCGCAGCCTGAAGCTGGCGCAGGCGGGCCTGCACATCGGCCAACCCGCTGAGCTCGGCGTCGAGTTGCTGTAGGCGACTCTGGTCGGCGGCCAGTTGGCCGGCTTCGGTCTGGCGGCGCTCTTCCAATCGCTCTGCCTGTTGGCGCAGGGCCGGCTCGTCCTGGGCGGCGCGAGCCAGTTCCAGGTGGCGTCGCTCCACCCCGGCCAGGTCCGAGACGGTGGCCCGCGCCTGGTCGTGGGCGGCGGCATCGTAGGCAATGGCGGCCATCTGGCGCTCGATCGCGGCCAGCCGCGCCCGCGTGGGCAGGCCGAAGTCCTGGCTTTCGATCTGCCGGGTCAGGGCGGCGGCGCGCTCTTGCAGGGCGGGGAGGGCGGTCAGGGCGGCGCGAGCGTCGTCCAGGCTGTGTTCGACCTGGGCCAACTGCCGTTGCAGCGCCGCCAACGATTGCATCTCGCGGCTTTCGGCGGCGATGGCGGTCTGCAATGCCTGTTCTTCGGCCTGGTTTTTCTTCTGCGCTTCGCCCAGGTCGAGCAGTTGGCGGCGCAGGGCGGCCAGCTGCTGTTCGTAGTCTTGGTCGATGTGCCGGCGGCCGTCCTCGCCCAGCGGCTGGCGGCAGACCGGGCATTCGTTCGTCTCGCCAGAGCGGAACATCTTCAAGCGATCACTGAGCGCCTTGCCCTCGCTTTCGATGCGTTGTTTTTCCTGTTGCAGTCGCGCGCGGTCGGCATTCAGTTGGGTAACCTGGTCGCGCTTGGCCTGCACGCGGCCTTGCAGGGCCTCCAGACGGGCGATTTCGGCAGCGATCTGCCCGGCCTTTGGCTCCAGACTCGGCACCGAGACGGCGCGGGTGTTGGCGTCGTCCAGTTCCCGCTTCGCCAGCCGCAGGTCGGTTTCGAGCTTGCTTTTGCTCTCGACCAGTTCGTGGCGGAGTTGTTGCTGCTCGACCTCCAACGGTCGTTGCGCCTGCCAGCGTTCGGCCCAACGGGCTTCGTCGGCGCGGGCCTCGGTCAGGGCGGCGTAGCCGGCTGTGATGGCCTGCCGTTCGGCCAGGATGGCGACCACGGCCGCCAGCTGCGCGCGCGTGGTTGCCAGTTGCCGGCCGGTGTCGTCGTGCAATCGGGCGTCGCGCTGGAGGCGGGCGGCCAGTTCGTCGCGCTCGCGCCGGCGGCCGGCCAGGGCCTGTTCTTGCAGGCGCAAGGCGGCGGCGCCTTCTTCGGCTTCTTTCATGGCCAGGCGGGCCTGCAATTCGGTGATGGCGGCGCTGTTCAGCTCGGCTTCGATCTGTGGTCGGCGGGCGATCTCCTCGTCCATCACCCGCAGCTCACCTTCCACCAGGGCGGCCTCGCGCTCGGCTTCTTTGGCCAGGGCTTTGGCGCGTTCGGCGTAGGCGTCGTATTGGGCCAGGTTGAGGATGCGGGCGAGGATGTCTTTGCGGGCGCCGGGGAGGGCGCGCGAGAAAGCGTCGGCCGCGCCTTGTTTGAGGAAGGCGGAATGGACGAAGGTGTGGTAGTCCATCTTCAGCAGGCTTTCGATGCGCGCCTGCGTGGCCCGCAGGGTTGGCTCGGTCAGGGGCTGCCACCCGGCCTCGTGCTCGTTCCACACCGCCAGTTCCAGCTCGGATTTGCGCGCCTTGCCGCTGATCAGCCGCTTGCGGATGATGTTGTATCGCTGCCCGGCCAGACCGAACTCGAACTCGACCTGCATCTCTCCCGCGCCCAGATGTACCAGGTCGTCATCGGATTTCCCCCGCGCCTGGCCCCAAACGACCCAGGTCACGGCGTCGAGGAGGGCGGACTTGCCGTGGCCGTTTTCGCCCACCAGACAAACCAGATGCATGCCGCTGAAATCGAGCGGCGACGGACACTCGCGGTAGCTGAGGAAGTTTTGCAGGCGCAGCTTGTAGGGTATCATATCGGCCAAGTTTACCACACCATCCGGTAGGAGCACCCCCATGAAACGAGTCGTTAGCGTCAGCCTGGGCAGCAGCACCCGCAACAAGAGCGTGACCATCACCCTCAACGGCGTCGCCATCAACGTCGAGCGGGTCGGCGCCGATGGCGATGAAACCAGGGCGCGGCAGCTGTTCGATGTGCAGCGGGCGTTTGCCCTGGAGCATCGGC
>CAYWPZ010000126.1:11185-13568 GCA_964460135.1 uncultured Caldilineales bacterium | reverse complement strand
CGCGAGGGCGGCCGCACCGTCGGCGCCGGCGTCATCACCAAAGTCTTCGATTGATTCAGGTCAAGGGTAGAAAGCCACGGGTCGCCGATGACACCATCGGCGACCCGTGACTCACTCATCAACCTGCCACTACTTGTCTCTGGAAGGTCAAAACCATGGCTAAACAGCGGATTCGCATCAAGCTCAAAGCGTACGACCATCGCGTGCTTGATAATTCGGTGCGCGAGATCGTCGAAGCAGCTGAGCGAACGGGCGCCCAGGTCGTGGGGCCGGTTCCACTGCCCACCAAGCTGGAGCGGTTCACAATCATGCGCTCTAGTTTTATCGACAAGGATTCGCGCGAACAGTACGAAATCCGCACGCACAAGCGGTTGATCGACGTGATACCTTCGGGCAGCAAAACGATCGATAACTTGATGCGGCTGAATTTGCCGGCTGGCGTGGATATCGAGATCAAACTCTAGCTGCCGTTGCGGCGCCCGTCTTGTGATGGTTGCGGGCGGCGCCGGCGACATCCCACCTCATCGCGACAGGGAGGTGGGGCGGTGGAATGATGATCGACGCCAGCCAATCGGCGCTCGAGACAGTTCCACCCCCCAAGTCAAGCATGAAAGGTCTTATCGGACGCAAACTGGGCATGACCCAGCTATTTACCGAGCAGGGCGAAATGGTTCCGGTCACTGTGCTGGAAGTTGGTCCCTGTTTTGTCACTCAAGTCAAATCTGCCGCCAGCGATGGCTATAATGCCGTCCAGCTTGGCTTTGACGAAGTCACGCCCCGGAAGTTGAGCGGAGGCGAACGCGGCCATCTGAAGCAGGCCAAGTCGCCTATGCTGCGTGAGTTGCACGAGTTTGGCGTCAAGGATGAAGAACTGGGCGACTTCAGCATCGGCCAGCGGCTGTTGGCGGATGTCTTCGCCGTCGGCGATTTCGTTGACATCGCCGGCAAGTCCAAAGGCAAGGGGTTCGCGGGTGGCATCAAGCGCCACAACTTCAACCGCCAGCCCAAGACGCACGGCGCTTCGGATCGCACACGCGCCCCCGGCGCCTCAAGTTCTGGCACAACGCCTGGTCACACATTCAAGGGACGCCGTCTGCCCGGCCAGATGGGCAATGCCAAAGTGACGGTGCAGAACCTGCGAGTGGTGACAGTCGATCCACAACGCAATTTGCTGGCAGTCAAGGGCGCGGTCCCTGGCCCCAAGAATGGGGTCGTGATCGTCTCGTCCGCCCGCAAGAAGGGCGGGAGGTAGATGCCATGGAAGTCAGTCTGAAGAACATGCAGGGTCAGGAAGTTGGCGCCGTCGATTTACCTGACGCCATTTTCGCCTCAGAAATCAACCAGGCGGTTATGCACCAGGCCTTGGTGCGGCAACTGGCCAATCGCCGCCTGGGCACGCACAACACCAAGACTCGCAGCGATGTGAGCGGCGGCGGGCGCAAACCCTGGCGACAAAAAGGCACCGGCCGCGCCCGGCAGGGCAGCACCCGCGCTCCACACTGGCGGGGCGGCGGCGTTGTTTTCGGCCCGCACCCCCGCTCCTACAGCCAGAAAATGCCGCGCAAGATGCGTCGTCTGGCGTTGCGCTCGGCCCTGAGCGTGAAGGCGCAGGATCAACAGGTGATCGTCCTCGACCATCTGGAGGTCACCGTCCCTCGCACCAAAGACATCGCCCAGATGTTGGCGGCCCTGAACGTGAACCGCAGCGCCCTGGTGCTGCTGCCCGAACGGAACACCAATGTCGAATTGGCGGCCCGCAACTTGCCCCATGTCAAGACCTTGCACGCTCCCTACCTGAACGTGCGCGACATCCTGGGCCACGACACCCTGATTGTACCCCAACAAGCCCTGGCTGTGCTCGAGTCCTTCTTGGGCGCCGAAGAGTCGCTGGACGCGGGCGAAGGTGGGGAGGAGTAAGGCCATGCATCCCTACGAAGTTCTGCGCCGCCCCATCGTCACCGAAAAAAGCAACCGGCTTCAGGATGAAGTTCATCAATATGTCTTCGAAGTGGACAAGCGCGCCAACCGGCTCATGGTCAAGCACGCAATCGAAGAACGCTTTGGCGTCGACGTCCTGGACGTAAACATCATCAATGTCAAGGCCAAGACGCGGCGTCGCAGCCGTAAATCAACGGCGGTGCGCGTGGCCCCGTGGAAGAAAGCCATCGTCACCCTGGCCGCCAACGACACCATCCAGATGTTCGAAGGTGTCTAGCTATCCGCCCCGACTCGGCAAACGGCAAAAATAAGCAACGAATCGTTTGCCGGCGCCTGATCCCACAGACGCTCGCTTAGGAACACATCAACATGGGTATCAAGGTTTACAAGCCCACATCTCCCGGTCGTCGCGGCATGACCGTCTCGACCTTCGAAGAGATTACCC
>CAYWPZ010000126.1:0-11175 GCA_964460135.1 uncultured Caldilineales bacterium | reverse complement strand
TTACGCGCTCCACCCCCGAAAAGTCGCTCCTCCGTCCGGCCAAAAAGACGGCCGGCCGCAACAACCAGGGCAAGCTCACCGTCCGGCATCGCGGCGGCGGTCATAAGCAGCGCTACCGCCTGATCGATTTTCTGCGCGACAAGCAAGACATCCCTGCCCGCGTGGTTGCGATCGAGTACGATCCCAATCGTTCGGCTCGCATCGCCCTGGTCAACTATGCCGACGGCGAGAAGCGTTACATCCTGGCGCCGCTTGGCCTCAAGGTGGGTGATACCATCGTCTCTGGCCCCAAGGCCGATATCCGCGCTGGCAACGCCCTGCCCCTGGCCAACATCCCCCTGGGCACACTGGTTCACAATGTCGAGCTCCAGCCCGGTCGCGGCGGCCAGATGGCGCGGGCGGCGGGCGTCTATGCCCAGTTGATGGCCAAAGAAGGCGAATTTGCCCAGCTGCGCCTGCCCAGCGGCGAGGCCCGCCGTGTGCGGCTAGACTGCATGGCCACCATTGGTCAGGTGGGCAACACCGACCACCAGAACGTTGCTCTGGGCAAAGCCGGCCGCAAACGCTGGTTGGGTTGGCGCCCAACCGTGCGCGGCACGGCGATGGACCCGAACTCACATCCGCATGGCGGCGGCGAAGGTCGTTCACCGGTCGGGATGCCCGGCCCCAAGACCCCCTGGGGCAAGCCTGCCCTGGGGTATCGTACACGCCACAACAAGCGTTCGAACCAATACATCGTCCGCCGACGCGGGAAGAAACGCTAAGGAGATGCAAGTATGTCGCGGTCGCTGAAAAAAGGACCTTACGTCGATAAGAAACTGCTTCGCAAAGTCGAAGATATGAACCGCAAAGCCGAGAAGCGCGTCCTTCGCACCTGGTCGCGTGCCTCCACCATCTTCCCGCAGATGGTCGGCCACACACTGGCCGTGCACAATGGGCGCAAGCATGTGCCCATCTACGTCACCGAGAACATGGTGGGCCACAAGCTGGGCGAATTCGCCCCCACCCGTTTCTTCCGCAGCCATGCTGTGAAAGAAAAGGCAACCAAAGCCCGCCGTTAGGAAGTGCGGATGGCGAGATGCACCACGCAACCCTGAGACGAACCCTATGAGCACAGACCCCACCCTTTTGGTGCGCGCACAGCGCAAATACGTCGGCCTGCCCCCACAGAAGGTGCGGCTGGTGACGACCCTCGTGCGCGGGATGCGCGCCCTTGACGCCGTCGACGCCCTCAGCCACATGACACAACATGCCGCCTACGAGGTCAAGAAGACCGTACAGTCGGCGCTGGCCAATGCCGAGGAAAACGAAAGCATGGCTCCTGAAGATATGTGGATTGCCCAGGTTTTTGCCGACGAAGCCCCTACCGCCAAACGCTACCGCCCCGGCGCGCGTGGACGCGCCAAACCGATCCTGAAGCGATCGTCGCACATCACCGTCGTTCTCGAAGAACGTTAAGGAGGCACACGTTGGGACGCAAAGTTCACCCGACCGGTTTCCGGCTTGGCATCATCAAAGACCATCGCTCCCGCTGGTATGCCGACGGCAAAGAGTACACTGATTTGCTGGCCGAGGACCGCGTCATCCGTGCGAAAGTGTCGCGCGAGCTCGACAAAGCTGGGGTCTCGAAGATTGAGATCCAACGTGCGCCCAAGCAGGTTCATTTGATCATCCACGCCGCCAAACCGGGCATCATCATCGGCAAGAAAGGCGCGACCGTGTCCGATCTGCGCAGGTCATTGCAGGAAATGACCGACAAGCGCATCAAAGTCGATGTCGAAGAGATCAAGAAACCTGAGTTGGATGCCTATTTGGTGGCGCTCAACATTGCCGACCAATTGGCCAAGCGCGTGGCCTATAAGCGGGCCATGCGCCAGGCGGTGCAGCGTACGATCAAGGGCGGCGCCAAAGGCGTCATGATCCGCATCAGTGGTCGTTTGGGTGGTTCGGAAATGGCCCGCGTCGATTCCGTGCGCGATGGCCGCATCCCCCGTCACACCCTGCGCGCCAATATCGACTACGCCGATACCGTTGCCGACACGCAATACGGCGCCATTGGCATCAAAGTCTGGATTTACAAAGGCGAGATTCTACCCGGCGAACCGCTCGTTATCTGATCGTCCCCCCACGGCGGCGATAGCAACGGTTGCTGGAAATACGAGGTAATCGATCATGTTAATGCCCAAACGCGTCAAACACCGCAAACAACATCGCGGTCGCATGACAGGCAAAGCCTGGCGCGGTAGCTCGGTCGCCTTTGGCGAATTCGGCTTGCAGGCGCTGGAACCTTGCTGGATGAACAGCCGCCAGATCGAGGCGGCCCGCCGCGCCATCGTTCGCTATGTGCGGCGCGGCGGCAAGATCTGGATTCGTATCTTCCCTGATAAGCCGGTGACCGCCCGCGCCGCCGAGACCCGCATGGGTAGCGGCAAGGGGCCGGTGGACCGCTATGTCGCCGTCATCCGCCCCGGCCGCGTTCTGTTCGAGATCGGCGGCGTGGACGAAGAGACGGCGCGGGCGGCGATGCGTCTGGCCGCGCACAAACTGCCCATCGCCACGCAATTCATCGCCCGTACCGAGGAGGGAAGCTGATGACTGCATCCGAACTGCGCAGCCTGGCCGAGGGCGAGCTGCAGACCAAGCTGGACGAAGCCTACGAAGAGTTGATGAACTTGCGCTTCAACATGTCGATTGGGCAACAGCGCGACACTGGCCGTGTGAGCATTGTCAAGCGTGATATTGCCCGCATCAAGACGATTTTGCGCGAACGCCAATTGGCGGCGGAGATGATGTAAGATGGCCCTCGAACAACGCAAATCCCTGATTGGTATCGTCGTCAGCGATGCCATGGACAAGACGGTGGTCGTGCGTGTGGAGCGCACGACCCGACATCCGCTTTACGGCAAGGTGGTGCGCATGCACACCAAGTATCACGCTCACGACGAGGGCAACGCCTGCAAGACCGGCGATCGCGTGCGGATTCGCGAATCCCGACCGCTGAGCAAGACCAAGCGTTGGCTCGTCGTCGAGACGCTTGCCACCCCAGGCGCTGCCGCCGAGACAGACTGAGCGAGGCCGGTCATGATTCAGCAAGAAACGATTCTCAAGGTCGCCGACAACACCGGCGCCAAAGAACTGCTCTGCATCCGTGTGATGGGCGGCTCGACGCGGCGCTATGCCAGCGTGGGCGACATCATCGTGGCGGCGGTCAAGCAGGCGTCGCCGGGCGGCGCCGTGAAGAAGGGCGACGTGGTCAAGGCCGTGGTCGTCCGCACCGCCAAAGAGATTGGTCGCAGCGATGGCAGCTACATTCGCTTCGACGATAACGCCGCTGTCATCCTCGATCAAAACAACAACCCACGCGGCACCCGCATCTTCGGCCCCGTCGCCCGCGAACTGCGCGACAAACGGTTCATGAAGATCGTCAGCCTGGCCCCCGAGGTTCTTTGAGCCAGCCCAGAGGTCAAGACAATGAAGCAGAAAATCCACAAAGGCGACACCGTCGAAGTCATTGCTGGCAACTACACCGGCGAGCGCGGCGAGGTCCAGACTGTGATCCGTAAGAAAAACAAACAGGGTGAGTACGATGCCAACGAAGTCTATGTCGTCGTCTCCGGCGTCAACATGATCAAGAAACATCAACGACGCACGGGCAACGTCCGCACCCAGGTTGGCATCATCGAGCGCGAAGGGCCGATCCACATCTCGAAGGTGATGTTGGTTGCCCCGCGCGCCAACCAGCCCACGCGTGTGGGCAGCCGTGTCTCGGCTGATGGCGAGAAATCTCGTTACAGCGCCAAATTCGACGAACTCATTGACTGAAAGCAAGGCCAGGGCGCGCCCGCCTCGCCCGGTCGAAGAGGAGCTATCTATGTCAGCCAGGTTGAAAGAACGCTACCAGCAGGAAGTCATTCCCGCCATGGTCGAGCGCTTCCAGTACAAGAACGTGATGCAGGTGCCCCGCCTGCAAAAAATCTCCGTCAACATCGGCCTGGGCGAAGCCTTGCAGAACCCGAAAGCAGTCGAAGCCGCCGCCGCCGATGTTGCCACCATCACCGGCCAGAAACCTGTTGTCCGTAAGGCCCGGAAGTCGATCGCCGGCTTCAAACTGCGACAGGGCAATCCCATTGGTGTGAGCGTTACCTTACGCGGCGACCGCATGTGGAGTTTTCTCGACCGGCTGATCAACGTCGCCTTGCCCCGGCAGCGCGACTTCCAGGGCGTCTCGGCCGATGGTTTCGATGGTCGCGGCAACTATACTGTGGGCCTGCGTGAACAGCTGGCCTTTCCTGAAATCAACTACGACACCGTCGACAAGCTGCGCGGCTTAGGGATCAGCATCGTGACCAGCGCCCGCAGCGACGACGAGGGCCGCGAGCTGCTACGCCTGCTCGGTATGCCTTTCAAGCGTTGAGGAACAAGCAATGGCTAAGACGTGCATGATCTATCGCGAACAGCGCCGCAAGTACGCCGGTCGAGTTCGCAACCGCTGCCGCATCTGCGGCCGCTCGCGCGGCTACATGCGCCGCTTCGATCTCTGCCGCATCTGCTTCCGCCACGAAGCCGAGCGCGGTACGCTGCCCGGCGTTGTCAAATCGAGCTGGTAGTCCATCCGAAGGAGTCTTTTCGCAATGATGACCGATCCCGTGGCGGATATGCTCACCCGCATCCGCAACGCTTTACTGGCCCGCCAGAAACAGGTTGTGATCCCAAGCGCGAAGATGAAGGTCGAGATCGCTCGCATCCTGAGCGAAGAAGGCTTCATCCGTGGCTACGACATCAGCCAGGCGGCCCCGCGCCCCACGCTTCGTCTGCACCTGCGCTACGATGACAGGCGCCGGCCGATCATCACCGGCTTGCGCCGCATCAGTTCACCCGGTCGCCGAGTCTACCGCCCGGCCGATGACATCCCCTGGGTGCAGGGCGGCCTGGGAGTGGCCATCGTTTCCACCCCCAAGGGCCTGCTCAGCGGTCGCGACGCCCGCCGCGCCGGCGTGGGCGGCGAAGTCATCTGTTACGTCTGGTAAGCAAAGGCCAGCAGGAGGAATTTTCATGTCACGCATCGGCAAGAAAGCGGTGGCCCTGCCCAAAGGCGTCACCGTCGATATCGCCCCGGGCAACACAGTCACCGTCAAGGGGCCAAAGGGCGCCCTGACCCGCTCCTTCGTCCCCGACATCACCCTGGCCAGCGAGGGAGCGGAAGTGCATGTGACTCGTCCCACCGACCAGCGCCACCATCGCGCCCTGCACGGCCTGACGCGGGCCTTGTTGCAGAATATGGTCACGGGCGTCAGCGCCGGCTTCACCAAAGAGATGGAGTTGGTCGGCGTCGGCTACAAAGCGGCCATGCAGGGCAAGTCGTTGGAACTGAGCCTGGGCTATTCGCACCCCGTGGTCGTGCCCCCACCCACCAACATCAGCTTCGAGGTTGACAAGACCGGACGCATCATCAGCGTCCACGGCATCGACAAAGAGCAGGTGGGCGAGGTCGCGGCCAAACTGCGGGCCTGGCGCAAGCCCGAACCCTACAAGGGCAAAGGCATCCGCTACAAAGGCGAGTTCATCAAGATCAAAGCCGGCAAAAGCTCGAAAGGCAAGAAATAGGAGCAGCATCCATGCCCATGAATCCCCGTGCGCTGGCCCGCCAGCGCCGCCACCAACGCGTGCGCGAGACGATCCACGGCACCTCGCAGCGCCCCCGCCTGGCTATCTATCGCAGCCTGGAGCACATCTATGCCCAGGTGATCGACGACACCGCCGGCCATACCCTGGCTTCGGCCTCGACCCTCGACCCGGCCCTGCGTGCAGTGGCCGGAACCAAGACCCAGCAGGCGCAGGCCGTGGGCAAACTGGTGGGCGAGCGCGCGGCCCAGGCCGGCATCGAAGCGGTCGTTTTCGACCGCGGCGGTTTTCCCTATCATGGCCGCGTCAAGGCGTTGGCCGAAGCTGCCCGCGAGGCGGGCTTGAAGTTCTGACACACGCCCCATCCATCCCCCCAACCGGCCTCGTGGCCGGAGTGGGGGAGATGACAAGCCTGGACAGAGGAGACTTATCGCATGGCTGAACGAGAACGCAAAGGTCGAGGCGGCGCCCGCCGCCAACCTGGCCAAACTGGCCAACCCGCCGCTGTGGCAACCCCTGAAACCGGGGGCGAAGAACGCCGCGACCGCGGCGACCGCCGCCGCCCTCCGCGCGAACGCGAAGTGGATGATGGCATGAGTGAGCGCATTGTCCATCTGGCGCGCACGGCCAAGGTTGTCAAAGGTGGTCGTCGTTTCGCTTTCCGGGCCGTCGTTGTTGTCGGCGATGGCAACGGCAAGGTGGGCATTGGCATCGGTAAGGCCAACGAAGTGCCCGAGGCCATCCGCAAAGGTTCGGACCAGGCCCGCAAGGCGATGTTGACCGTGCCCATGGTGGGCAAAACCATTCCCCACGAGATCACCACCCACTTCAGCGCCGCCACCGTCATGCTGCGCCCGGCCTCGCCGGGTACCGGCGTCATCGCTGGCGGCGGTGTGCGGGCGGTGGTCGAAGCCGCCGGCATCAAGGACATCCTGACCAAGTCGATGGGCAGCGCCAATATCCTGAACGTGGTCAAAGCCACGCACAAGGCCCTGAGCGAGTTGAAATCACCGGCCGAAGTGGCCAGGGTGCGCGGCGTCCCCGAAGCCCGTGTGCAACCACACTGGGCCAAGAGTCAAGCGGAAGCACTGCCATGAGCCACGTTTCTACCCCTTCTCAAACCAAAAAATTGACCATTACTTACATCAAGAGCGTCATCGGCTACACGCAGCGACAGGTTGGCACACTGCGAGCGTTGGGGCTTCGACGCCTGGGTGATACGGTCGAGCACGACGACACCCCCGTGATCCGCGGCATGATCGACAAAGTCAGCCACCTGGTACGGGTGCAGGAGCAGTCTGCATGAACACCAACGATCTGCAACCCCCTGCGGGTTCCAACAAAGCGCGCAAGCGCATCGGACGCGGCCACGCCACCGGCCAGGGCAAACAAGCGGGCCGCGGCGGCAAGGGCCAGGCCAAACGCTCGGGCGGCACCAAAGGCCCCTACTTCGAAGGCGGCCAGCTGCCTTTGGTTCGTCGTCTGCCCACGCTGCGTGGTTTCACCAATCGCAATCGCGTCGAGTATCAGCCGGTCAATGTGGGCGAACTGGCGGCCTGTTTCGAGGCCGGCGCGGAGATCACGCCCGACCTGTTGACCGAGGCCGGCCTGGTTCGCGCCAACCGCCCGATCGCCGTCCTCGGCGATGGCGGCATCCAGGTAGCCCTGACGGTCAGGGCGCACCGCTTCTCTGCCAGCGCCGAAGCAAAGATCAAGGCTGCTGGCGGCGCCGTCGAGGTCCTGCCGCTCCTGAACCTGTGAGGCGAATCCTATGCTGACTGCCGTACGCAGCGCCTTCCGTCTGCCCGATCTGCGGCGCAAGCTGCTGTTCACGTTAGGGCTTCTCATCCTGTACCGCTTCCTGGCGCAGGTGCCGGTGCCCGGCGTCGATCGCGAGGCCCTGGCCAGTTTCTTCCAGGGCAACGACCTGGCGAATCTGTTCGATCTACTCAGCGGCGGCGCTTTGTCGAATTTCTCGGTGATGTCGATGGGCGTCTACCCCTACATCACCGCCCAGATCATCATCCAACTGCTGATCCCCATCATTCCCCGGCTGCAAGAGATCTCGAAAGACGGCGATCAGGGACGGCTGAAGATCAATCAGTACACGCTGTATCTGGCCGTGCCGCTATCGCTGCTCCAGGGCTACGGCCAGGCGGCGATCATGGCCAGCGGCGTTGGCACCGGCAGCACCGTGCTCCCCGGCTTCGGTTTTGGCAATGACCTGTTACTGACGATTGCCGTCTTGCTCTCGATGGTGGCAGGCACATTCGTGGCCTTGTTCATGGGCAACCTGATCACCGAGGACGGCATCGGCAACGGCGTCTCGCTGATCATCTTCGGCGGCATCGTCGGCAACCTGTGGTCGCGCGTCAATGCCCTCTTGGCCAGCACTCGCGGCGTGTTGCTTGTGGTCGTCTTCCTGGCCATCACGGTTGCCACGGTGCTACTCATCGTCTATGTCCAGGAAGGCCAGCGGCGCATCCCCGTGCGCTATGGCAAGCGGGTGCGCACCATGCGCGGCAACCGGGTGATGATGGCGGGCGGCCAGAGCAGCCACATCCCCATCCGCGTCAACAGCGCCGGCATGATCCCGCTCATCTTCGCCAGCAGCCTGCTCATCCTGCCCGCCACCGTCGGCGGCTTCTTGCAAGGCTCGAGCACCGCCTGGGTGGCCAGCATCGGCAGCTTCCTCAACACCACCCTCAGCCCCAGCAGCACGCTCTACTGGCTCCTCTACTTCGTCCTCGTCGTTGCCTTTACCTACTTCTACACCGACGTCATCTTCCGCCAGCAAAACCTGGCCGATACCTTGCAGAAGCAGGGCGGCTACATCCCCGGCATCCGGCCGGGCAAGCGCACCGAAGACTATCTCAACAAGGTCCTGGTGCGCATCACCCTGGTGGGCGCCCTCTTCCTCGGCTTCGTCGCCATCCTGCCCTGGCTGGTCAATCTGATCGTGCGCGACCCCGGCCTGCAGAACACCACGCTGTTGATTACCAGCTCGGGCCTGCTGATTGTGGTTGGCGTCGTGCTCGACACCATGAAGCAGATCGAAGCGCAGTTGATGATGCGTCATTACGAAGGCTTCATCCGCTGAGATCGTATCGATCCTCGCATTTTCATCTGAACCGTGAACCGCAAACCGCCGGGTCACGGTTCACGCCCTCGTCATGATCCGCCCTCCGGCTCCGGCCCGCGCTGCTGGCGTCAGTTTGTACGATGCCGGTGCGATCGCAGCCATGCGAGAAGCCGGCCGGCTGGCGGCCCTCACCCTTGCGCACCTTAAACCCTACATCCGGCCTGGCGTCGCCACTGGCGAACTGAACACCCTGGCCGAAACCTTCATCCGTGGCCACGGCGCCGAACCCACATTTCTGAACTACGGCGCCGACCGCGCCGGGGTGGCCTTCCCTGCCTCGATCTGCGCCTCGATCAACGATGAAGCCGTTCACGGCATCCCCAGCCCGCAACGCCGCCTGCACTCCGGCGACCTTCTCAGCCTGGATGTAGGCGTGACTTACGGCGGCTGGGTGGCCGACACCGCTTGCACCTATGCCGTGGGCGAGATCGAGGCCGAGGCCCAACGCCTGCTGCGAGCCTGTGAAGCCGCCCTCTGGGCGGGCATCGACCAGGCCAGGGCGGGCAACCACCTCGGCGATATTGGCGCCGCCATCCAGCAGAGCGTCGAAGGCGCCGGCTGCACTGTCTTGCGTGAACTCACCGGTCACGGCATCGGACGTGAGATGCACCAGGCCCCCACCGTGCTCAATCACGGCCGGGCCGGCGCCGGGATGCGCTTACAGTCAGGCATGACCCTGGCCATCGAGGTGGCCATTGGCGCCGGCGGCTGGCGCACCAGCACTGACGCCGATGGCTGGACGACCCGCACGGCCGATGGTTCACTGAGCGCCCATTGCGAGCACACCATCGCCATCACTGCCGGCCCCGCCCACATCCTCACCCTCGTCTAAGAGTTCTAACCCTATCCATCTGTTCGGCCCCCCGCAACCAGATTGCGGCGCCGCCGAAGGAGTAGAATCATGAAAGTCCGACCGTCTGTCAAACGCATGTGCGACAACTGTAAGATCATCCGTCGTCACGGCGTCATCCACATCATTTGCACCAACCCCAAGCACAAGCAGCGCCAAGGCTAAGATTCCGCAGGAGGCTTCATGGCACGTATTGCTGGCGTCGATATCCCTCGCGATAAGCGAGTAGAGACATCCCTCACCTACATTTATGGCATTGGCCCCGCCACGGCCAAAGAAATCCTGACCCGGACCGGGATCGAGAACAAGCGCGTTCACGAGCTGTCTGCTGACGAAGTGGCGCGGCTGCGCGACATCATCGATCACAACTACGTCGTCGAGGGCGACCTGCGCCGCGAGGTGCAGATGAACATCAAGCGCCTGGTCGAGATCGGCAGCTATCGCGGCCGCCGGCATCGCGCCAATCTGCCGGTGCGCGGCCAACGCACCCGCACCAATGCCCGCACCAAGCGCGGCGCTCGCAAGACCGTCCCCGGCCGCAAGCGCGCCCGCAAGTAACGCTCAGAGCACCAATCGCCCTGGAGACCAGGATACATGGCAAAGCAACAGACCACAACCACACGCGGACGGCGCGCGGCGCCCAAGAAAGAACGCCGCGCAGCAGCCCACGGCCAGGCGCACATCCAGGCCACGTTCAACAACACCATCATCACCATCACCGACAACCAGGGCAACACCGTTGCCTGGTCGAGCGCCGGCGCTTCGGGCTTCAAGGGCTCGCGCAAGAGCACGCCCTTTGCCGCCCAGCAATCGGCCCGCAATGCCGCCCGCGCCGCCAACGACATGGGCATGCGCGAGGTGGATGTCTTCGTCAAAGGCCCCGGCCCCGGTCGCGAATCGGCCATCCGCTCGATCATGGCCGCCGGTCTGATCGTGACCTCGATCACCGATATCACCCCGCTGCCACATAATGGCTGCCGCCCGCCCAAGAAACGGCGCGTCTAGGCCGCCTGGAGCCCCAGGCCCTTGCTGCGCCGGCACTGTTCTTCCGTGCCAAACACAAGAAGGAAAGATTACTGAATGGCTCGTCACAATGACTCCGTTTGCACGCTTTGTCGTCGCGAGGGCACGAAACTCTTCCTCAAGGGAGACCGCTGCTACTCGACCAAATGTGCGATCGACAAACGCAACAACCCGCCAGGCATGCACGGCCCCAAGCGCGCGCGGCGTAAGGTGTCCGACTTTGGCCGCCAGTTGCGCGAGAAACAGAAGGTTCGCCGCATCTATGGCGTGTACGAACGCCAGTTCCGGCGCTATTTCCGTCAGGCCGTCAAGACCAAAGGTCTGACCGGCGCCACCTTGCTGCAGCTGCTGGAACAGCGCCTGGACAACGTCGTCTTCCGGCTGGGCTTTGCCAGCTCGCGTTCGTTGGCCCGGCAGTTGGTCACGCACGGCCACTTCCTGGTCAACGGCCAGAAGGTCGATATTGCCTCCTACTCGGTGCATCCCGGCGATGTCATCCAGGTTGCCGACCAAAGCCGCAGCCTGACCTATTTCAAGG
>CAYWPZ010000125.1:0-13665 GCA_964460135.1 uncultured Caldilineales bacterium | reverse complement strand
ACGAAGATTGGGCTGGGGTATCTACGATGGTCAAGATGAGGCAAGCGTAATCATCTGAACGCAACCAAACATGTCTCTCCGCCGCGATATTAGCAAGTACCTGGCTTATACCTTTGATGCTCAAGGCTTCGATCCCGATCAGACCGTTGCTCTACCGAGTCTATCGGCCCTGGAAACGGCCCAACGCGCCCGCGGCCCGGGCTATGGGCCGGTACTTTTCATCCATGGCATCATGCCGCGCAGCGGCACAGTCTATGTTGGCGAGCTGCTACGTCTTTGCCCCGACCTGCGCGCCTATCCTTACGAGATGTGGGAGCTGCCCTTCCTGCAGCAGACTAATCGCATCCTTGGCCTGCAGAGGCAGTTCTTCGCGGGATATGACCACAACGCTGGCAAGATCGGCGATCATGACTTTCTAACGCTTTTCGGCGCCAGCTTGATCGCTTATTTACACACGGCCACCGAGCGAGAGAAACGAGCGCTGGTCAAAGTTCCCAACGCCGAATATCTCATGCATTTCGATACGATGTTCCCATACGAACACTTGCTGCTGCTGCTTCGAGATGGTCGCGATGTGGTGGATTCCACCCTGCGCACCTGGCCCCAGCTTCGCTTCTGGATGGTGTGCTTGCGCTGGCGTCGCGCTGCGAACCTCGTCTTGGCGTTTCACCGCCAGCGCCAGGAGCGCAAACAAGGTTATTGGCTGGCTAGGTTCGAGGATGCGATCGCCGACCCGGCCCGCTTCGTCCGCACAGCCTGCCAGAGATTCGCCCTCGATCCAGATCGCTTCCCCTTCGCCGCCGTCGGAAATGTTCCTCTGATCGGGTCATCTGCAACAGCAGCAGGAGCAACAGTATCCTGGGAACATTCGGCCAGACCAGCCGACTTCACACCCGTGGGTCGTTGGCAGCGATGGAACGTCAGCCGCAAATGGTTATTCAAACGCATCGCCGGCCAGGCCCTGATCGACCTTGGTTATGCTCGGGATTTAGATTGGTAGCTGGTCAGAAACTCGCCTATGCGCCTCTCCATCCTCATCGTCAGTTGGAACACCAAAGCGTTGCTGGCCGGCTGCCTGGAATCGGTGTGGGCCGAACTCGAACGCACACTCCCGCCGGAGGAAGCGGACGTGTGCGTCATCGATAACGCTTCTGCCGATGGCAGCGCAGCGATGGTGGCCGAACGCTTCCCATGGGTGCGGTCGTTTGCCAACCATGAGAATGTGGGCTTTGCCCGCGCCAACAACCAGGCCCTGGCGCAGACCGCCGGCGACGCCGTCCTCCTCCTCAACCCCGACACCGTGCTGCACCCCGGCGCCCTGGCCGCCCTGCTGGACTTTCTGGCCAGCCGCCCACGGGCGGGAGCGCTGGGCGCCCGGCTCGTCAACGCCGACGGCTCGTTGCAACCCTCCTGCCATCCCATGCTCACGCCCGCTCGCGAGTTTTGGCGGCTGATCTTCCTCGACCGCCTGTTCCCCCGCGCTACCTATCCTATGCACCGCTGGGATGCCGTCACCCCGCGCCGAGTCGAGGCCATCAAGGGCGCCTGCCTGCTGCTCCGACGGCAGGCGCTTGACGAAGTCGGCCGGTTGGATGAATCGTATTTCATGTATACCGAAGAAGTCGACCTCTGCTATCGCCTGAGTCAGGCGGGGTGGGAGCTTTGGTACGAGCCGGCCGCCGTGGTCACACATTTCGGGGGGGCCAGCGCCAATCAAGTCACAGAAGAAATGGTGATCCATCTTTACCGCAGCAAGATTCATTTCTACCGCAAATTCGGAGGCGAAGCACAGGCGCAACGCTTCAAAACCCTTGTCCGCCTGGCCTATTGGCCACGCTTGCTCGGCGCCCGGCTGGCGGCAGCGTCTGGCCAGTCGAGCTTTTCAACCCCCGTCTACCGCCGTCTGCTCTCCGAACTTCCGGCCTTCTGAACCGTGCGCATCGCCTACGTCTGTCTCTCCCCCACCCTGGGCATGCACCAGTATACCGCTGACCTTGCCAACCGCATGGCGGCCAGCGGCCATGATGTTCACCTCGTCAGCACGGCGCGTTTGCCCCGCGACCGCTACACTCCCGGCCTTCAGCAACACACCCCCCTTGCCAATGCTACGACCGGCTTCTCGCGCGAAGGGTTGCAACCCCGCGCCTTCCTCCGCCTGTGTGAGGTGCTCGAGGGACTGCAAGCCGACGTTAGCCATTTCACTGCCCCCCATGGCTGGAACCCGTTCCTGATGCGCCGATTGCAGGGATCGATCCTACACACAGTCCATGATCTCGACCCCCACCATGCCAGCCGATCGCCCATCTCTCTCCTCATCCGTTCTTGGAATCGGCTGGTGCTGCATTCTGCCGACCACATCCTCGTCCACGGCCAGGTGTATCGCCAACGACTGTTGCGCCGTGGCCTCTCGCCTGATCGGGTCACGTTCACGCCGCTGCTCCATCTCATGTTCAGCCATACGATGGAGATGAGCCTGCGCAATCAGTGTCCTGGCGATGTCGATCCGACGATGAAACGGCCATTCGCCCTCTTCTTCGGCCGTCTGCTGCCCTACAAGGGTCTGGATGTGCTGCTTTCGGCCTGGCAGCAATTGGCCGAGTCAGGACAATCCCCTGCCCATGCCGCCCCATCCCTAATAGTGGCCGGGCCTGGCGACTTGGCGGCCTGTTGGCGTGGGCCGCTGCCGGCGGGCGTTGAGTTTCGCAACCGTTGGATCGACGATGAAGAGACGGCGGCCCTCTTTCGCGCTTGCGCCTTCGTCATCCTGCCCTATGTCTCTGCGACCCAATCGGCGCTGATTGCCGCCGCCTACTTCTTCGGCAAACCGGTGATCGTCGCCGATTCGGGCGCGCTGGCCGAATATGTCCAGCCCGGCGTGAGCGGCTGGATCACGCGGCCCGGCGACACCGCCAGCCTGGCCCAGGCCATCGCCGCTGCCTTCGCCGACCCGGCGCGACGGGAGCAGATGGGAACAGCGGGCAGGGCCTGGCGCAACCAACAGCAGGCCCTTGAGTTCACGACCTTGCAGCATGTCTACGATCGACTCGCCGGCGCTGACAAAACGACAAGGTGATGCCATGACCATCCCCCATCCCCTGCTGTCCGAAGAAATCCTCCTGCGCCCGGTCCAGACGCATGGTTGGCGACGGCGCATCAACCTGCCCAGCCTGCGTCTGAGCATCTCGGAGCGACGCCTGCTGCTGTTTCTCGGCGATCTCATCCTCATCGAGGGGGCGTTGCTGATCGCCCTGGCCGGGTCGCTCGACCTGAGCCTTCATCCCTACCTTGTCCTTCAGGCCCCCAAATGGTTTCTTACGTTGGCATTGGTCTGGTGCGCGTGGGCGGCTTTTTTCGATGTCTACAACCTGGCGCGAGCGGCCAACGCCTGGAATAGCGCCCGCGCCAGCACCAGCGCCGCCCTGATCACGGTGCTCGCCTACTCGCTCATCCCCTGGCTCACACCGCCCCTGGGCGCACGTGGGCCTCTGTTTCTCTTCCTGCTGGCTGTGGCCCTGGGCATGGCGGCATGGCGTAGCCTCTACAGCTTGCTGTTCCGGCAACCCTGGTTCAAACAGCGCGTGTTGATCGTCGGGGCCGGCCGCTCCGGCAGGAGGCTGGTCGAGGCCCTGCGCACGGCGCCGGGTCAAGGCGACGGCGCCAATCCCTTTCGCGAGGCCGGCTGCCAGATCATGGGCTTCATCGATGACAACCCAATGCTACACGGCAGCGCCGTCGCTGGCATCCCGGTGTTGGGCGGGCAGAAGGACATGCCCGGCCTGGCCCAGCACCTGGCCATCGACGAACTTATCCTGGCCATCACCCATCGCCACACCATCGATATGGGCCTGATCGACGCTCTCTTGCGTTGCCGCGAACAGGGCTTGCGTTTCAGCACCATGCCGGTCTTTTATGAACGACTGCTCGGCCGCGTGCCGCGAACACATCGGCCAGGACCTCCATCTGGTCATGCCCATGCACGAAACCGCCGGCGACCGGCTTACCCTCGGCGCCAAGCGCGCAGCAGATGTGTTGGGCGCCCTGCTCGGTCTCGGCCTGCTGGCTTTGCTGATCCCGCCCCTCCTCATCGCCAACCGCCTGTTCTCTCCCGGCCCCCTGTTCTACCGGCAGCCGCGCGTAGGGCAGGGCGGAAGGCTTTTCACCTGTCTCAAGTTCCGCTCCATGACGCCCGACGCCGAAAAGGAAACCGGGGCGGTGTGGGCGACGAAGGCCGACCAGCGCGTGACGCCGGTCGGTCGCATCCTTCGCTCTACCCGTCTGGACGAACTGCCACAATGTTTCAATGTCCTGGCCGGCGAGATGAGCCTGATCGGCCCCCGCCCCGAACGACCGGAATTCGTCGAGACCCTTGCCCAAACGCTACCCTTCTATCGCGCCCGCCATGCCGTGCGACCTGGCATCACCGGCTGGGCGCAAGTGCGCCAGCCCTACGCCAACACACAGGAAGACGCCCGCATCAAACTGGAATACGACCTCTTCTACGTCACCCATCGGGGATTCTGGCTCGACCTCAGCATCACCTTCAAAACGCTGGCTGAAATCGTCAAATTCAGAGGAATCTGATTGCGCAAGAATGGCGCGCATCCTCTTCCTGACCCAAGTGCTGCCCTACCCGCTCGATGCCGGGCCAAAGGTGCGCGCCTACCACGTCCTGCGCCATCTGGCCGCCAGCCACGATTTGACGCTGGTCTCGTTCGTGCGCCCTGATGATCCCCCGACAGCCATCGAGCACCTGCGGGGCCTCTGCCAGGCCGTACATCCTGTGCCCCTTCGCCGTTCGGCTGCCCACAACCTGCGGGCCGTGATCAGAGGATTGGTCTCGGGCAGGCCGTTCGTGATCGAGCGCGACGACATGCCCGCCATGCGCCACTGCCTGGCCGGTCTCGTGCGTAGCCAATCATTCGACCTCGTCCACGCCGACCAAACAGCCATGGCAAGTTGGGGACAATGGGCAGCGACCCGAATGAGCAAGCGCCCTGCCACGGTGCTCGACCAACACAACGCCGTGCATGTGTTGGCGCAGCGCCTGGCCGCAGCCGAAGCGCGCGCCTGGCGACGCCGGATCGTGCAACGCGAAGCCGTCGCTTTTGCCCGTTTCGAGGCACACCAGTGCTTGTGCTATGATGCCGTCCTCACCGTCTCGGACGAAGACCGTCGCCATTTGCTCAAGCTCTTCCCTCCCGATCACTACGCCCACCTCTCTGCTCGCTTCACGACCCTGCCCATCGCCGTCGATCCAGGCCTGACCGCTCCGGTCGTTCACCGGCCGGGGTCATCGCCGCTGATCCTGCACCTGGGCGCCCTGCTCTGGCCCCCCAACAGCGCCGGTGTGCTCTGGTTCGCTCGCCAGGTGCTGCCCCTCATCCACCAACAGCGCCCCAACGCCCGCTTCGTCATCGCCGGCAAACAACCCCCGCCGGCCGTCAGCGCCCTCGCCGCCGACCCGCGCATCCGGGTCCTGGGCTATGTGGCCGACCCCGCCCCCTTGCTGGCCGAAGCCGATGTCTTCATCGTGCCTGTGGCCACGGGCGGCGGCACTCGGGTCAAGATCCTGGACGCCTGGCAATGGGGGTTGCCGGTGGTCGCCACCAGCGTGGGGGCCGAGGGATTGGCCGTGCGCGAGGGCGAGAACATCCTCCTGGCCGATGCGCCCCCGGCCTTCGCCCAGGCCATCGAGCGCCTGCTGGATGAGCCGGCGCTCGATCGGCGATTGCGCCGGAACGGCCGCGCCTGGGTGGAAGCCAACTATCACGTCCGCACCCTCTATCCCGGCCTCGATGCCGTTTACGAGCAAGCCCTAAAGGTTTCCAACACCTTTCGGGCTTCTCATCCATAAGCCAGAAGACGCCATGGAACTGAAAGCCTATCTCCAACCTCTGCGCCGCTGGTGGTGGCTGGTGGCCGCGACGGCCCTCGTCGCCACGCTTGCCAGTATCATCGTCACTCGCAACCAGCCCTACATGTACGAAAGTCGGGCCACATTGATGGTTGGGCGGGCAATCAACGACCCCAACCCCAACAGCAATGACTATTCATTGACGCTGAAACTGGCCAACACCTATGCCGATCTGGCCCGGCGCAGCCCCGTGCGAGCGGCGGTCATGGCCGCGCAGGGATTGACCGAACTGCCGGAGTACAATGTGCGCGTGGTGCCGGACACCCAACTGGTAGAGATGAAGGTGCTGGATGCCGACCCCCGCCGCGCTCAGGCGGTGGCCGACGAACTGGCGCGCCAACTGATGGCGCAGACTCAGACCGGCGCCCAGTCCGAGGCCACGCAACGCCAGGTTTTCATCGCCGGCCAACTGGATCAGCTAGAGGCCGGGTTGCAGCAGACAAAGGCCGAGATCGAGCGCAAGCAGGGCGAGTTGGCCGCGCTGCTCGACCCCGAGCAGATCACCGAGGTCCAGACGCAACTGCGGGCGCTGGAAAATAAACAGGCGGCGCTACAGGGCAACTATGCCGACTTGCTTGCCAGCACCGAGCGCGGGGCGGTGAATTCGCTCAATATCGTCGAGCCTGCCACCCTGCCCACGCTGCCGGTGGGGCCGAACAAGCCGCTGACCATCTTCCTGGCGGCGGCGATGGGCCTGCTGGTGGGGGTAGGCGCAGCCTTTTTGCTCGAAAGCCTGGACGATACACTGAAGAACCCCGAAGATGTGCGGGCGGCGCTGCAACTGACGACGCTGGGCGCAGTGCCGGCGATCGAGATGGCGGCAGGCGAGGGCGAGTTGGTGGGGCTAAGCCCGGCGCAATCGCCCGCCAAAGAGTCCTACCGTGTGCTGCGCACCAATCTGCAATTCGCCTCGGTCGATGAGCCGCTCCGGTGTCTGATGGTGACCAGTCCGGCCCCTTCCGAGGGCAAGTCGATGACAGCAGCGAACCTGGCCATTGCCCTGGCCCAGGCCGGCCAGCAGGTCATCCTGATGGACGCCGACCTGCATCGCCCTCGCCAGCACCGCTTGTTCAAGGTCGCCAACAACACCGGCCTGACCACCGGCTTACTGGTTGCCCATCCTGACCCGGCCGAACTGCTGAAGGAAACCGCCGTCTCCGGCCTGCGCTTGCTGACTTCTGGTCCCCTGCCGCCCAACTCGGCCGAGCTGCTCGGCTCGCACCGCATGGCCGAACTGCTGGCCGCCTTGCAGACCCAGGCCGATATTGTGGTGGTGGATAGCCCTCCCGCCACTGTCCTCTCCGACGCCGCCATCCTCTCCACCCAGGTGGATGGCGTGTTGCTGGTGCTGGTCTCTGGCCAAACCAGGCGCGAGCTGGCGCAGCGGGCGGTGGATGCGCTCAAGCATGTCAACGCTCGCCTCGTTGGCGTGGTGCTCAATCGCATGCCGGTACGAGGCAGCAGTTATTACTATTATTACAATCACGAGGGCTATGACGATGCCGAGCAAAAGAACGGGATTGGGTCGCGGCTGCGTCGCCGCAAGCGATCGGGTGCGCCGGCGCCCGTGCCGGCGTTGCGGCGTGAGGGTTGAGTGATTTGGAGAGAGAGGGATTTGACAAGATACTTGACCCTCGCAACTGCACCCGTATCCTAACCGCCATGCTTCAACACACCACACCCCATGCCCAAAATCACCTTCATCGGCGCCGGCAGCACCGTCTTCGCCAAAAACCTGCTCGGCGACATCCTCAGCTACCCCGAACTGGCTGACTCGACCATCAGCCTGCACGACATCGACCCCGAACGGCTGCGCACCTCGACCATCGTGGCCCGCAAGATTGCCGAGGCGTTGGGCGCCAACCCGTTCATCGAGGCCACGCTCGACCGCCGCCAGGCGCTGGCCGGGGCGGATTACGCCATCGCCATGTTCCAGGTGGGTGGCTACCGCCCCTCCACCGTCATCGATTTCGAGATCCCCAAGCGATACGGGCTGCGCCAGACCATCGCCGACACCCTGGGCATCGGCGGCATCATGCGCGGGCTGCGCACCATCCCCGTCCTGCTGGAGATGGCCGGCGAGATGGAGGAACTCTGCCCGGATGTGACTTTCTTGCAATATGTCAACCCCATGTGTATGAACATGTGGGCGCTGGACCGGGCCAGCAGCATCCGAGCCGTGGGCCTGTGCCACAGTGTGCCCCATACCGCTGGCGAACTGGCCGCCGACATCGGCGTTCCGGTCGAGGAGATCGATTATCTGGTGGCGGGCATCAACCACCTGGCCTTCTACCTCAAATTCGAGCGCAACGGCCAGGACCTCTACCCCGAAATCCGCAAAGTGCTGCACGAAGGCCGCATGCCGCCCTCCAACCGCGTGCGCTACAAACTATTCGAGAAATTCGGCTATTTCGTCACCGAATCCAGCGAGCATTTCAGCGAATACGTCCCCTGGTTCATCAAACGCGACCGCCCCGACCTGATCGAGGACTTCAACATCCCCCTGGACGAGTACATCCGCCGTTGCGAGTTCCAACTGGCGGGATGGGAGGCGCTGCGCCATGTCTTCGAGGATGACAACGTGCGGTTCCAGGTGGTACGCGAGGGCGAAGAGGTCGAGGAGATGCGCAGCGATGGCAGCGACAAGGACATGCAGAAGCTGCTGAACCAGCTTCTGCAGATCAAGCGCAGCGTCGAATACGGTTCGCAGATCATCCACGCCATCGAGACCGGTCAGCCGGCTGTGATCTACGGCAATGTCGGCAACCACGGCCTCATCGACAACCTCCCCGCCGGCTGCTGCGTCGAAGTCCCCTGCCTGGTGGACAGAAACGGCATCCAACCCACCCGCATCGGCTCACTGCCGCCCCACCTGGCGGCGCTGATGCAAACCAACATCAACGTACAGGCGCTCACGGTCGAGGCCGCCCTCACCCGCAAGCGCCAGCACATCTACCACGCCGCCATGCTCGACCCGCACACCGCCGCCGAGCTCGACCTGGATCAGATCACGGCCCTGGTCGATGATCTGATCGCAGCGCACGGCGCCTGGCTGCCCGCCTACGCCTAGCGCTTTGCCTCCAGCGGGCTGCTTTGCGCTGGGTTGGCGACGCCTCCCCCCTACAAGGAATGCCCTAGACCGTGAGAACTCTCGTCACCGGCGGCGCCGGCTACATCGGCAGCGTCGTCGCCCACCATCTGCTGGCAGCGGGGCACAGCGTCACCATCTTCGACAACCTGTCCAGCGGCCACCGGCAGGCCATCCCTGCCGCCGCCGCCTTTGTCGAAGGTGATGTACTGGATCGGGGCGCCCTCGACCGCGTCCTGGGGCTTCAGTCCTTCGACGCCATCTTGCACTTTGCCGCCTTCATCGAGGCGGGCGAGTCGATGCGCGACCCCGGCCGTTTCTTTCGCAACAATGTCACCGGTAGCCTGACTCTGATCGACGCCGCCATCGCCCACGGCGTGGGGCGCTTTGTCTTTTCATCCACGGCCGGCGTCTACGCCAGCAAAGATGCACCGCTGGTCGAAACCGACCCCATCGACCCGTCCAGCGTCTATGGCGCCAGCAAATACATGGTCGAACAGGCGCTGGAGTGGCATCATCGCATTCACGGTCTGCGCCTGGCCATCTTGCGCTACTTCAACGCCGCCGGCGCCACAGCCACCCAAGGCGAGGCCCACCGGCCCGAAACCCATCTCATCCCGCTCGTCCTGCAGGTGGCGCTGGGCCAACGAGCCGAGATCGCCATCTTCGGCGACGACTATCCCACGCCCGACGGCAGCTGCATCCGCGACTACATTCACATCGATGACCTGGCCCTCGCCCATGTGCTGGCGTTGGAAGGCCTGGCAGAGCGACCCTTCGTTCGCTACAACCTGGGCAGCGGCAACGGCTACTCGGTCAGCGAGGTGATCGAGGCTGCGCGTCGCGTCACCGGGCATCCCCTGCCGGCGGTTGTGCGACCCAGGCGCCCCGGCGATTCGGCTATCCTGGTGGCCAGCAGCAACCGCATCCAGGCCGAACTCGGCTGGCAGCCCCAGCATCCCGACCTGGACGACATCATCGCCAGCGCCTGGCGGTGGCATCGTGCCCACCCACACGGCTATGAACATGAAGCGCACGCCTAGAAGACAGGTGGTCGGGGCATTCCAGGCCCGTTTTGGCGTCGCGCCGGATGTACTTGTGCGGGCGCCAGGTCGCGTCAATCTGATCGGCGAACACACCGACTACAACGATGGTTTCGTTCTGCCCATGGCCATCGATCGCGCCGTCTGGATCGCCCTGCGTCCGCGGACGGATGCTCGGGTGGAGGTCTACTCACTCGATCTCGACCGTTGGGCCGCCTTCGACCTTTTCGCCTTGCAGCGCCAGCAAGCCGGCTGGGTCGAGTATCTCAAGGGCGTAGCCTGGGCCTTGACCGAGGCCGGTTTTGCCGTGGCCGGTTGGGAAGGCGTGGTGGGGGGCGATGTGCCGCGCGGGGCCGGGCTGTCATCCTCAGCCGCCATCGAGCTGGCCACGGCCCGCGCGTTTCAGGCCGTTTCGGGCTTCGAATGGCAGCCGGCGATGATGGCGAAATTGGGCCAGCGGGCCGAAAACGAGTGGGTTGGCGTCAATTGCGGCATCATGGACCAGATGATCTCGGCCGCCGGTCGCGCCGGTCATGCCCTTTTGATCGACTGCCGCAGCCTGGAAACCCAGGCCGCGCCGCTGCCCTCCGGCGTGGTGGTGGTCATCCTCGACACAGCCACCCGTCGTGGGCTGGTGGATTCGGCCTACAACGAACGCCGGGCGCAATGCGAGACCGCCGCCCGTTTCTTCGGCGTCCCCGCCCTGCGCGATGTCAGCGCCGCCCGCTTCGAGGCCGAATCCGACCGTCTCGACCCCCTCACCCGCCGCCGCGCCCGCCATGTCATCACCGAAAACGAACGCACCCTGGCGGCGGCGGCGGCGATGACGGCCGGCGACGCCACCGCCCTGGGCAGGCTGATGGACGCTAGCCACGTCAGCCTGCGCGACGATTTCGAGGTCTCCAACCAGGCGCTTGATCAAATGGTCGCGATCGCCCGCGCCCAACCCGGCTGCCTGGGCGCCCGCATGACCGGGGCCGGTTTTGGCGGCTGCGCCGTGGCCCTGGTGCAAGCAGAACGGGCGGCATCATTCGCCGACGATGTGGAAAGCGGCTATTCTGCCGCCACGAATCTCCGCCCGGCCATCTATGTCTGCCGCGCCGATGATGGGGCGTCGGTGGCATCGGCGAAGCGGACTATGACGTAGCCCCGGCGCTGGCCACCTGCCGAAGCGTCGCCAGGAAGAACTGAAGTGACTGATTACGGATTCTGGCCTGCTCAAGCGTGATCGAGCGAGCGAGACACTCAGCTATGCGTGGCTGATAATCCCCGCGCAGATGGTCTTTCAGCCATTTTTTCGGATCCTGCGGCGTACTTTCCGTGTTTGCGGGCACGCGCCCTACATTGGATAGTCCGCAATAGGATGCGCGCGGCATCATGCCGCCGATCAGCCACGATTCCAATTCCAGTACTGCCCAACAAACGTGTACAGGGGCTTTGAGTTCACCTGCTATCGTCGCGGCTCGTCGCGGCATATCCTGGCGTTCCTGTGCGAATGAGGCATACGGTGGATAGGTCACGTCGCTATCCATCAACACGATGAAGGAGCGGCCGCCGACAGCATATTGTCGCCGAACGGTATCCTCGAAGCCATGGTTGCGGCGAACGATATTCGATTTCCCACCCATCGGAATGCAGCGAACGGATAACTGCTCGCGTGCAGTCATCGCTGGTATGGCAAGCTGATCGTCAGGCCCCTCCACCAACACACAGATCATGGCTCATTTCCATTGCCGGAAAAAAGCCCCATCTGCACAGGCTGATCACCGAAACTACCTTCTCGATAGAAGTCGCTTGGTCGCCCCAGGTTGTCTGCAATCGCCTTCATCACTGTGTCTGGGGCCGCCACAATCGAGGGGGCGTTCGCCTTGCGTTGGGTCACAAAGCAGGCGGGGTGAGATGATGTTTCACGTAACGCCTCTGGGCTGAGCACAGCATCCACCACTGCGGGCGAATGTGAGGTGAAAAAAACCTGGGTTGCGAACTCAGAACTCATCGAGGCCCGTCTTGCTTCCCCCACCAGGTTGTGGATGGCATGAGCGTGTAACGCGTTCTCGGGTTCTTCGATCACAACAACCGCCGGGGGAATCGACTGGCGCAGAATCGACAGCAACCCCAGTAACCTGATCGTACCATCCGACATGTCGCCCAGTTGGAAGTCAGCGCCTGTGTCTGCTTCCGTAAACCGCAGGCTCTGAAACGTCAGCACCCGATCGGGCTTGATGTTCTGAATATAAGGCACGGCTTCGCGCATATATCCCAAGAGCCTTTCCCGCGAGTGATCGTCGCGCAAGATCCGGGCCAGATAGGGTGCAATATTCTCGCCATAGCGATCGAGTTCAGTGTCGCTCCCGCCTGTAGAACGTTTTGCCATGGCGGCATCCACGTTGTATACCCGCCATGAGCTCAAGAAGTCCGTCAAGGTGCGAAGCTCACCCAAACGCCCATAGGACGACAGAATGAGTTCTTGGGGAGCTTCGAAGTGGTCTGCGATCGGACCAACGGCATCGCTCCACTCCTTGATCACCGTATCCTCGCGGTGAAAGCGCAAGGTTATCGGTTGACCTGAATCAAAACGCGGCACGCCCGCACGAGATGGCCGGCCCGGCTTGCGTTTGTAGACGATAGCCTGCAATGCCTCCTGTCGCACTTTGATCACATTCTTCAATTGCGCCAATTCGAAGCCATAGTGCGCCTCCTTGATACCACGCGAGAGGTCTTCGCCCAGTCGCAACTCGATGCGAAACCGGTAGGGTGTGCCAGCGCTTGGTTGGCGAGTCCGCAGGTGCTCCAACCCACCAGCATCGTTGATAGCCGCCGCAAGTCCGCGCTGGCAAACGGCAGCAACAAAAGCAATCAGATCGGCAAAGTTGGTTTTGCCGGTGCCGTTGGCGCCGATCAGCAGATTGATCGGTTGCGGGGCGATAGTGAACGAGCGCAAACCCTTGAATGCTCGTGCGGAAAACTGGGTCAACATTTCATCGGCTCGGCGACATCAGGCGCAATCGCTGTTCGAGAAGCTCGATCCCACGAGCAAAACGGGCTTCATCCCCGCCAGTCGAGGATGCACGGGACTGACTACAGCTATTGCGGTGAGGGGAATGACGGCTTTCAGGCTCATTGCGTCTCCAATCACAGACAGAGTCTTCGCATCCGATTCTATCATACAACCTGCTCGCCTGTCAGCGCGCCAGCCAGGGCAAGAACACCTTCGCTGGCGGGCCTGTCACCTCTAGTTGCACGGGGATGATGACGAACGGGGTGGAGAGGGAATTGTTGCTGATGCAGAGCGACCGGGCATAGAGGCCGGGGGTCAGGCCAGACGAAGCGAATGTGGCTTGTACGGCGCTGCTGGCGCCGGGCGCCGCCGCGCCATTGGCGGGCGTCAGGCTCAGCCAGCCGATGTCGCCGGCAGCGGCGCAGGCAGGCGCCCCTTTGGTCCCTTCCAGACGGAAGAGGGCATCGGGATCGATGCCGCCGCCGACCCCGCACATCTCGGCCCCCGGCTGCCAGGTGCGACACAGAAGGTTCCGAAGGAGGCCGTTGCTATCTTCCCAGGCATAAGGGCGGCCGCTTTGGGCCTCGCCTTTCAGGAGCGGCAGAAAGCTGCGCCCGTCAAG
>CAYWPZ010000124.1:0-13721 GCA_964460135.1 uncultured Caldilineales bacterium | reverse complement strand
CGGGCGGCCTCCGGCCCCCGGCGGGTTGGCGCTGCCCCCAAGTTGAAATGCACCCAAGGCCGCTGGGATTGGCCAGATGGACATCAGTTGCTGCTCATCATCGCCCCCGAGCGGTCGCGCCTACAGCCGCAGCATGGCGCTGCGGGGCACAACCGATCAAGGGTTTGAAGCCGTAAGTAGTTTGACGAATCCCGCCTGTTCGAAGTGATGATCGGATGTCAGCGCTTCAACAATCCCCCCTCGCCCTATCACCACGAAGCTGATGCAATCAGTCGGCCCGCATTCTTCAATTTTGTCAGCCTACCGCCACCGGCCGCGATGGGTCCGTGATCCATTCCGACCACGAACCGGCGTAGAGGCGGCCCTCGCCCAGCCCGGCGTGCAGCATGGCCAGCAGGTTGTGGGCGGCGGTGACGCCGGAGCCGCACGAGCAGACGATGCGTTGGGCCGGTGTGTGGCCGAGGAGGGGCGCAAAGCGGGCGGCCAAGTCTTGGGGCGGGAGGAAGCGGCCATCGGGGCCCAGGTTGCCGGTGTAGGGCAATGAGAGCGCACCGGGGATGTGCCCGGCCACCGGGTCGAGGGTCTCGTTCTCGCCGCGGAAGCGGTCGGCGCCCCGCGCATCCAGCAGCCGCCAGCCCGGGTCGAGGCGGATGGCGTCCACCTCCGCCGTCGTCGCCAGCAATTCGGGCCGGGGATGGGGCGAAAACACTCGTAGGGGTCGGGTCTCCCGACCCGCCGCCGCAGGCCATCCCTCCGCCAACCATGCCTGCCAGCCGCCGTCGAGCACGGCCACGGCCTCGTGCCCCAGCCAACGCAGCATCCACCACAAGCGGGCGGCGTAGGCGCCGCCGGCGTCATCATAGGCCACGACCTGCACGCCCTCGCCAATGCCCCACTCGCCCAGCCGGCGGGCAAAGGCGTCCGGGTCGGGCAAGGGATGGCGGCCGCTGAGGCCGGGTATGATCGGCCCGGCCAGGTCGTCGTCCAGGTGGGCATAGACGGCGCCGGGGATGTGCCCGGCCAGATAGTCGCGATGGCCGCGGCCCTTGTCGACCAGGGTGAAGCGACAGTCGATGATGGCCAGATCGAGGTCAAAGAGGCGAGCGGCGAGGGCGGCGGGTGGGATGAGGGTGGTGTGCATGGGGCTGTGGTCAGTAGACAGTGGTCGGTCACCCTAGAATCGCAAACCGCTCCCGGATTGCAGCATCCACCCCCAGGGGGAGCGGCATAGGCTGGTGGGTGGCCAGGACGTGCTGTGCTTTGGCCCGCGCCCTTTGCCACATATCCCGCGCCCCCTCTTGCTCCCAATCCTGCCGCCGCTGGCGGTCGCCGGTGTGGGGATAGTAATACTCGCTGTGCATCAGTTCCAGACTCTGGGTCGTGCCCAGGTAGTGGCCCGGCGGCGGCTCGCTCCCTCGGCCGCGGCAAACCTGATCGATCACATCCAGCGACAGGCTCTCGTCCGTGACTTCGATCCCACGCACCATGCGCATGATCGAACCGTTGATGTCATCGTCGATCACATACTGCTCATAGGCCACCGTCAGCATCGATTCCAGGAAACCGGCCGCATGGTGGATGTAGTTGGCCCCGGCCAGGGCCGCGGCCAGCCCCGTCAGTCCCTTCTCGTAGCCGGCCTGGATGTCGGGGATCTTCGAGTCGGTCAGACCAGAGGAATTGTACACCGGCAGGCGATAAAACTGGCCCAGCTGGGCCACGGCTGCGTGCATGAGGGCGAATTCGGGCGCGCCGCCGACGAAATTGCCTGTGCGCAGGTCCGAGACCGAGGGCACATAGCCGAGGATGATGCGGGCGCCGGGCTTGACCAGCTGAGTGTAGACCACCCCCGCCAGCTCCTCGGCGTTTATCTGCACCAGTGTGCCCGCCAGCGCCGCCGGGCCGGTTGCGCCCGACTGCGGGGCCGAGGACAGAAAGACGGGGATCTCCTGGCGCACGACCTCGGTCAGCACCTCCACCGTCTCCGGCGCAAAACGCAGCGGGCTGACCATCCAGCAGTTCGTCACCGAGATGATGGGGCGCTGGCGCAGCGACTCGCGGCCGCCAGCGACCAGCGAAGCCATCTCCACCACCTCGCGCACCGACTTGACGCTGAAGCAGTTGCCGGTGACGTGCTTGCTCGTGTTGGCCAACGCAGCGTAGTAGGTGTTGGTGTCCAACAGTTCGGTGGGGATGTCGCGCGCCACGCATGCCCGCAAATAGAAGTGGATGTTGTCGAGCGCATCCACCAGCCGCCCAATTGCGGCCACATCGGCCAGCTTGCTCTCCCGCACGTAGCCTGTCTCCAGATCCAGCACCTTTACTGCGGCGCCGCCCGTGCCCATGTAGACCCGCGTCCCGCCCAAGGTCAGGTCATGCTTCGGGTCGCGTCCACACAAAACGACCTCAGGCGGCGCTTGTGCAAGCGCATCCTCCACCATCGCCGGCGGGATGTAGACCCGGTTTTCACCATCCGCCACCCTCGCCCCCGCCACCCGGAAAATCTCCCGGCACTCGGAGGGCATGACTTCGACGCCGGTGCGCTCCAACACCGCCAGCGAAGCCTGGTGGAGGCGGCGCACGTCCGTCTCGCTCAGAGGCTTGTATTGGCCGCCGGGCAGTCCGGGAGGAGCGACGGGCGGGTGGGCGGCGCGGTGATCGGGGTCGCGGCGGCGGTGGCGGGGGCGTTGAGACGGGGCGGCATCCATGTGACGCCTTCCTCGATGCCGATGAGAAGCGATGAACCGCACACGCGGTAGGGACGATGGGACGATGGCGATCCGCCTGCCGGCAAGCAGGGATCGCCATCGTCCATCGTCAAACCGGCAACGGTCTCGCTTCGCCGGGGGTCAGGCAGGCATACGCTCGCCCGCTTCCACCGCTGGCCTCCGATTCAGGATCGGCTGCCGCGCCGCCCTCACCTCATCCAGACGCCGCACGGGGGTCGAATGCGGGGCCTGGTGCAGCAGATCGGGGTCGGTGCGAGCCTCGCCGGCGATGTCGGTCAGGGCATCGATGAATGCATCCAACGTCTCCTTGGTCTCGGTCTCCGTCGGTTCGATCATCAACGCCTCGGGCACGATTAGCGGGAAGTAGATGGTGGGGGGGTGATAACCGTAATCGATCAGCCGCTTGGCCACATCCAGTGTGTGCACCCCCTCCGCGCCCGGAATCCGGCCCTGCACCACCACCTCGTGCATGCAAAAGCGATTGCCATACGGCGCCGGATAATCGCCGCGCTGCTTGAGCACGGCCTGGATGTAATTGGCGTTCAGCACGGCGTCCTCGCTCACACGGCGCAGGCCATCGGCCCCGTGCAAGCGGATGTAGGTGTAGGCCCGCACATGCATGCCGAAGTTGCCGTGGAAGCTCTTGACCCGACCGATGCTTGAGGCTGGCATCTCCCATACAAAGTCGCCATCCTGGTTGCGGGCCACAAGTGGGCCGGGCAAGAAGGGCGCCAGTTCCGCCGTCACCCCCACCGGGCCAGAGCCGGGGCCGCCGCCGCCGTGAGGGGTGCTAAAGGTCTTGTGCAGATTGAAGTGCATCACATCCACGCCCAGGTCGCCGGGCCGGACAATGCCCATGATGGCGTTGAAATTGGCCCCATCGCCATAGACCAGCCCGCCGGCCTCGTGCACCAGCCGGCAGATCTCGACCATATTCTGCTCGAACAAGCCCAACGTGCTGGGGTTGGTCAGCATCAGCCCCGCCACCTGGTCGCTCAGGTTGGCCTTGAGGCTGGCCAGGTTGACATTGCCGTTGGCGTCGCTGGGGATTTCGATCACATCCAGCCCGGCCATGGTCGTGGTGGCCGGGTTGGTGCCGTGGGCCGAGTCGGGGACAAGGATCTTGGTGCGATGCCCTTGCCCACGGGCGATCTGCGCCGCCCGGATGATCAGCACACCCGTCAGTTCACCCTGCGCCCCTGCCGCCGGCTGCAAGGTGACGGCGGCGAAACCCGAGATCTCGGCCAGCATCTCCTGCAACTCGAACATCAGTTCCATCGCCCCCTGCACCGTCTCCGCGTCCTGCAAGGGGTGGATCTGGCTGAAACCGGCCAGCCGCGCCACGCGCTCGTTGATCTTGGGGTTGTACTTCATGGTACAGGAGCCAAGCGGATAGAAGCCCGTGTCCACCGCGTAGTTCAACTGGCTCAGGCGCACATAGTGCCGCACCACCTCCGGCTCGCCCACCTCGGGCAGCGGCAGGTCGGCGCGGAGATAGGCTTCGGGAAGCGGGGTCGCCGGCACATCGGCCTCGGGCATATCCACGCCGCGGCGTCCGGGCCGACTGAGATCATAGATGAATGTTTCCATCAGAACAGCACCTCCAGAGGGATGACTTCGTCTTCGGTCAGTTCGGCCAGCGCCGTCGCCAGATCATCGATTTCGTCCACGGTGTTCATCTCGGTCACGCACACCAACATGGCGTGGCCCAGGTGCGGGTAATCCTGGCTGAGATCGAAGCCGCCGATGATGCCGTACTCCTCCTCCAGATAGCGATTGATCTCTGACACCGGGCGGGGGCAGCGCACCACGAATTCCTTGAAGAAGGGCTTCTCCTCCCACACCTCGTAGCCGGGGATCTGGGCGATGCGAGCGGCAGCGTAGTGTGCCTTGTGCCAGCACAATTCGGCCGCCCGGCGCAGACCATGCTTGCCCATCGCCGCCAGATAGACAGCGGCGGCGAGTGCGTTCAGACCCTGGTTGGTGCAAATGTTGCTGGTCGCCTTGCCGCGACGGATGTGCTGCTCGCGGGTGCTGAGCGTGAGTACATAGCCGCACGCGCCGTTGGCGTCTACCGTCTCGCCCACCAACCGGCCCGAGCTGCGACGCACCAGATCCTGCTTGAAGGCGAAAATGCCCAGGTACGGCCCGCCAAAGCTCAGGCTGTTGCCCAGGCTCTGGCCTTCGCAGGTGACGATGTCGGCGTTGTAGTCGCCCGGCGGCGTGAACAGAGCCAACGAGATCGGATCGACGCTGACGGCCAACAGCGCACCATGAGCGTGCACGGCGGCAGCCAGATCAGTCATCTCCGCCTGGCTATGCAATTGGCCCAGAAAGTCCGGGTTCTGCACCACCACAACGGCGGTGTTGTCATCGCAGCGCCCCAGCAGGGTGTGGAAATCGCTGTCCTGGTCTTCGTCGCCGCCGATCTCCAGCCCCATGCCCTGGGTGTAGGTGCGCACCACCTGGCGGTAGTGCGGGTGGAGGGTGGGTGAAAGCAGCACCTTGCGGCGCGGGCTGCGGTGGCTGTGCACGGCCATGATCACGGCCTCGGCGACGGCGGTGGCGCCATCGTAATGCGAGGCATTGGCCACATCCATGCCGGTCAGGGCCGAGACCATGCTCTGGTACTCGAACATGGCCTGCAGAGTGCCCTGGCTGATCTCAGGCTGGTAGGGCGTGTAGGCGGTGTAGAATTCGCTGCGGCTAATCACCACATCCACCACCGAGGGCACGAAGTGTCGATAGGCGCCTGCGCCCAGAAAACATGCCACCTCGCCCAGGTTGCTGTTCTCGCCGGCCAGCCCTTCCAACTCCTGCGCCGCCTCCATCTCGGTCAGCGCCCGCGGCAGGTCGAGCGCGGGAAAACGGTGCTCGGCCGGGATGTCGACGAAGAGATCGGCCACACTCGCGACGCCAATCGTGGCCAGCATCGCCTGCCGATCGGCGTCGGTATGGGGATTGTAGCGCATGATCAGTGCTCCTGGCTGGCGACGTGGGTTTCGTAGGCGGCGGCGTCCATCAGCAAGTCAAGCTCGGACAAAGCTGACGGTCGCACTTTGAAGAACCAGGCGCCGTAAGGATCATTGTTGACCTGCTCGGGCCGGTCGCCCAGGCTCTCGTTCACGGCCACAACTTCGCCCGAAACCGGGCTGTAGACATCCTCGGCCGCCTTGACCGATTCGACCACGGCTGCCTGTTTGCCGGCCGCAACCGTGGCCCCCACCGCTGGCAGATCGACAAAAACAACATCCGAGAGCGAATCCTGGGCGAAATCACTGACGCCGACGAGCACGAGATCGCCATCGAGTCGGGCCCACTCGTGCGAGGGTGCATAGCGGGCAGTCGGATCGTAGGAGAAAGACATGGTGAAGACTCCTTTTTGCTAGAGCAGACCCTCAAGGTGTTGGCAACCTTGTGGGTCTCGATGATGGTTGCTTCTCGACAGAAATCACCGCCGATAGGCCGGTGTATAGAACGGGCGTTTGACCACGCGCGCCTTCTTCGGCTGCTCGCGGATCAGCACATCGACCTCAGTTCCAGGCTTGCTAAAGGCCGGAGGCACATAGGCCAGGGCCAGGAAGGCGTCGAGGGTGGGGGCCTTCATACCGGTGGTGACGTGGCCGATGATCTGCCCGGCTGCGGCCACGAGATAGTGCTCGCGGGGCACGCCTTTGTCCACCATCTCCAGCCCCACCAATACCTGCCTGGCCCCCTCCAGTTTGGTGCGCAACACCGCCTCGCGCCCCACCCAGGATCCTTTGTCCCAGTCACACACCCAGGCCAGGCGCGCCCCCACCGGCTCCAGGTCGGCCGTGATCTCGTGGCCGTAAAGCGGCAGGCAGGCCTCGAAGCGGAGCGAATCGCGCGCTGCCAGCCCGCAGGCCAACAAGCCCTCCGCCCCGCCCGTCTCCAACAGCGTCTCCCACATCGCCGCCGCCTGCTCGGCCGGGAAGAAAAGCTCGTAGCCGTACTCGCCCGTATACCCCGTGGCCCCGATCAACGTCTCGATCCCGGCCACCTGCGCCCTGGCGGCAGTGTGGAAGCGCACCCCTGCCAGAGGCAGATCGGTCAGCTTCTGGAGGATGGGCTGGGCCTTCGGCCCTTGCAGGGCCAGCATACAGGTCGCATCCGAGACATCGATGAGGTCGCAATCGAAGCCGGCGGCCAGTGTATCCAGCCAGAAGAGGTCTTTGTCGCGATTGGCGGCGTTGACGACGACGAACCACTCATCAGGCAGACGATAGATGAAAATATCATCGACAAAGCCGCCGTCGGCATAGCAGAGGAAGCTATACTCGGCGTCCCAGTCCTGCATCTGGCTCAGGTCGCGCGGCTGTACATATTGCAGAAACACCTCGGCGTCAGGCCCCGTCAGACGGAACTGGCCCATGTGATCGATATCGAACAACCCGGCAGCGGTGCGCACCGCCTGGTGTTCGACCAGCGGGCCGGTGGGATACTGCACCGGCAGTTCGTAACCGGCAAACGGCACCATGCGCCCGCCCATGGCGACATGGCGTTCGTAGAGGGGGGTTTGTTGAAGATCGCTCATTTCTTGTGCCTTGTTGGTAATTAGTGATTAGTGATTGGTTATTGGTTATTGGTTGTCAAAGGGTTGTCAATAACCAATTACCAATAACGACAAAAAAGAGCCGCAGTCGATGGTTGACCGGGCTCTTGACTCTGTCTTGGGGCCTGAGAGATTGGGCGAGAACCGGTGGCACGGACTCTGCTTTCCCCCTTCGGCGCCGGCGTTCGCAACGGAAGCGGCTCTCCAGAGTGCTGTCGGCGTGCGATCCTTTTGCCTGAGAGATTGGGGACCTCCGCCCACGGAAGCCCCTTGCACCTTCGGCGATCCACCACTTCGTGGATCCTCTCTCGCACGCTTCGATCAGCAGATATGCTCTTGTCGGGCTGTGTTGGCGGCGGGACGACTGGCAACTGTCATCCGTCCCGCCTCACCTGGCAAGTGTATCACCGAACGGCGGCGTTCGTCAACCCGCGTTCGGTCAGAACAGTCATGAGCGCCGCCTGCACCGCCTGGGGTGAACGGTCGCCATCGATCTCGACCAGCAGGCCTTTGGCATAGTAGTAGCCCACCAGCGGCGAAGTCTGCTTGTAGTACACGTACAGGCGGTTGTGAACCGTGTCCGGGTAGTCGTCGGCGCGTTGCAGCAGCTCGGCGCCATCGCGATCACAGCGCCCTGCCACCTGGGGTGGGTCGAACTCGATATGATACACGGCGTTGCAGAGCGGGCACAGACGGCGCCCGGTAATGCGGCGCATCACCACGCCATCGTCCAGCACCAGCAGCGGGGCCAGGTCGAGGCCGCCGGCCGGCGCCAACAGCCGATCCAGCGCCGTCGCCTGCGCCAGCGTGCGCGGGAAACCATCGAGGATGACGCCGGCCGCCGCGTCTGGCTCGGCCAGGCGCGCCTCGACCATGCGGATGGTCACCTCGTCGGGCACCAAGTCGCCCTGATCGATATAGCTTTGCGCCAGCCGGCCCAATTCGGTCTGGTGTCTGATATGGCGACGAAATAGATCACCGGTGGAAACCTGAGGGATACCCATTACCTCGGCCAGCGAACGGGCCTGAGTCCCCTTCCCCGAACCAGGGGGACCCAAGAACACAAGAAAGGTGCGAGAGTTGGCATTGACGGTCATAACCACGGCCTCGTGAGTAGATGACGTAGGAACGGCCTGCAGAGTCAGACGCCTCGCAGGCCGCCAGTGGGGGCAGAGATTACATTGACCCGACTTTAGCATGGCTTGCCGCGAAGGTCAAAGTTGGAGTAGACTTTATGCGCGCTTACGGACCCTCCATCATGATTTGGACGCCCCGCCATGCAACTACTCCTCGCTATCATTCACGACGAAGACGCCGACCCGCTCAGCAAGCGCCTCAGCGCCCTGGGTTTCCGCGCCACTCGCTTTCACACTGTGGGCGGCTTCCTCAGCGCGGCCAATGCCACCATCGTTATGGGAGTACATGACAACGAGATCGAGCAGGTGCTGGCCGTCATCCGCTCCCTCTGCCGCACTCGCCACGCCATCATCAGTCCCATCCCGTGGGCGGTCGAGCCAGGCCAGGCGCCCTTCGCTGCTCCGGCCGCCCCGCTAGAAGCCGAAGTGGGCGGAGCCACTGTCTTCTGCTTGTCGGTGCAGCAGTTTCACCGTCTCCCCGGCGCCTTCTCTCCGTCTCCCGCACCCACTCCCCGACCAGGAAGCAGTACGATGAACCTCATCCTCGCCATCGTTCACAACGACGACGCCGCCGCCATCGCCAACGCCCTTCTGGCCGCCAACCATCGCCTGACGCGCATCAACACCGCCGGCGGCTTCCTACGCCGTGGCAATGTCACCCTCCTCATCGGCGTCGAAGCCGAAAAGACCGAGCAAGTGCTGGAGATCATCTCGGCCCATGCCCGCAGCGCCGCCGCCGAAGCAAGCGGCGGCCAGGGGGCAACCGTCTTTGTGCTCGAGGCATCGCGCTTCCTGCAAATCTGAATGGAACCCTCGCCCGAACCTCTCCCTGGCCCCGCCGGCCCGGCATTGTCTGAATTGCCGGCCACGCTGCCCTTGCTGCCGTTGCGCGGGGTGGTGCTCTATCCCCTGATGTGGCTGCCGATCACCGTCGGCCAGCCCCGCTCCCGTCGCATCCTTGAAGACCTGAGCACCCGCCGGCAACGCTTCCTGGCGCTTTCGGCCAGCGCTGACCCCAGCCGGGAAGAACCCGGCCCCGACGGCATTCATGCCATCGGCGTCATCGCCCGCATCGAGCGGCTGATGCGCCAGCCCGACGGCAATCTGCGCGTCATCCTCCAGGGCGTCGAACGCATGCACATCGACCGCTTCGTGACGGTCGAACCCTATCTGCAGGTGGCGTTCACGCTCCTGCCCGACCAGGTGGCCGGCGACGCCGTCGAGCAGGCCCTGGGGCGGGCGGCGCAGGACCTTTTCGCCAGCCTTGTGGCCCACTCGCCGCAACTGCCCAATCAGCTCGATTCGGCCGTGCGCAATGTGGCCGACGCCCGTCAGCTTGTCTATCTCATCGCCGCCAGCAGCAACTTGCAGCTAAAGGATGCCCAACAGCTGCTCGAAGCCGACCCTCTGGCCGAAAAGCTCAAGCTGCTGAACACCCTCCTCCGGGGCGAGGTCGAGGCGCGCGAGATCGCCCAGAAAATCCAGCAAGAGGCCCAGGGCGAGATGCAGAAGGTGCAGCGCGAGTTCTATCTGCGCGAGCAGATGAAGGCGATCCAGAAGGAACTGGGCGAACAAGACCCGCAAGCGGCTGAGATCGCCGAGTTGGAGGAGCGCATCGCCGCCGCCAAGATGAGCGCCGAGGCCGAGAAAGAGGCGCGGCGCGAGCTGGAGAGAATGCGGCGGATGCCCGTCCAGGCCGCCGAATACTCGCAGATCAAGACCTATCTCGATTGGCTGGTGACGCTGCCCTGGCAGGCGCAGACCGATGACAATCTCGATGTCGGCCACGCCCGCCAGGTGTTGGATGAAGACCACTACGGGCTGGATGACATCAAGGACCGCATCGTCGAATTCCTGGCCGTGCGCAAGCTGCGCCAGGAGCGCAAAGACCCGGGCGCAGGGCAGGCGATGGTCGATCTCATCCGCCGTGAGCGCGAGGGGGTCATCCTCTGTTTTGTGGGGCCGCCCGGCGTGGGCAAGACCAGCCTGGGCCTGAGCATCGCCCGCGCCCTCAACCGCAAATTTGTCCGTCTGGCCCTGGGCGGCATCCGCGACGAAGCCGAGATCCGGGGCTTTCGGCGCACCTATGTCGGCTCGATGCCAGGCCGGGTGATCCAATCGCTGCGCCGGGTGGAGGCGCGCAACCCCGTCTTCATGCTGGATGAGGTTGACAAACTGGGCCGTGATTTTCGCGGCGACCCCGCCAGCGCCCTGCTCGAAGTCCTCGACCCCGAACAGAACCGCGAGTTCCGCGACCACTATCTGGATGTGCCCTTCGATCTCTCGCAGGTGTTCTTCATCACCACCGCCAATTGGCTCGATCCCATCCCCGGCCCCTTGCGCGACCGCATGGAGATCATCCAGCTTTCCAGCTACACCGATTTCGAGAAGGTGCAGATCGCCCTACGGCATCTCGTGCCCCGCCAGATACGCGAAAACGGCCTGCGCGACGAGGAGATCGGCTTCGACGAGCAGGCGCTGCTCAAGATCATCCATGAGTACACCCAAGAAGCGGGCGTGCGCAATCTGGAACGGCAGATCGGCGCCGCCTGCCGCAAAGTGGCGACCAAGGTGGCTGCGGGCGCCAATGGCCGCGTGGAGATTACGACTGCAACGCTGGGCGATTGGCTGGGCAAGGCCAAAGTGGTGGACGAGCAGCACGAGCGAGTAGAGACGCCCGGCATTGCCACCGGCCTGGCCTGGACGCCGGTGGGCGGACAGGTGTTGTATGTCGAGGCCACCGCCATGCCCGGCAAGGGCCGCCTGACGCTAACGGGGCAGTTGGGCAATGTGATGAAGGAATCGGCGATGGCGGCAGTCAGCCTGGTGCGCAGCGCCGCCAGCCGCTACGATGTGCCCGTGAAATGGTTCGAAGAGCACGATCTGCACATCCACGTGCCCTCCGGCGCCCAACCCAAGGATGGCCCCTCAGCCGGCAGCGCCATCGCCAGCGCCATCCTCTCGTTGGTCACGGGTCGCCCACTGGCCGAGGGCCTGGCCATGACGGGTGAGATCACGTTGCGCGGCCGGGTCACGCGCATCGGTGGGGTGCGCGAGAAGGTGCTGGCCGCGCACCGCCACGGCCTGCACACCGTGATCCTGCCCGAAGGTAATCAGAACGACGCCGATGAAGTGCCCGACGAAGTGCGCCAGAGGTTGACGATGCACTTCGTTCGTACCATCGACGACGCCTGGGCGCTGGCCCTCTGCCCGCAAGTGGTGCAGCTGCCGCCGCCCGGTCTTGAGGTCGGCCCCAACGGCGACGGCGCCGCCCCGGATATTATTGTTCCTGAAGCAGAAGATGGGGAGGAATAGATTTCCTCTCGTCTCACGTCCTGAGGGAGTCGGGGATTGCTTCGGCCTGCGGCCTCGCAATGACAGACAAGGTGAATATGGGCGAACGAAGTTTGTGCTCCTCAATGATTCGAGAAATACAAAATCGCCATCGCCGCCAAACCCCAGGCAATGGCGGCGATGAAGAGCGGCTTATCCTGAAAAAGCAGCTCATCCGGCGCGCCTCCCAGCTTGCGCACATGGATGAGATAGAGGTAGCGAAACAAGAAATAGACCACAAAGGGGATGGTCAGCATCATCAAGTGATTTTCGGGTAAATTGGCCGCCGAAAAGGTGTAGAACGAATAACAGATCACGGTTGCCGCCGTGACGATGCTGATCAGATGGTCGAGGAAGACGACGGTATACTCGTCCAGGATGGCGCGGTGAGTGCCCGCCTCGGCTTCGAGCGAGGTCAGTTCGTGGCGGCGCTTGCCCAAGGCGATCAGCAGGGCGACGAACGTGATGCACACGTAGAGCCACGGCGAAAAACGTTCGACCTCGACCTCGACCGCGCCGGCAGCCACGCGCAGGACGAAACCCGTCGCCACCACCAGCGCATCGATGATGACCACGTGCTTGAGCTTGAACGAGTAGGCCAGGTTGAGGAAGAAGTAGCCGGCCAGGATCACACCCAGCCAGAAATCGACCACGAAGGCCGGCACCACGGAGGCGATCAGCAAAATGATCAGGGCGGCAGTGGCCAGGCCAGGCTTGAGCGCCCCCGATGCAAGCGGACGGTGGCGTTTGTCGGGGTGCGCCCGATCCGCCTCCATATCAACCAGGTCGTTCAGCAAATAGACGGCGCTGGAGACCAGGCAGAACAGAAAGAAAGCGGTCAGGGTGCGCAGCAATGGCTCTGGCTGCGTGAATTTGACATCGAAGATGAGCGCGGCAAAGACGACGAGGTTCTTCGTCCATTGGCGAAGCCGCATCGTCTTCAGCAAAGCGCGTGGGGTGCTCATGGGCATCAGCAGAGGATGACCGGGGTTCATCGTTCGCCCCGGCGGATTTGGACACGAATAGGGTAGAATAGGTGATGTTAACGGAGGAAAGAGCGATTGCCCAAACCTGCGGCGACATTGCAATGCCCCCCTCCCCCTCGCCAAGCCCGCGCACCCAGGATCGTCCTCTCCGCCGCCCACGGCGCCCCGAACCCCGGACCCATCCTCCCCATGCCCAAAATCCGTCTCGACCAACTCCTCGTTAGCCGCGGCCTGGCCGAAAGCCGAGAGCAGGCCCAACGCCTGATCCTGGCCGGGGCTGTGTTGGTGGGTGATGCGCCCGCGACCAAGCCCGGTCAGGCGGTCGACGCCGAGGTCGAGTTACGCATGCGGCAGGCGCTGCGCTACGTCAGCCGGGGCGGCGAGAAATTGGCGGCGGCGCTGGCAGGATTCGGCATCGACCCCACGGGCTGTGTCTGCGCCGATGTGGGCGCCTCGACCGGAGGATTCACCGATGCTCTGCTTCAGCACGGCGCGGCGAGGGTCTATGCCATCGATGTCGGCTACGGGCAGTTGCACTGGAAGCTGCAAAGCGACCCACGCGTGATCGTCTTGGATCGCAGCAATGCCCGCCACCTGAGCAGCCTGCCCGAAGCCGTGGCGCTGGCAACGGTGGATGCCTCGTTTATCTCGCTGCGCCTGCTGCTGCCGGTTGTCAGGGGGTGGCTGGGGCCAGGGGGACAGATCATTGCCCTGGTCAAACCGCAGTTCGAGGTCGGGCGAGAACAAGTCGGCAAGGGCGGGGTCGTGCGCGACCCCAAACTCCATCGCCAGGTGGTCGACGATCTTCTCGTCTGGGCCGCAGCCGAAGCGCTCGGCCCCCAGGAAGTGCTCCCCTCCCCCCTGCTCGGCCCCAAAGGCAACCGCGAATTTCTGCTGTGGCTGCGGCCCTGAGGCCCTCAAGGTCGGCGCGACCTTGAGGGCCTGGTTCGGATCAGGAGACGGCGCG
>CAYWPZ010000123.1:0-13794 GCA_964460135.1 uncultured Caldilineales bacterium | reverse complement strand
TGATACGAATGTTCGGGGGAGAACCGGCGCCGGGGGATCAAACCAGCGGCGCCCACCCCCTCACCACCGTCCCCCTCCCCGCCTCCGACCCCACCTCCACCCCACCGCCCACACTCTCCATGTGCAGCCGCATATCCAACAGGCTGCTGTAACCCTTGTTGCCGCCCTGAGAAGCCCGCGCCGGGTCGAACCCCCGGCCATCATCCTCCACGGCAAAGACCGCCTGATCGCCCTCCTGCCAAAGCCGCACCATCACCCGGCTTCCCCCCGAATGCCTGGCCGCATTATGCACCGCCTCGCGCACCGTCCGATACACCGCCACCTTCGCTTCTGTCGCAAGCAGTGCTTCGACCTCCGGCTCCAGAGCGACCTCGATCCGCATCGTCGTCTCTTGCTGCGCCCCCTCCAGCCAGGTCTGCAACGAGTGGATCAGCCCCTGCTGCACCAACAGCTCTGGCGCCCGCAGATAATTCAGCAGACCCCGCAACTGCCCAGCCTCGGCGCTGATCCGCTCCTGCCAGCGTTCCAGTTCGCCGGCGATGGCCGTCTGCCGCTCCTTCAGGTCATCCAGCCCATAGGTCAGTACCAACAGGAATTGCAACACAGTGTCGTGCAACTCGCGGGCGATCTTTCGGCGCTCATTCTCCTCGGCCTGCATCACCAGTTGCGACGTGGCCTGTAGCCGCTCGAGTTGGCGTGTATTCAGGATCGCCAGCGCCATCTGCCGGGCCAGGATGCCGATCAGTTGCAGATCCTTGTCATCGTACATCTCGCCCGTCCAGCGCGGCCCCAGCCCCAACAGCCCAATCGCCTGACCACGATCGACCAGCGGCGCCCAAACACTGATCGCTGTCTCCAGGCCGGAAACCAGCGACCCGAACACCGGCAGGGCCATCGCTGCTCGCTGCGGATCGGGGCGGGCAGCCAGATTGCCGGCAAAATCATGAGGAAGCGGGCAAGGTGAGCCAGCCTGGCCGTTGTGTAGCCACTCCAACACCAGGTGATCCTCATCGATCAGCCAGATATCGACGCTTTCGGCATCCAGATCGCGGTTGAAAGTCTCCCAGGTGCTCTGCGCAATCGCCTCGATCTTCTGCAGACCGCCCACCTGTTGGCTGAACCCGACCACCACCTGATAATCCAGGCTCTCGCGCTGCAACAGCCGGTTGAAAAAGGCTGCTGGCCCGCGACGCAAACCCACCACTACCCCGGTTGCCAGCGACGCTGCCAGGATGGGCAGAAAACTCACCTGCTGGCCGATGGCCAGATACACCAGATTGGCGATCCAGATGCAGACAATGCCCACCAGCAACCCTGTCAGAATCCGAGCCTGTGAACGGAACAACTGATAGCGCAAAATCACGTAGGCGACGGCGGCGGCAAAGGCCAACCCCAGATACGAGCTGCTTTGGAGCAGATTGGGCGTGGGAATATCGGTGATGAAAAACAGGATGTAGGGCAGCAATGCCAGGAAAGTTAGCACCAGACCGAGCATGATCAACCCGGCCTGCCTCCGCGTCCGCTCGGACGCAGCCGTGCGGTTGGTCCACGCCAGGCAGACCACCGCCCAGACCACGGCAAAGGCGCTACTGGCGCTGCTGTAAAGCAAAAAAAGCCAATTCAGGGGCACATTGATGGTGCGGTTTTCGATCGTGAAGGCAACGATGCTCGATACCGAAACGAGCAGCGAAAGTCCATAGTAAAAGGGCAGGCTGCGCCGTGTGATCGTGGCCAAACGCCCCGGCGCCGTCAGCAAATTCACCAGATGCACCATCACCACACCGATCAGGGGCAGCCAGGGTATCACCAAGATCATCGACAAGACTGTAGCGTTGTCCATGCGCTTGGTCAGCCGCAGCGGCGAGAAACTATCGAGCATGAAACCGGCCATGATCACAGCAAAAACGGCGAAGACCAGATTGATCTCGGTGGCCGGGCCGGCGCGATAGACCGTCAAACCCACCGCCAGAAAGCCCATCCCTAGCAGAAAAAACGGCAAGAAAAGCTCCAACATCATCCGCAGGCTGAAGCGCCCCAACGGCACATCCTGTACGTTCACCTGCACCCCCTGTCGCTCCACCAGGTAATCGACACCGGTTTGACCTCGCGCCAGCGTCTCGGCAAACACCTGCGAGTAGGCCTTGCCCTCCTGAGTGCAGCGGACGCCTTGCTGTGGCTGCAGCGAATAGCCCGACAAATCGCCATTGGGCGCGTAACCGCCCACACAACGAATATGGTCATTCAGCCGCAAGCCCGCGGCCAACCCGGGCCAATGCGGCGGCGTGGCGTAGCTGATCGTGTACATCTTGATCTCGCTGCGCCACATCATGGCAAAACCCGGAAAAGGCTGGCCGAGCGCAAGCCCCACGCGCACGCCCTGAGCCAGCCCGCCCACCAGCACGACCAGCATGGCAACCGGCAGCGCTCGCTGCAAGAAACGAAACGGCAGCGTCAATCGTGCGGGCTGTCGGTGGGCGGCGGTCATCTGCGGTCTCTGTCCATCATTTGATGATCAGAGTCGCCAACTTTTCCAAGGTTGACAACTCCTACCTCAAGTTCTCGATCAGGCGCAGCTTGGCCATGATCATCGCCTGGCTCAGGCCGGGATGCGCCTCGCGCAACCCCAGCTTCTCGTAGATCGCCTCCAGATGGCTGCTCACCGTCTTGACGCTCAGGTTCAGCTCGTCGGCAGCCTGCTTGTGCGTGCGACAGCCGCCTACGACCTCGAACACCCGCCGCTCCGGCTCCGAAAGCGTAGAAAGCCGCGCCAGCGCCAATTCGATGGCGCCGCGCTCCGCGGCGCTGAGCGTATCCAGCGCCGCATCCACGGCCGTGCGCCGCACAATCTGTACGCCGTCGCGCAAATCCAGCGGCGCCGAACCGCTGGCGACCTTGTGGATCGCGCCCAGCAGTTCATCGGGCTTCGAGCCTTTGAGCAGATAGACGATGCGGCCCTGGCTCTCTGTCGCCAATTGCACGACTTCGGGGCCACGGTCATTATAGCCAGAGTAGAAAACGATGCCGATGTGGGGGTAACGTTGGCGCAATAACCGGGCCGCCTCGACGCCTGTGTGCTGGTTGAACCCCGGCATCTGGCCGGGTCGCTCCGGCACGACGATATCGAGCACAGCCACATCGGGCGGATTGGCTGCGGCTACGACTAGCGCCGCTTCCAAACAATCCACCGACTCGACGGCCATGCTGTGTTTGGCAAGGTAGTGGCTGATGGTCTCGCTGACAGACCAATGGTCTTCGAGCAGCAGGATTCTGAGGGTTGACGACATCTGCGATTGCACTCCTCATTCTAGGCTGCGATCTGGCAAAGGCAACGGTTGTTTTGCGGTGCGAGCGTAGGGTGCTTGACGGTCGCAGCGAACCAGTCGCCCGGCAGGCTTCGTAGTGAATCTTACGCTCTGATAAGCGAGTTTGTCAAAGGGCATGAAATCAAAATGGACCTTGCCGCTTCTTCGGCGGCAAGGCCCATCACCTTCAGGCAGAACCACCCTCTCAGTTCAACATCGGCTCCACCGCCGGCAACTCCACCACTATCGGCATCTCCAGCGGCTGCAACGCCGCCTCTAGCACCTGCTCGATATGCTCCACGACCACGAAGTGCATCCCCTCGGTCACATCCGTGGGCAGGTCCTCCAGGTCGGCCTCGTTGCGCTGCGGCAGGATCACCGTCTTCAGCCCCGCCCGGTGCGCGGCCAACACCTTCTGCTTCAGCCCGCCAATGGGCAGCACCTGCCCGCGCAACGTGATCTCGCCCGTCATCCCCACATCCGCCCGCACCGGCCGCGCCGTCAGCAGGCTGGCCAGAGCCGTCGTCATCGTCACACCGGCGCTGGGACCATCCTTGGGCGTGGCCCCGGCCGGGACGTGCAGATGGAAATTCGAGTTCTCGAACAGGTCAGGGTCGATGCCCAACCCCTCGGCGTTGGCCTGCACCCAGCTATAAGCAATCCGCACCGACTCGGACATCACATCCCCCAACTGCCCGGTGATGGTGAAATTACCCTTGCCCTTCATGCGGGTGGCCTCGATGAACAAGACATCGCCGCCCACGGGCGTCCAGGCCAGGCCGGTGGCCACGCCGGGGCGTTCGGTGCGCAGGGCGGCGTCGAAGAAGAACTTGGGCTTGCCCAACGACTCGCGCACCACTTGCGATGAAATCGCCATCTCGGTCACATCGCCGGCGGCGATCTTCACCGCCACCTTGCGGCAGACCTGCCCGATCTCACGCTCCAGATTGCGCACCCCCGCCTCGCGCGTGTAATCGCGGATGATGGCGCTCAGCGCATCCTCGCCAAACGCGATCTCCTCCTCGCGCAGCCCGTTGGCCCGGCGCTGGCGGGGAACCAGAAAACCTTCGGCGATGCGCAACTTCTCGTACTCGGTATAGCCTTCGAGGGCGATGATCTCCATGCGGTCGCGCAGCGGTTCGGGGATCGTCTCCAGCGTGTTGGCGGTGGTGATGAAAATCACATCGCTGAGATCGAAATCGACATCCAGATAATGGTCGCGGAAGGCGCTGTTCTGTTGCGGGTCGAGCACCTCCAGCAAGGCCGAGCTGGGATCGCCGCGCCAGTCCGAACCGATCTTGTCCACCTCATCCAGCATGAAGACCGGGTTGCGCGTGCCCGCCCGTTTGATCGCCTGGATGATGCGGCCGGGCATGGCCCCGATGTAGGTGCGGCGATGCCCTCGGATCTCGGCCTCATCCCGCATCCCGCCCAGGCTCATACGCGTGAACTGGCGGCCCAGGGCGCGGGCGATGCTCTTGCCCAGGCTGGTCTTGCCTACGCCGGGTGGGCCGACGAAACAGAGGATGGCGCCCATCGCCTCCTGCGCGTCGCTCTGATAGCCTTCCTCCGGCGTGATCCCGCGCTCCTGCACCAACTTGCGCACGGCCAGGAACTCCAGGATGCGGTCCTTGACCTTTTGCAGGTCATAATGGTCTTCATCCAGCACCTGGCGGGCGTGCGGGATTTCCAGATTGTCGGCGCTGAAGCTGTTCCAGGGCAACTCCACTAGCCAGTCGAGATAGGTCTTGATCACCGAATGCTCGGCCGCCTGCGGCGGCATCGATTCCAGCCGCTTCCACTCGCGCAGCGCCTCCTTCTCGGCCTCCTCCGGCATCTTCGCTTCCTCGATCTTGCGCCGATACTCGGCCGCTTCCATCTCCTGCTCGTTGCTCTCGCCCAACTCCTTGCGGATGGCCTCGATCTGCTGGCGCAGAAAATACTCGCGCTGGGTCTTATTCATCTCCTCCGAGGCCTCTTCGGCGATCTTGCGGCGCAGCGACAACACCTCCTTCTCGTGCGAAAGCACCGTGCATAGCCGCAGCATCTTCTCGTTGATCGAATCCGCTTCGAGGATGGCCTGCTCCTGCGCGATCTCCATCTGCACATTGGCGGCGATGAGATAGACCAACTGGCGATTGTCTTTCACCTGCTCCAAAAAGGCCGCCGCCCCCTCTGGCACATTGGGCAGCAGATCGGCCACCTCGATGGCCAATTGCAGCAGATTCTGGCGCAGAGCCGTGGCTTCCAGGCTTTCCTCGGCCTCTTCGGCCACCAGCTGCACCCGCGCCTTCAGATAAGGCTCGGTGGACGTCCAGGCTTCGACCCGGAATTTCTCCAGGCCCTGGACGATGACTTGCAAGCCCCCCTCGTCGGTGTGAACGACCTTATGGATCAGGGCAATGGTGCCGGTCTCGTGGACCTCGCCCGGCGCCGGTTCTTCGACTTCAGGATTGATCATCGTCGCCAGTCCGATCAGCCGGGTGCTGATCATGGCATCTTCGATCAGCCGTATCGAGCGGGGAATGCCTACGGCCAGGGGGATGACGGCCATCGGCAGGGCGACGAGGTTCCGCAACGGCAGAATGGGGACATCGGCAGGTAAAATCGCGGCCAGGTTTTTCTCATCCTGACCGCTTCGCTGCGGCCCTAACAAATCTCGTAACATGGCAACCTCAAGAAAAGGGTGTGGGGTGGGGACAGTACCATTGAACACCCTGTTTGTGTACTGAGTATCAGAGGAACATTAGTGATTCATTAGCGATTCGTGGCAGTTGTTGCAGGTGGGCGAGGCGGCCACAAAGGCATGGCCGGTGACGGCATGGCCGCTGACGGCGCTGCCGGCATCGACGGCCGATCGCGAGAGATGGCAGTCGATACAGGCCACGCCTGCGTTCAGGTGATTCTCGTGCAACACATCTTGGGTGCGATCGTGGTGGCATTGCGCGCACAGGGCATTGGTGGCCGCCGCCGCTCGCGTCTTCTGGCTATGCACCTCGTGGCAGGCGCTGCAACTCACCCCCACCTGCCCGTGCCGGCTCGACCGCCATTCCTCGATCGTGCTGGTGTGGCAGGCGCCGCACAGTGCCTCCGAGGTGGCGATGGTCATGGCAGCCTCGGGATGGGTGGGGCGGTAGGGGCCGTGGCAGGCCTCGCAACTGACGCCCGCCAGCATGAACTGGCCGGTGCTCGTATCGTAGCCGGTGGCATGACAGGCAAAACACTCATTGGGCTGTGCGGCCGTCTCCAGGTAGATTCTGAAAATGGGGTCGAACGACGCCTGGGCATGGATGGCGCCCGACCAGGCCTGGTATTCGTCGGGGTGGCACTCGCGGCAGCGGTCGGGGCTTTGGTAAGGGCCGAAGATCGAGAAGCCATTGCCCGGCGCCGCTACGCTGCTCCCCACTTCTGACCTGGGCCAGAGCAACGTCAGCGACAGCGACAATCCCACCAGGGCAGCGGTAAAAACCACCACCAGCCAGGGTGTGTAGGGCAATCTACGAAGCGTGCGGTAGGCGCCAGGAGAAATCATGATCGGTTGCCAGCAAACAAGAGTGCGGGCAGTAAGGGCAGCGCTGCCAGCCGGTACTGGAATCGATCATACCGGTTTGCGGCAAGCAAGGCAAGCCAGCGCAACCCTATCAAACACCGACCCCCACCCGATTTGCCGCGCGCCTGGGGGCTATAGTATCATTTCCGCTTGGGCCTCGAACGGCCCAACATTTTTGCCCATCGCTCGTTCCCATCCTTCCATCCCCATCTCACACGCTTTTCGGCCCCCAGGCTCGTGGCTATCGCTATGATAGTCGTCTGGTCACTGCGAGAAGCGGAGGCAACAACTTACCCAGGAGTTCTCAAGCAGCATGGCAACCGTAACCTTGAAATCGTTGCTCGAAGCCGGCGTCCACTTCGGCCATCGCACCAAGCGCTGGAACCCGAAGATGAAGCCCTACATCTTCACCGAACGCAACGGCGTCCACATCATCGACCTCCAGCAAACCGTCACCCAACTCGACAGCGCCTACGACTATGTGCGCACCAAAGTGGGTCAGGGCGGCAACATCCTTTTTGTGGGCACCAAACGCCAGGCGGCCGACATCATCGGCGTCGAGGCGCAGCGCTGTAACATGGCTTTTATCAACAAGCGCTGGTTGGGCGGCACCCTCACCAACTTCCGCACGATCCGCGGGCGTGTTGAATACATGGAAGACGTCGAGCAGCGCCGCGACTATGGCGAGTTCGCCCGGCTGCCCAAAAAAGAGGTGCTGAAACTGAACGAGGAGATGGAACGCCTGCACCAGCGTGTGGGTGGGCTGCGTGGGCTGGAAAAACTGCCCGATGTCATCTTCATCGTCGATGTGCGGCGCGAAGAACTGGCCGTGAAAGAAGCCAGCAAACTCGGCATCCCCATCGTCGCCATCGTCGACACCAACTGCGACCCCGACCCGATCGAGATCGTCATCCCCTCCAACGATGACGCCATCCGCGCCATCAAGCTCATGGTCAGCAAGATGGCTGACGCCGTGCTCGAAGGGCTGGCCATGCGCGAAGTCAACGCCGCCGAGGCCGAAGAACAAGCCGCCGAAGGCCGCGGAGAAACGCGCCGCGCCCGCGTCCACGAACGCGAGCGCACGGATGACGAACTGCTCGGCCCCTCCACCCTGGCCAAAGTCGATGCCGGCATTGGCTCGGATGAAGAATACGCGGTGTATGACGAAGCAGCGTAGGTCGCAGAACCAGACGCCATGACCCAGAAGGTTTCAGAACTTTCTGGGTCTCGCCCCCGATCGAAACCCCGACCTGCGAGGTTCTGGCGAGTGCTGTTACCGTCCATAGCCTCGCAGGTCTTTGTCCGCACATTTTTTGGAGCAAACAATCATGGAAATCACTACCGAGATGGTCAAAGAACTGCGCGCGGCCACCGGCGCCGGCGTGCTGGAATGTCGCAAGGCGTTGGAGACGGCGAAAGGCGATTTCGATGCCGCCGTCAAAATCCTGCGCGAGAAAGGTCTGGCGGCCGCAGCCAAAAAGGCCAGCCGCGAGGCCAATGAAGGGCTTATCGGCCATTACATCCACCAGGGTTCCAAAGTCGCTTCGCTGATCGAAGTGAACTGCGAGACCGATTTCGTTGCCCGCACCGACGAATTTCGCTCCCTGGTGCACGACCTGGCCATGCAGGTTGTGGCGGCTCGCGCCCAATATCTGCGCCCCGAAGATGTCCCCGCCGATGTCCTGGAGCAAGAAAAAGCCATCTACCGCGCCCAGCTGGCCGACGAAAAGAAACCCGCCCACGTCATCGAACGCATCATCGAGGGCAAGCTGGCTAAATTCTACGAGGACGCCTGTCTGCTGGAGCAGCCCTTCATCAAGGATCCCAGCGTCAAGGTCAAGGACCTGGTGACGAATAGCATCGCCAAACTCGGCGAAAACATCCGCGTCCGGCGCTTTGCCCGCTTTGCCGTTGGCGAATAATCCCCCGCCAGTTCTTGGGTGGAGGCCGGCGCCCGCCGACCTCCACCCCAACTCACATCGGAGACCCCACCATGGCTGAAGTCAAGTACCATCGCATCTTGCTCAAGTTGGGGGGCGAATCGCTGGCTGGGCCGGGTGGTTTTGGCATCGACCCGCACGAAGCTGCTATCCTGGCCAACAAGATCAAACGCGTGCATGATTTGGGCGTGCAGGTAGCCTTGGTCATCGGCGCCGGCAATCTCTGGCGCGGCAAACAGGGCCTGGAACACGGCATGGAGCAGGTCAAGGCCGACCACATGGGCATGCTGGCCACGGTCATGAATGCCCTGGCCCTTCAGGACGCCCTCGAACGCATCGGCATCACCACCCGCGTGCAGACGGCTATCGCCATGCAGGCCATTGCCGAACCTTACATCCGTGGCCGCGCCATCCGCCACATGGAAAAAGGCCGCGTCGTCATCCTGGGCGCCGGCACCGGCAATCCCTACTTCACCACCGACACCGCCGGCGCCTTGCGGGCGATGGAAATCGATGCCGAAGTGCTGATCAAGGCCACCAAAGTGGACGGCATCTATGACGGCGACCCGCACAAGGAACCCAACGCCAAACGCTACGACCGTCTGAGCTACAGCGAAGCCATTAGCCAGCGGCTGGGCGTGATGGACACCACAGCCATGACGCTGTGCATGGACCACGAACTGCCCATCATCGTCCTCAACCTGTGGTCGGAGGGCAGCCTGGAGAAGGCCGTCCTGGGCGAGCCGGTGGGCACCCTGGTTTATCACTGAACCGAGCCGCAAGCCGGGCGCAGCACATGCTGTTGGTTTTTCTGGCTGGCGCAGAGACGGGTTCTCGCCGCCTCGCCCCTGTTTGAGCCCTCTGTTTTTTCTGAGGAGCTACAAATGAACAGAAGAATCGTTGTCTTCGCAGCACTGGCGGTATCGCTCTTGGCGGTGTGACTGGCGCTCGCCCCCGTTGCCCCGGTCGTTCAGGCCATAGGCGAGATGGCGCTGGCAACGACGCCTACCGCCACCCGCGCCGCCGTTCTCACCGGGCCAGCCATCACCCTGAGCAAAGCGGCCAATATGCGCGGCGGGCCGGGCACCGCCGATGCCATCGTCAGGACCGGCAAGACGGGCGAGGTCTTTGCCATCACTGGCAAGGCCCAGGCCAACGACGGGCTGTGGTACCAGGTGGAGTTGGGCGGCGGCAAACAGGGCTGGATACGCTCGGATTTGGGCCGCGCCAGCGGCGCCGTGGCCGGTGTGCCGGTGGTGACGAACATCCCACCCACGCCAAAGGCCGCCGCCGCCCCAACCAGGGCGCCGGCCGCACACGGCTGACCAACCGGGCGGCCTCGGACGGGCTGCCGGTGTGGGCGCCGGATGGCAGTTGGATAGCCTGGCGCAGCGACGAGGGCGGAACCTGGGGCGTCTGGGTGATGCGGCCGGATGGTTCGGGCCAGCGTCGCTTGTTCGATGCGCCCGTTCTCCAGCACTGGTTCTTCGAGAAGATGGCCTGGCGACGATAGCATCGCCGCCGCGCAGCGCCTGCCGGGTCTGCGAGGCCTGGCAGGTGTTGCACCCATCTGTGCTACACTTGCGGGCCAGGAACCGACTCAGGTTCGCCTTCATGCCGGTTCCTTGCCTTTGATCATCGTAGCGACCATGCGCGCCGTTCTCGTTTTCCTTCTCTTTGCGATCATCCTTGCATCCGGCCTCCACCTGGGCATTTCTGCCACGCGGGCCGACGAAGGCTGCACCGAATTGCTGCTCAACGGCGACATGGAGGGCGACCACGGCTGGGAGTTCCCGATCACCGCGGCCACGGGCGGGTACAGCACCGATGTCTTCTACAGCCCTGGCCGCAGCGCCCGCATTGGCATCACCTCTGGGGCCAATGCCAACAGCTTCTCCTCCCTGCGCCAGGCCCTGAGCGTCCCTCCCGGCAGCCATCTCATCCTCTCCTGGCACAGCTATCCGCTCAGCCAGCCGCTCAGCCAGCCGCCCGACGCCAATGACCAACAATCGGCGCGCCTGCTGAGACCCGACAACACGGTGCTGCACACGGTGTGGAGCGGGCTGCGGGACGATGCCGCCTGGCTGGAATGCAGCTACGATGTCAGCCAATTCACCGGCCAGAGCCTGAAGGTCTACTTTGGCGTCCGCAACGACGGGCAGAACGGCAAGACGGCGCTGTACGTGGATGATGTGCAGCTCCTGCTTTGCCCCGGCCCGCAGACCACGCTCGAAGGCTGCACCACCGCCGCGCCCACCCCCGAAGCCACCGCCACGCCCACCCCCAGCGCCCAACCCGCCACCCAAACCCCCACTTCCACCCTGTCGCCCACCCCCGAAGCGACAGCAACCGCCACAGCGACCGCCACGCCTTCGGCCACACCCGAACCCACGCCAACCCCCACCCTTGCGCCCACGGCAACCCTCACCCCCACACTCGCGCCGACTCCCACTCCCACGCCCGCCTGCAGCCAACTCGTCGTCAACCCCGATTTCGAACAGCCCGGCTACCCCGGCTGGGTGCAGAACATCATCCTCACCTCCGCCTTCACCGACCTCAACGGCGAGACCCGCCGCGGGGCCTGGTTTGGCGGCGTCACGTTCAGCGACCACTATCTCTACCAGGACATCGCCATCCCCGCCGATGCGCCCGCCGCCGAACTGAGCTACTGGTGGGCGCTGAACCCACCCACCCTCGGCGCCTCTCTCGACCCCGCCGAAACCCTGGCCATCGGCCTCCGCCGGCCCGATGGCGGCCTCCTGCGCACCCTCCAAACCATCGGCGACGCCAGCGAACGGCGCCTGTGGCGTCGCGCTGACTTCGACCTCAGCCCCTACATCGGCCAGACCATCCGCTTCCAGGCCCAGTCCACTACCAACGATACCACCACCTCGTGGTATCTCGATGACATCCACCTGACGACCTGCCGGGCGGCAGCGGCGCTGTATTTGCCGCTGGTGGTGCGAGATGACGCGTAGAGATCAAGCCATGCCCATCGACACCCTTGCCTCCTGGCACGAACTCGTCCGCTCCCGCAACCTCAGCCACCTCAACCAACTCCTGGCCGAGGATGTTGTTTTCTACTCGCCGGTCGTCTACAAACCCCAGGCCGGCAAGATGTTGACACTGATGTACCTCTACGCCGCCTTCGCGGTCTTCCTCAACGACACCTTTCGCTATGTCCGCCAGGTCAGCGGCCCCCGCGACGCCGTGCTGGAATTCCAGGTCGCGATCGACGGCATCGATGTCAACGGCGTCGACATGCTCAAGTGGGACGATGAGGGTCGCATCGTCGAATTCAAGGTGATGGTGCGCCCACTCAAGGCGATCAACCTTATCCATCAGAAGATGGCTGAGATGCTGCAAGCCTTGCAGTAACAGCATGGACGCTCAGCCCGACGGGCTGAGGATTTCGCTATCGTCCCTTCGCTTCGCTCAGAGCTTGCTCCTTCACGCTGTTTAGGACCGGCTCTGAACGCAGCGAAGGGGCAGGTTCAACGTCCATCGTCGCACCAGCAGCGGAAGCCATGATTTCGAACTGACTTGGGTTTAGTGCTCGCGATGGTTGAGCGAGGCCAGAAACTCGCGATTGTCGCGCGTGCGGCGCAGGCGGTCGCGGATGGCCAGGTAGGGTTCGGCGTTGGGCTGAGCGGCGCGGATGGCGTCCATCATCCGCCGCATCGTCCACACCTGCTGCAACGTGGCGCCGTCGAGCAGCAACTCCTCGCGCCGGGTGCCGCTCTGTTCGATGTTGATCGCCGGGTAGATGCGTCGCTCGGCCAGGCTGTGGTCGAGACGCAAATCCATGTTCCCCGTCCCGCGAAATTCATCGTAGATCAGCTCGTCCAGATGCCCCCCTGTCCCCACCTGGCAGGTGGCGAGGATGGTGAGGCTGCCGCCGCCTTCCAGTTTGCGGGCCAGGCCGAACATGCGTTTGGCCGCCTGGATCGCAGCCGGGTCGAGGGTGCTGCTGACCGCCCGACCAGGAACCGCCATGACCAAATTGTAGGCGCGGGTAAGTCGGGTGAGCGAATCGATCAGGACGACGACGTCTTGATTGAGTTCGACCAGACGGGCAGCATGGGCCAGGGCCAGTTCGGCCACAGCGACATGGTGCTCGGCCGGTTCATCGAAGGTGGAACTAACTACTAAAGCCTCGATCGACCGCCGCATATCGGTCACATCTTCGGGCCGGTCGCCGATCAGCACCACCATCACATAGAGGCTCTTATAGTTGTCGGTCAAACCGTTGGCAATCTGCTTGAGCAAGGTTGTCTTGCCCGCTTTGGGCGGGCTGGCGATCAACCCGCGCTGGCCGCGGCCAATCGGGCTGACGAGGTCGATCAGCCGGGTGCCCAAGATGTGCGGCTTGGTCTCCAGCACATACTGCTGGTCGGGGAAGACGGGCGTGAGGGTGTCGAAGCGCGGCCGGCCCATGGCTGCTTCGGGATCGAGGCCGTTGACCGTGATCACCTGCAGCAAGCTGCGATATTTCTCGTCCTCCTTGGGCGAGCGCACCGGCCCCTCGATCAGGTCGCCGCTGCGGAGCGCGAAGCGTTTGATCTGCGCCGGCGAGATGTAGGGATCGTGGTCGCTAGGCGGTTGGCGAAGGCTGCGGAGAAAGCCCTTGCCATCCCGCTGGATGTGGAGATAGCCGATACCCTGGCTGACGCCTTCTTTCCGGGCCTGATTCTGGCCAAGCAGGGTGACGAGTTCTTCCTTCTTCAACCGGCTATAGCCGGCCAGCCCTTCCAGACGCGCCAGGGCGCGCAAATCCTTCAGACTGTGAGTGTCCAACTGAGTTGAGGTAGTCATTGTCCATGGCGAGATGAATGCTGGCGCCTGAACGAACCTGCTGGCGAGAAGATGCGGTCAGGCGGCGAGATCCAGCAAAGTTATGCAATACTAAAAAGTATAGCACCCCACTACCTGGACGTCAATCTGGCTGTCAACGCTGGGTGCATTTCACGCTGGGGGCAAGGTTTGCACAGGCAGCGTCCGC
>CAYWPZ010000122.1:6650-13883 GCA_964460135.1 uncultured Caldilineales bacterium | reverse complement strand
ACGAGGATGCCCAGGAACTTGGGCAACAACACCAGCTTGGCCGCTTTCCCTGTCTTGAAGGTGATGGGGCCGGCGGCCGGGGCTTCGGTGGCGGTGGGTTCTGGGGCCTTGGTCGGCTCTGGGGCTTTGGTGGCTTCCTCGGCTGGGGGCTGTGTGGCCGGGGCCGGAGTTGCGGCCGGGGAGCAGGCAGAAAGCACCAGGGCCGCGATCACCAGGATCGCCAGAATGGTTTGAATCTTCTTCATGGCTGTCCTCCTTGGACATTGATGGAATGGGATGGATGGCACGAGTGGCCGTTGCAGTCAATTGGGGTGATGTGGTTGCGACTTTGTTTTGGGGTCGAACACCTCCTTTGTGGCGCGGATGGAATCGATGTCTTCAAGCAGTCGCTTAGAAGCCGGCTTTTTCGCCTCGGCGGCTGAGACGCCGTCGATTGAGGGCTTCTTGGAATCTGCCGATGAGGTTGGGCACGAGCACCGATAGGATGAGCAAAGCGCCGACGACGCCGGTCTGTACATGCCCCGACATGTTCGCCAGCCCCATGCCGTTGCGCAGATTGAGGATGATGAGGATGGACAGCACGACGCCAAAAAGACTGCCGGTGCCGCCAAAGATGCTGACGCCGCCCAGGAGCACCATGGTGATGATGTCCAGCTCGAAGCCATCGGCGGTACTCCCGCGCACGGCCCCCAACCTGGCCGCGTACAGCAGGCCGGCCAGGGCCGAGATCAGACCCGAGGCAGCGAACAGCCGCATCTTGACGCCGCGCACCCGGACGCCGGAATAGCGGGCCACATCCTGGTTGCTGCCGATGACGTAGACATAGCGACCGAAGCCGGCGAACTGGAGGATGATTGTTGCCAGGATGATCCCGACCACGAAGACGAGCAAGGCAAAGGTCAGCTTCCACAGCAGCGGTTGCTGGCCCAATTGGTTGAGCCAGGCAGGAAAGTTGCCAACCGAACGGTCTTCGAGCAAGACCAGGGCCAGGCCGCGATAGGTGATCAAACCGGACAAGGTGACCACCAGCGAGGGTAGGCCGGCGACGGTGATCCAGAAGCCGTTGAAAAGCCCGCAGGCCAGGCCGACCCCAAGGCTGGCCAGGATAGCGATGGGGACAGGAGCGCCCCTCTCGAACAGGACGGCCAGGGTTGCCGCCGCCAGCCCCATCACCGAAGCCACCGAGAGATCGATTTCGCCGTTGATGATCAGATAGGCCATGATCAGGGCGACGATGATCTTCTCGATGTACAACTGGAAGAGATTGAGCCAGTTGCCGGCCGTCAGGTACGAGGGGGTGTTGATGGCGTTGAAGGCAAAGATGAGCAGGAAGATGACGAGCAAGAAGCCTTCCCAGCTTTTCAGCCACGCCCAGGCGCGCGCGGCCAGACTCTCAGTGTTTGGCGCGGTGGTTGCCGTCTGACTAGATTGCATGCGTGCTAACTCCCTGCTTCGGCGCTTTGTTCGCCGCGAGATGACATCTGCAATTCGCTACGCGCCCAGATCTGGCGCAGACGATTCATGATCACTGTGTCGGTGGCCACGGCTGCCAGGATGAGGATGCCCAGCAAGGCGTAGCGCCAGAACTCGTTGATCTGCGGCATCCGGCGCAGCCCCTGTTCGAGTAGACCGATCAGAAAGGCGCCCAGGAAGGCGCCGAAGGCCGAGCCGACGCCGCCGGTTGTGCTCACGCCGCCCACCACCGCCGCGGCAATGGCCTGCAACTCCATGCCCTGGGCCGCCACCACCGTCACGTTGCCGTACTGCCCCAAGAACATGAAGCCGGCCAGACCGGAAAGAGCGCCGCAGAGGACAAAGGCCAGGAAGACGATGCGCTGGGAGGGGAAACCGGCGATCTTGGCGGCATCGGGGTTGGAGCCGATGGCATACAACCTGCGCCCGAAGGGCAGGAAGGCGAGCACGGCCTGAAAGATGATGACCACGGCCAGGGCAATGGCAAAGATGAGGCGGATGTCGAACTCGCCTATGCTGAGGAGGTTGATGCTTGGCAGTGTCTGCAGCCATTCGGGCAGTTTGCTGGTGAGCACTGTCTGGGCGTTGGAGTATTCCACCAGGATGGTGCGGAAGATGGCCAGCGTGCCCAGGGTGACGATGATGGCCGGAACGCGACCATAGGCGATGATGACGCCGTTGAAGGCGCCCAGACATCCTCCCACCGCCAGGGCCATGATCACCGCCAGTAGGGGCGAGATTTCGTTGTTGCGCGCCAGTTGGGTGCCGACGACATAGGCCGAGAAACCGACAATCGAGCCAACAGAAAGGTCGATGTTGCGGGTGACGATCACCAGCGTCTCGGCTACAGCGACGACGGCGATGATGGCGACGCTGGTCTGCAAGCGGTTGATGGTGCGCGGGCCGATGAAGCCATCGACCTGGGTTTGGAAGAAGATGGTGATGGCCGCCAGGACGAGGACGAGAACGAGGGTGCGCAGTTGTTCGGGCCGAAATCGGCGCATCAAGGCGTTCATAGCTGCACCTCCGCCGCCCTTGCTGCGCCCTGGCCGGGCGCGACATCCTCTTTTTGTCCCATCGCCGCCGTCATGATTGTCTCCTGCGTCGCCTGCGCACGGTCGAAGATGCCCATCTGCCGACCCTCGCGCATGACGAGGATGCGATCACTCATGGCCAGCACCTCCGCCAAGTCGGATGAGATGAGGATGATGCCCAAGCCCTGCGCCGCCAGGTCGCTGACCATGTGATGCACCTCGGCTTTGGTGCGCACATCGATGCCGCGCGTTGGCTCGTCCAGGATCAGCAGCTTGGGGTTGGCGTTCAGCCATTTACTCAGCACCACCTTCTGCTGGTTCCCGCCCGAAAGCTTGCCCACCTCGGTGCGCACCGAAGGCGCCCGGATCGAGAGCCGCCGGCGGTACTCCTCCGCCGTCTCGGTCTCAGCCCTTTGTTTGATCAAGCCCAGCCCCGAAAGGTAACGCCGCAACATGGGCAGGCTGATGTTGGCGACGATGTTCATGGAAGTGATCAGCCCCAGCTTGCGGCGGTCTTCGGTGGCGTAGGCGATGCCCAAGCCCTGAGCCTGTTCGGGCGTGCGGATTCTGACCTCCTTGCCCTCGAAAGCGATCTGGCCGGCGTCGGCCGGCTCTACCCCAAACAGCGCCAGGCCGACATCGGTGCGGCGAGCGCCGATCAAGCCGGCGAAACCAAGCACCTCGCCGCGGTGGATATCGAAGCTGACGTCGGTGAAGACGTTTTCCTTGCTCAGCCCCTTGACCGACATCAGCAGATCGCCCCGTTGCACGGCCGTTTTGGCGAAGAAGTCTTCGATCGTGCGCCCGACCATATCGCGAATGACCCCGTCGATCGTGACCTGGCCGCGCAGAGCCGAGGAAATCCATCTGCCATCGCGCAGCACCGTCACCCGGTCGGCAATGCGCAGCACCTCTTCTAGCCGGTGGCCGATGAAGAGGATGGCGACGCCCTGGCTGCGCAGCGTCTGGACGATCTTGAACAATTGCTCCACCTCGTGGGCCGAAAGCGAGGCTGTCGGCTCATCCATGATCAGCACCCGCACCTTGAGCGAGATGGCCTTGGCAATTTCCACCGCCTGCTGCGCGGCCAGCGTCAACCCGCGCGCGGGTTGTTTGACATCGAGCTTGACATCCAACCTGGCCAGGATGGCCTCGGCATCCTCGTACATCTTGCCCCAGCGCACCAGCCGCCCCCGGTCGCGATGGCTGATGAAGATGTTCTCGGCCACGTTCAGGTCGGGGAAGACCATTGGCTCCTGGTAGATGGCAGCGATGCCATAGGCCTGCGCCTCCTGCGAGTTGCGGATCAGGATCGTTTTGCCATCGAGCAGGATTTCACCCAGGTCGGGCGCATAGATGCCGGTGATGATCTTGATCAGCGTCGACTTGCCGGCGCCGTTTTCGCCAATGAGGGCATGCACCTCACCCGGATACAAGCTGATGCTCACCTCCGCCAACGCCTGCACGCCGGGGAAGGCTTTCGAGATGTTCTTCAGTTCCAGGATCGGTGGGCTCATACACACTCCTTATTGGGGTAATTGCTAATTGGTAACTGATTATTAGCCAATCATCAATTACCTATTGCCAATTACACAAGATCGACAATAATGCCCTTTCTGCGAATGCGCTCCAATTCGGCTTCTGGTGCGTCTTTGGTTGTGATCAGACGTTGCAGGGCATCGATGGGGGCGATGACGCCGGCGGCGATGAGACCGAATTTGGTAGCGTCAGCGAGAAGGATGTTCTCACGGGCGCTGCGAATGGCGCGACGTTTGATCGGGATCTCCTCGAAGCCGGCGTTGGTGATCCCGGCTTCGGCCGAAATGCCGCTGGCGGCCAGAAAAGCCTTGTCAAAGCGGAGATTGTAGCACTCGAAACTATCGTTGGCGAACACCCCCCCAAAGGTCAGGCTGGGGCCGTGGAGGATGCCGCCGATGAGGATGACGGTGAGGTTGCTGCGTTCGGTCAGGTGTTGGACGATGTTCAGGCCAAAGGTGACCAGAGTGAAGCCATAGTCCTGCGGGATGTATCCGAGCATCGACTCGGTGGTGGTGCCGCCATCGACGAAAATCGTGTCGCCGGGCTGGATGAGGCGGGCAGCGGCGCGACCGATGCGCTCCTTTTCCTCGAATTGGGCAATGGCGCGTTCGCTATAGGGCGTTTCACCCGAACTTCCCCCCAAGCCGATGGCGCCCCCATAGGTGCGCTCCAGCAGCCCCAGACGCTTCAATTCATTCAGATCGCGGCGGATCGACGATGTGCTGACCCCAAAACGCTCTGCCAGGTCGGCGACGGCGACCCGGCTGTTCTCCTCCATCAGCTTCAGGATTTCCTGGCGTCTCTCGGCAGAATACATGGCGCACCTGTGCGCACAGTCCGGCAGCGCGTGAACGAATTTGCTGTACTACGATTGGCATGATAGCACGATGCTGACTGATTGTCAAGATTCGTCCACCCCGCTAGCATAAACTGTGCAGAATTGCGCAAAAATGAGCAACCGCATCGTGTGCGTGACCCCGACGCTCATCACCCCATCCGCGCCAAAAACGAGAGTTGCCAACTTGTCGCAAGTTGGCAACTCTCGTCGTCCGGGTGCTATTTGGTTTCGCTCGGAACAGCCCCGGCTACACCCCCCGTGTGGCCCGGCGATAGCCGATGGCCAGCACCGGCACGACGACAGCTGCAGCCACGGCATGGAGGAGCGCCGTGGCCGTGCTGGCCAGGAGGGATTTAGCGGGATCGGGGATGAGGTAGTCGGGAAGGAAGCTGAGCATCAGGACGATGAGGGCGATGCGGAGAAAGTTCTGGTCGGCTTGAGGCCGGCGGGCGGCCAGCCAGGCGAACAGGGCCGTGGCCAGAGCAGCCGGGATCAGGGTGAAGATGGCCGAGCGAGGCAGGTTATCGAGTGGTTTGAAGGCGCTCAGGTCGGGCCAGATGGTCAGGATCACCGACTGGACGATGAGGACGGCGACGATGGCGGCGACGGCGGCAATGACGCCGAGTCGGAGCCACTGGCCGCGGGCGAGAGGACGGATGGGCTGTAGGGTTCTGGCTTTCATCGGAGGGTTGTTTGGGGGGTGAGGAGTGTGGAGTGAAACGTGAGGCGTGAGGCGTGGGGAGTGAGGCGTGTGTGGGTTGTGGGCAGCGTCGGCCAGGCGCAGAGGGCGGGTGTGGCGCGAGGAGGCGTCAGGCGGATTTGGCGGCCAGGAAGACGAGCGGGGTTTCGGCGCGGAGGCCGCGGCTGGCTCCGGCCAGGGCGATGACGGTGCTGCCGGCGGCCACAGGGATGTCCCGTCCGTCTACGGTCATCACGCCGGCGCCAGAGAGGAAGTGGTAGATGGCGAGGGCCTCGGCGTGGGGCGGGATGCGCTGGCCGGGGTTCAGGCCGGCGACAAGGGCTTTGAAGTGCTCGCTGTCGAGCAGGAATTGGGGCTGGGGGCCGGCGTCGTTGAAGCGAGCCAGGGCGGCGGTGTCGGGGAAGTGGGTGGGTGGTAGGGAAGTGGGGGTCATGGGCGGAGGGGGGCGGAGATTGGGGAGCGGCGATCAGGGTTGCGAGATTGGGGCGTGGCGGAGGGCTTGAAACAGGCGCCAGAGGTAGGGGAGCATGGCGACGAAGACGCCAAGATAGGCGATGGCGACAATCGGGCGCGCCTGTTGCCACGAGAGGACGATGCTGGCCAGCCAGATGGCGGCGACGGCCAGGTTGAGCGTGATCAGCGTGAACCAGCTGCCCTCGCTCCGGGCCAGGGTTTGCTGCCAACGGCCGCTGCCAAAGCGCAGGACGGCCGCCGGCAGAAAGGCAAGGGCAATCTGCATCACCCAGCCGTAGATCAGGCCCTGGGTCACGCCTAGCTCAAGTCGGGTGAGGGGGACGTTGTCGGGGCCGAGGAGGACGAAGAAGATGGTGGCAATGGCGGGGGCGGCAACCCAGATGTAGCTGAGCAGGAGGTGGGCGCCGTTGACGATGCGCACAGGGGTGGGGCGATGGGTGGTGAGGTAGAAGTTGGCCAGCATCAGGGCCAGGCCGCCGATGTAGATCAGCAGGCTGCCGCCGATGACCGGTAGGACGCCGATATAGGGGCCAAACCACAGCCCTATCCCGCCTACTGCCATCAGCCAGAAACTGGGGGCGACCCATTGCGGCCGGGCCAGGGCGCGCCCAAACAAGGCCGGCAGGATGTCGAGCGCCGCGCCCGCCACCAGGATGCCCGTGAAGCCGAAGATGTTGGCGTGGACGTGTGATTCCTTGACGGCCTGGTAGCCACGCGGCGACCACCAACCGTCGATCATGGTCATGGCCATGAGGACGCCCAGGAGCAGATAGAAGGGCGCGGCCAGGTAGAAGCGGGCGACGGTGGGGCGTTGGCCCGGCGCCTGCCGCCAGAGCCTCAGCGTCAGGAGGAGTTCGCTCAGGGTTGCAAGCAAGAGCAGGGTGGCGCCGGTGGATCGTTGCCATTGCACGGCTGTGATCTGTCCCACTGCCAGCAAGAGCACACCGCCGTTGAGCAGAGCAAAAGCCGTCCACAGCCAGCGGGATGAGGGCGGCAACGTCTCCAGGCGTTTGGCCAGCAGCAGCGGCAGGGCGCCGAAAGCGGCTTGCACCAGCACGCCGATGGTGAGTACATGCAGCCGGAACCAGTAGAGGTTGTTCAGTTCGGGCAGCAGGCCGAACTGGGCCAGCGTGAAATCGAGCAGGCTGAGCAGGGCAACGATGCCGTAGGCCAGC
>CAYWPZ010000122.1:0-6640 GCA_964460135.1 uncultured Caldilineales bacterium | reverse complement strand
GGCGGCAGGGCGGGGTTGGGGCATGGGGACTCCGGGGCGGGTGGCGGGGGGCGGGGGGCGGGGGGCGGGGGGCGGGGGGCGGGGGGCGGGAACGGTGACTGCTGACTGTTTTCCGCCTTCCTTCACTTATCTCCATCACCCCCATCCTAGCATCAGCTCCCCTCCCGGTCTTCGACTTTTGTCGGATCACCGCCCCCAATCCTTCAGTTCCGCACAGGACAAGTCCCTAATCTCCAATCCCCACCCCCCCCCATCCTCACCCCCCCACCATCGCCCTCAGCTCAAGCCCTGCCCGGTCGAGGATGCGGATGTGCTGGCGTTCCACCTCGATTAGGCCGGCCTCGACCAGGCCGCGCATGGCCCGGCTGAGCACATCGGGGACGGTGCCCAGGCGGGCAGCCAGCTCGGTTTGCGTCGCCCACCGCTGCCGCGCCACCACATCGCCGGCGCTTTGTTCCAGCAGCAGCCGGGCCAGGCGGGCCTCCACCGTTCGCAACGAAAGATCGGCCACCAACCCAACCAATTCGATCACCCGGTCGGCCATCCGCTCCAGCACTTGCACCGCCACGACGGGGTGCGTCTCCAGCAGGCGGCGGATGGCGGTGCGCTCGATCAGCCAGAGACCGGTAGGTTCGAGGGCGATGGCCGTGGCGGGGTTGGGGCGGTTGCCGAAGACGCCGATCTCGTTGAAGGTCTCGCCCGGCCCCAAAAAGCGGAGCACCTGCTCGCGACCCTCGGGCGACATCTTGACGACTTTGATCCAGCCGCTATGCACCTGGTACAGCCCCGCCGCCGCCTCGCCTTCGAGGAAGAGAATGGCGCCGGCCGGAAAGGAACGCCAGAGCGCCGTCCTTGCCAGCGAGGTCAGCACCTCGGCGTCCAGCCCGCGCAGGAAGGGGATGGCGGCGAGTTTGTGGGGAAGAGAGGAGGGTTCGGGCTTTTCCATCGTTGGGTCGAGCGGGGGAGCGCGGTTTGGCCCCAGAACGATACCCCAGGTGAAGGCCCATCGGCAAGGTCATCGCCGGCTTTGACGAAACTCGATCCGGTCGCTAGACTCAAGCATGGCCCGCCATTGCTGCCGCGACCTCTGATCCTGGAACAAACGATGCTGCGCCGATTCTCCCTCCTTCTGCTTGCCATCTCCTGGCTCGTGGTGGCCGAGGCCCTGCTGCCGAATCCGGCGCAGTCAGCTACGCCGTCACGACCCTGAACACGGTGGTTACGTGTCTACTGATCGGTTTGGGTGGGCCGGCGCTGGCCGGGTTGATGGCGGTGCTGCCGTGGATGGCGGCGACGGCAGCGCGTCGCCCTTCGGCGCCGGCGCTAACGCTGTAGCAACGGGAACCAGTAACGGCGCTGGGCCGGCGGCGTGGGGGTGGGCGTGGGGGCGCCCGCAATCGTGATGCGCATTGGCTCGCAGGTCTGGGCGCCGTCGTCGTCGCGCACACAGACCGAGGCGGTGTAGCTGCCCGGCTGGGCAAAGGCGTGGCTGGCGAAGGCGACGACCCCGGCCATACCTGCCGCCGAGGAGGCGTCGTCGTCCCGCTGCACGACGCCGTTTTCGACCGGGCTGGTGTCGCCCCAAGCGATGGCGGCAGTGTGCGTGTCCAGGTTGCCCTTGTCGGTGAAGGAGATGGGGGCCAGGGTGAGGGCCTGGCCGGGCGAGCCGGTGGGGTGCTGGTCGATCACGAGGGCAGGCGCGGCGTTGGCAATGGCGATCGCGGTCGCGCCGCTGCCCAGGCGCCCGTTGGCGTCCTCGACCAGGATGGCGGCAGAGAAAGCGCCGTTGTCCTGATAACGGTGGCTGGTTTGCAACACAGCGATGGCCTCGATGCCGTCGCCAAAGTGCCACTGCGAGCCGACGATCTGGCCCAGGCCCGAACCGGCTGTATCGACCGCAAACGCGATGGGGTCGCCTTCCTGGGCGGCGGCGGGGTTGGCGAGGGCGGCGACGGCGGCGATGCCGTAGAGATCGCCTTTGGCGGCGGTCGCAGCCACGTTGCCGGCCCCATCCACTGCCTGCACCATGAACAGCGCCGGCTGGTCGAGCGCCGGCAGCAGCCCGGTCCAGCGGTCGCTGCTCAGGTCGTAGCTCAAATCGAGCGATTGCCAGCTGCCGTCGCCGGTTGTGTAGGTGACGGCGACGCGCTCGACGCCAGAACTATCGCTGACCTGGACGGAGAGGCGGAGTTGTTGGGAGGTGGGAACGGCTGAAGCCGTTACTGCAAGGGGGTTTGACTCGTAGGCGGCGCCGACGAAGACGATCAACGGCGACTGGAAATCGGGCGAAGCAGAGTGATAGACGTCGTAAACGAGGTGGTCGTAGCGCCGCTCGGTCCCGACCACGCGGCTGATCCCGCCCTGGCTGAGCACGCCCGTGTGCAAGAACTGGCCGGGGCTGAGGATGAGCCGCTGTTGCACACCCTGGGGGGTGGTGAAATGGTTGACCCGCGCCAGCAGGTCGGGCTGCCAGCCGTGATAGATGAACTGCGGCTCGTAGCGGGCGGTTTCGGTCACGGGCATGGTGATCACGGGGTCGAAGTTGGGCAGGTCGGTGTAGTCCGCCGCCACCAGCAGGGCGCCGTGCGCCACATCCTTCCCTGGCCCCGGCCGGCTGATGTCCAACGCCGCGCGCGGCTGCAAGGGATTGTAGAGGATCGACTGGTGGCCGTTGTTGCTGCTGAGATAGGCGCCGTCGGGCGTCTGGATGAGTTGGAAAGTGGGGTCGAAGCTGATGGTCGTCTTGGCCAGCGCCGGCGATGACTGGCTGGCGGCGAGGGTGGTGAAGGGGGCCGGGTCGGCGAGGCTGGCGGCGGTTCCGGCAGGCGTCTGCACACGCCAGGTCGGCAGGCCATAGAGCGTGGCGACGAGCATGGCCTTCTCGTCATACGGCCCATACGCGCCGAGGCTGAGCAGGGCGTAATCCTGTTTGGCCTTCAACAGCGCCTGACCGATGGTGGTGGGGCCGCCCAGGTTGGCGGCGAAGTTGCTCATCAACTCTTCCGAGAGGGCCACAGCGGCGTCGTCGCCATAGCCGTAGCCGGTGTTGCCGATCCAGACGGCTTTTTTCTGGCTGAAAGCCTGGGCGAAGTCGAGGTCGGAGGAAAATTGGCGGCCGAAATCGCTGGTGCAGACATCGCACACGTTTAGCCCCGAATGGCAGCCGACCGAGAAATTCACCGTCCCGCCCAGATCGACCGGAGATTGCGAGATCTCGGTGGCGGTGAAGAGGCTGCCGGCGCCGATCATGTTGCGGTCGGCGGGTTCGAGCAGGAAGTGCGAGAAGTGGGCGTTGAGCGAGTTGAGGTCGTGGCGCCCGCCCAAAAGCCCCGCCCGCAGGTCGTCGGCGCTCCAGGTGTTGTTGTTGACGGCGGTTGTGCTCAACCCGCGGGCGCCAAAGGCGTCGGCAATGCGCTGCGTGCTGTCCATGAGGAAATCATAGCCGAAGGTGAGGCCGCTGGTTGCTGCCAGCACGCCAGCGCGGGCCAGATACTCTTGCACCAGGGCGGCCATCTCGGACGGCTTCTCGACCAGGCGACCCAGGGCATAGTTGGGCACATACAGCGGCCGACCGCGGTAGGGCGTCGGCTCGAAATCGGCGTAGTAGTCGTCGCTGAGCATGTAGCCGCGCAAGAAGGCGGTGTAGAGGGCGGTGTCGCTCTCGACCAGGAGCTGGCCGGTGTACTCGAATTCGTTCGAGGTGGCGACAATGTCCTTGCTGCGGCGGAAGGGGATGGCCTCGTCGTTGCCGACCAAGACCAGGTTTTCGATGCCGGGGTGAGAGGCGATGAGGCTACCGACCAGCAGCTTGATCTCGTAGCCGACCTCGTTGGCGGCTTCGGGCACGCAGACGCGGCCATCGTCCCATTCGTTATACCTGTCTTCCAGCGGCTGATAGCTTTCCAACGGGACGATCAGGCCCCTGACCGTTTCGTGCTCGGCCAATTGCCTCAGGGCCGCGGCCAGGGGCGCCACCTCGGCCGGGCCATAGATCCGCTCCAGCCGCCGCTTGGGGAACAGGATCAGCGTGCGGGTCTGGTCGACCGACCAGGGTGCATAGCTATTGCCCGGCGTCCCTTCATAAACGAAGGTGCGGGAGCAGGCCGCGGGCGGGGCGGGGGGCAAAAGCTCGACTCGCAACCGATATGGCTCAGCGCTCGAGCTGCCGTTGTGCCCCACCACCGCCACATAGTAATGGTCGACTGCGTAGATGGCCACGTCCGTGATCTGTTCGTCGGCCGGGCCGGGCTGCACAGAATAGCCCACCAGCGGCACATTCTGCAACGGCACGTTTTGTAGGGGGACATTCTGCAGAGGCACGTTTTGCAGGGGGACATTCTGCAAGGGCACGTTTTGCAGGGGCACGTTCTGCAAGGGCACGTTTTGCAGGGGGACATTCTGCAAAGGCACATTCTGCAAAGGCACGTTTTGCAGCGGCAGCGACTGCACCGGCACGTCATAGGTGCTCATCTGGGTCATGGGCAGGTCGTTGGCCAGGATGTCGGAGGGGATGTTGGTGGGGCGGAAGAGCACCAGGTCGAAATCGGCAGGCAGGCCACTGAGCCTGAAAGTGACCACCGACCCGCGCCGCAGTCCGGCTACGGGCAGCTTGAAGAAATCGACATCATTGGCGTCGCAGATGAAGCCGGTGTAGTCCAGGCCAGGAACCATGCTTGCGGCCTGGGTCCAGTCGTCGTTGGTCTCGTACAGGTCGTTGCAGGGCAGATGGCGGTTGATCGCCGTCCCGAACTCCGAGGTGTTCCCGTCGGCATCGGTGGCCGTGGCCGTGATCTGCTTGCCCCTCAGCCCGGCCGTGAGTACGAAATGGCCGAAGCTATCGGCCTGCGTGCGGCCCAGGAAGTAGCGGCCCTGGCTGCCGTCGTCGCCGAAGACCTCGACTGTCGCTCCCGCCGCCGCCTGGCCGGAGACCTCGCGCCCGACCGCCGCCGCCAGCGATGGCGGGGCTGCTTCCTGATTCCCGCCCGCCTGGTTGTCGATGCCCGCCGTGCCGTTGCCGTAGATGAGGTTGCCGGCGATGGTGTTGCCGGTGCTGGCCTCCACCGCCACCCCGGCCCGGTCGTTGAACGCGATGGTGTTGCCCTCGCCCCTGGCCAGCCCGCCGATCAGATTGCCGTTCGAGCCGCCCTGGGCGCGCACCCCATCCAGCGGCTGGCCGAAGTCGGCCCCCACCAGATTCGTACCGATGAAATTGCCCTGGATGCGGTTGCCGCCGGCGCCGTTCAGCAGCAAGATGCCGTGAGCGCTGTTGCCGGCGATGGTGTTCCCGGCCCCGGTCTGATTGCCGCCGATCAGATTGTCCTGGCTGCCGTCGATGACGACGCCGGTGGCGTTCGGCAGCCGGCCGGTTGCCGTCCCATTCAGCCCGATGATGTTGCCGACGATGACATTGTCGCTGCCGCCCACGATTTCGATCCCGTTGCCCTCGTTGCCAGCAATCAAGTTGCGGGCGCCGCTGCTGGCGTCGCCGATGATGGCGCCGGCGGCGTTGAGCAGGCGGACGCCGGCGCCGTTGCCGATTGCCGCCTCGCCTTCGGCGTCGACGCCGACGAAATTGCCCAGGATGCGATTGCCGAGACCGCCTTCCAGCACGATGCCCGGCCCGCCGTTGCCCGAAACCAGGTTGCTGCTGCCCAACGTGATGCCGCCGATGGCGTTGTTGTTGGAGCCGCGGGCGACGATGCCCGCCCCGCCGTTGCCCCTATCCGATTGGCCGTCGGCAGAGACGCCGATGAAATTCCCCAGCAACGTGTGGCTGCCGCCGCCTTGTAGGACGATGCCATTGCCGCTGAAGCTGTGGATGACCAGCCCCTGCACCGTGCTGCCGCTGCCGTCGATGATCAGACCATCGCCATCCCCGGCCTGGCTGCCGTCGATCTCGACCTTGCCGCTCGCCCCCGTGTCGCCCTCGATACTGACCGCTTTCACGACCACGGGGAGGGCGCCGCTCAGGTGGATGGCCCCGGCCGGCATCTGGCTGAAGACGATGCTGTTGGCGGCGCTGCTTGCCTGGGCGCTGACCGTGTTGTTCGAGGCGTCGATGGCCTCGGACAACGAGCAGTTCGAGACTGTGCAGGCGCCGTCATTCTGCCCGCTGGTGGTGTTGACGTTGAATACCGGCGGCGCTTGCGGCGGATCGGTGGTGGGCGTGGGTGTGGGCGTGGCTGTGGGGGTGGAAGTAGGCGTCGGGGTGGTCAGACGCACGGTGAACAGAGCGCCGCCGTAGGCGCGGTCGCCCAGGTAGGGGTAGCGGACGGTGTGGTCGTCGATGACGCTGCCGCCCGGCCCCGCCGCCGCCGAGACGAAGGCATAGTTCAGCCATTCGTTCACCGGCCCCAGATCGATCTCATAGGCCGGGTAGCGAGTCGGGTCGGTCGCCTGCCAGTTGAAGCCCCCGCCGGGATCCGTCGCCATCAGGGCCAGGAACTGCTGCCGGTAGCCCAGCGCATTCATCCCCCATAGCCGCACATAGTTATACCCCACCAGTGGTGTGGAGGGCTGAACGACGACCTGGCCGCTGAAGATGAACAGCGGGGTCGGTGTTGGGGTGGGGGTGGGCGTCCAGGTGGGGGAAGTGGTAGGCGTGCGGGTGGGGGTGGGCGTCCATGTGGGGGAATTGGTG
>CAYWPZ010000121.1:0-13903 GCA_964460135.1 uncultured Caldilineales bacterium | reverse complement strand
ATCCTTCGTTTCACTCAGGACAGGCTCTGCGACCTGCGACCTGCCACCTGCCACTTGCGACCTGCCACTTGCCACCTGCAACCTGCGATCCTTCGTTTCACTCAGGACAGGCTCTGCGACCTGCGACCTGCCACCTGCCACTTGCGACCTGCCACTTGCCACCTGCAACCTGCGATCCTTCGTTTCACTCAGGACAGGCTCTGCGACCTGCGACCTGCCACCTGCCACTCCCTCCGGCCCCACAATCCTCCCTGCCACGGCGCTGGCGGCAACGATGGCCGGGCTGGCCAGATAGACATCGCTTTCGGCCGTGCCCATGCGCCCACGAAAGTTGCGATTGCCGGCGCTGATCGTCGCTTCGCCCGGCGCCGGGATGCCCATATGATTGCCCATACACGGCCCACAGCCCGGCGTACCGATCATCGCCCCGGCCTGAAGGAAAGTGTCGATATAACCGGCGGCCAGCGCCTGGCGATAGACCTGGCTGGATGCTGGGATCACAAGCAGCCGCGTGCCCGCCGCCACTCGTTTGATGTCGCCGCTGCCGTGGCCGAGCACCCGCGCCGCCTCGGCCAAATCCTCGATCCGGCCATTGGTGCACGTCCCCAAAAACGCCTGCTGGATCGGCGTCCCTGCCACTTCCGCAAGCGGGCGTACATTGTCGGGGCTGTGTGGGCAGGCGACCAGCGGCTCGATGCGGCTGAGGTCACAGGTCAGGTGGCCGGCGTAGGTGGCGCCGGGGTCGGGGTAGAGGGCGGAGGCTTGCAGCCGGGCCAGGCAATCGGCCAGGGACCAGCCGGCGCGGGCGGAAAGCCGGGCGGAAAGCCGGGCGGAAAGCCGGGCGGCCAGCCAGTCGAACGTGGCCTCGTCGGGCGGTAGGTACGCGCTCTTCACGCCCGCCTCCGCCATCAAATTCGGCAAGACCATGCGGCTTTCCACGCTCAGACTGGCAACGCCCGGCCCGCCGAACTCGATCGACTGGTAGATGCCGCCATCGGCGCCGATCTCGCGCAACAGCCACAGCCCCAGATCTTTGGCCGTGACCCCGGCTGGCAGCGAGCCTTCGAGTTCGATGCGGATCGTCTCGGGCACGCGCAGCCAAAGCTCGCCCGTCGCCCAGATCGCCGCCATCTCGCTGCGCCCCACCCCGGCGCCGAACGCGCCCATCCAGCCGAAATGCGTGGTGTGGCTGTCGGCCCCCAGGATGACCTGTCCCGGCCAGACGACGGCTTCCTCGCTCAGGACTTGGTGGCACACACCCCGCCCGGCCTCGAAAAAGTTCTGCACGCCCTGCTCGACCACGAAGCGCCGCACCTCGGCGTGATTGGCGGCGTGCTGCGTGGTGGGGGCAGGAACGGCATGGTCGAGGGTGACGGCCAGGCGCTCGGGATATCTCACGCGCTCGACGCCCAACTCGCGGAAGATGCGGGCAATGGGGGCGGTGTTGTCGTGGCTCAGGGCCACATCAGGCCGGACATCGAGGATTTGTCCGGCGGCGGCGTGGGTCAGGCCGGCCGCGCGGGCGAGGGCTTTTTCGGCGAAGGTGGAAGGCATGGGAATTGGTAATTGGGGATTGGAGATTGGAGATTGCAGATTGAACGACGTTTGCGATCCTTCGTTTCACTCAGGACAAGCCGCCTGCCACCTGCGACCTGCCACTTGCGACCTGCCACTTGCGACCTGCGACCTGCTACGCCTGCCCGGCCCAGTGCAGCAGCAGTTCATCGACATCGTCCAGCGAGAGGGCTTTTTCGTCGGCCAGGGTCTTGATGTGCTGGGTGAGTGACTTGATCTTGGCGTCGCTCAGGGCCAGGCCGAGCTGGTCGGCGCGAGCCTTGACGGCGTTCCAGCCGGTGAGCCGGTGGGCGATGGAGATGTAGCGGCCGAGGCCGAAGTCGGCGGGGTTCAGAGCCTCGTAGGTCTCCGGGGCGTTGAGGATGGCTTTGGCGTGGATACCAGCCTTGTGCGTGAAGGCCGAAAAGCCGGTGATGGGGTTGTTGAAGGGGATGTCGACGCCCACCATGTCGGCTACGAGCAGCTCGAGGTCGCGCAGGCACTCCAGGCGATATTTCTGCCGGGTTTGTTCGGGGTTCCAGGTCATCATCCGGGCCACCAGCGCGCCTAGCGGCGTAATGCCGTTGCGTTCACCGATGCCCAGCACGGTGGTATCTATGTGCGTGGCCCCGCCTTCAAGCGCGGCAAAGGCGTTGGCCACGGCGCAGCCGGAATCGTTGTGGCCGTGAAACTCGATGTCGGCGGTAGTCAACCGGCGCAGGGTGCTCACCAGCCGCCCGACTTGCGACGGCGTGGCAATCCCCACCGTGTCGGCGATGCCCAGGCGGTTGACCACCCCCAGCTTGTCCACGGCCAAATAGACGCGCAGCAATTCCTTCTCCTCGCTGCGGAACGAGTCCTCGGTGCTGAAGCGCAACTCGATGCCGGGCGCTTGCTGCCGAATCCACACCAGCACTTCAGCGGCCAGGTCGATGATCTCGTCGATGCTTTTGCCGTGGCTGAACTGGCGGAGCTGCGAGGAGGTGCCGATGACGACATCCACGCCGTTCACGCCCGTTTCGAGGGCGATGTCGGCGTCGTGTTTGTGGCAGCGGATGTGGGTGAGGATGCGCGAGCGCAGGCCCAGCCCGGTGATGGTGCGCAGGTCGGCCAAGCTGCCGGGCGAGGCCAGCGGCGAGGTCAGTTCCAGATATTCCACGCCGAACTCATCGAGGGCGTGGGCGATGCGCACTTTTTGCTCGGCGCTGAACTGCGCCCCGACGAACTGCTCGCCCTCGCGCAGGGTGGATTCGATGATGTGGTAATTTTCCAGGGACATGGTTGGCTCCGGTGGATGGTTTGACAGAAAATTCGCTATTTGTCTTGCAAGGAAGGAGTCAGCCTCAACACATTGGTGACGGCGATGTTGGCCGAGGGCTTGGGTAGGCGTGAAGCGAGAAGGTGATCTTTCACAAATTGCACAAATGAACGAATGGCACGAATAGAAAAATTCGTCACATTCGTCCAATTCGTGTCATTCGTGTCAAAAAGAAGTGATTGTTGCGGCGATAGCTTCGACGACGAGATCAATCTCCTCGCGGGTGATGACCAGCGGCGGCAGCAGGCGGAGGACGGTGGAGCCGGCGGGCAGGGCGAGGACGCCGCGCGTTTGCAGGGCTTGCAGCACGGGCGTGACTTTCATCCTCAAATCGACCCCGACCAGCAGCCCCAGCCCGCGCACCTCGCGGATCAGCGGCGAGGGGATGGCGCGCAGTCGGGCCAGCAGGTAGTCGCCGAGTCCCGCTGCGCGTTCGGGCAGGCGCTCGTCGCGCAGAACTTGCAGCGCGGTCAGGGCGGCGGCGCAGGCCAGCGGATTGCCGCCAAAGGTGCTGCCGTGGCTCATGCGTTCCAGTTCGCCCACGCGCTCGCCGATTAAGCAGGCCCCCATGGGCAGACCGCCCGCCATCGACTTTGCCACCGCCAACAGGTCGGGTTCCAGGCTAACATGCTCGCAGGCAAACAGCTTGCCCGTGCGCCCGAAGCCCGTCTGCACCTCGTCCACGATCAGCAGCGCCCCCCGCTGGCGGCACAGCGCCTGCGCCCCGGCCAGATACGCCGCCGTCGCCGGACGCACGCCGCCCTCGCCCTGCACGATCTCGACGAGGACGGCGGCGGTGTCCGGGCCGGCGGCTTGCTCCAGCGCGGCCAGGTCGTCGAACGGGACATGGCAGAAGCCCGGCAGCAGCGGCTCGAACGGCTGGCGGTATTTTGGCTCCCAGGTGGCCGAAAGCGCGCCCAACGTGCGGCCGTGGAACCCGCGCATCGTGGCGATGATTTGCTTGCGACCGGTGCTCAGGCGGGCGAATTTGATGGCGGCTTCGATCGCCTCGGCGCCGGAGTTGCACAAAAAGGCCCGGCTAAGCCCGGCCGGGGCGGCGGCGGTGAGGGCCGCCAGCAACTCGGCCCGGCGGTCGTTGTAGAAAATCTCCGGGCAGGAGATGAGCCGGGCGGCCTGTTCGGCAATGGCGGCGACGATGGCCGGGTGGGCGTGGCCCAAGTTGGCCGACCCCTGCCCGCCCACGCAGTCGATGTACTCCTGCCCGTCCGCATCCCACAGCCGCGCGCCCTGTCCGCGCACGATGGCCAGGGGGCGTTTGGGGTAGACGCCGGAGGTGTGGAGGGATTCGAGATTGGCTATTGGGGATTGGAGATTGGGAATTGGAGATTGGAGATTGTCGCTCATGGCGCACCCCCAATCTCAACTCTCCAATCTCCAATAACCGTCCCTTCGCCACTCAACGCCGCGCGGATGGGCTGCGGGCGGCGGGAATCGGCCAGGATCCCGGTGGGGACAGCGGCCGCCAGGGCTTCGCGCGCGGCCAGGATTTTCTTCTTCATGCGGCCGGCGGCCAGATTCTCGGCCCACTCCAGCCGGTCGGGCGAGAGATGGCGCACGAGGCTGGCTTCATCGGGGAAGTCGGCCAATAGCCCCGGCACGTTGCTGAGGATGACCAGTATCTCGGCCCCCAGGCTGCCCGCGATCAGCGCCGCCGCCCGGTCGCCGTCTACATTCAGGCGTTCGGCCTGGCGCCCCAGGGCCAGCGGCGCCACCACCGGCGTGTAACCCGAGCCCAGCAGCAGGCGCAGCAGGTTGGCGTTGGCGCTTTCCAGCTTGCCGGTAAAATCGTCGCGCACGATGCGCTGGCGGCCGTTCTCTACCGTCCGCACCGCTTCTTTGCGCTCGGCCAAGAGCAAGCGCCCGTCCACCCCCGAAAGCCCGACGGCATCACAACCCAAGCCTTGCAGCGCCGCTACCAGACGTTTGTTCACCTGCCCGGCGGCGGCGGCCACGTACAGTTCCAACGTCTCCGGGTCGGTGTAGCGGCTGACATGGCCGGAGGGCGAGACCAGCTGGCGCACAGGCACGCCGGCGCGCGCGGCCAGCGCGTCCGCCGCCGCCGATGTGCCATGCACGAGCACGGCCGGCAGCCCTTCGGCGGCCAGCGCCGCCACATCTGCGCACACGGCCTCGGCATCGACCTTCGCGCCGCCACCGACTTTGATCACAAGTGGTTTCATCGGGAATTCGCTTGAAAAGAGTGAGTTTGATGGTCTTTCGTGACGAATGAGGGTCTGGAACCCGGAACTCGGAGCCCGGAACCGGAACCCAAAACACTCAAATCGGATGCAATCCCGTGAACGCCAGACCCGCCGCCTCGTCCCACCCCATCATTACATTCAGGCATTGCACCGCCGTGCCGGCGGCGCCTTTGCCCAGGTTGTCGATGGCAGCGAGGGCGACGAAACGGCCCGAGGCGGCGTCCACTTCCCAGCCCACATCGGCCAGATTGGTCCCGGCCACCAGCTTGGGTTCCGGGTGGCGGTAGATGCCCGACCGCTCGTGCACGATGCGGACGAACGGCTCTTGCCCATACGTGGCCCGGTACGCCCGCCAGATGTCTTTGTCGCCCAGGCCGGGCTGCACCCAGGCATGGGCTGTGGCCAGCACCCCCCGCACCAGCTCGATGCTGGTGACGGAAAGGTGGATGTCATCTCGTCCCAGCGCCTGGCTGACCTCGGCCTCGTGGCGGTGGCCGGTGGGCGCAAACGAGCGCACCGAGCCGGCGCGTTCGGGGTGGTGCGAGGCCAGGCTGGGCGAGGCGCCGCCTTCGGACGAACCGGCCTTGACATCGACCACGATCGGGCGGTCGGCCCGCAGTAGCCCGACGCGGGCCAGCGGCAGCAGGGCGAGCAAGGAAGCAGTGGCGTTGCAGCCGACGCCGGAGACGTAGCGCGTCTTGCGTATTCCATCGCGGTTGATCTCAGGCAAGCCGTAGGCGAAGCGGGGCAGCCAGGCAGGGGCGGCGTGGTCTTCGCCGTAGCGCTGGCGGTAGATGGCCGGGTTGGCCAGCCGGAAATCGGCGGAAAGGTCGATGATGCGCTCGGCCACAGCAGCGAAGTGCTCGATTCGGCGTTGGGCTTCGCCATGTGGCAGGGCCAGGAAGAGCACGTCGCACGGGGCCAGCTCGCTGACGCCGGTGAAGCGCAGGGGCTGCCGCCCGCCCCACGGCCGCAAGTTGGGATGCACGCTGTGCACATAGTTCCCGGCCTGCGATTCGGACGTGACCTGGAGGACCTCGACCTGCGGGTGGGCCAGTAGCAATCGCAGCAATTCGCCGCCGCCATAGCCCGATGCGCCGACGATGGAAACGCGTGTGGGTGTGGTCATGGTTGGAGATTGGGGGCCGGAGATTGGTTATTGGTTATTGGTTATTGGTTATTGTGCCGCTTATCTGTAAACAGCCAATAAACAATCTCCAATAACTAATCTCCAATAACTACTTACTTCTCGCCTGTTTGAGCACATACTCCACCACCCGCGCCGGGATGTCCACGCCGGTGGTGGCGATGCTGTTGCGGAATTCCATCGTGTGGTTGACTTCGTTGACCAACAGGCCCCGGTCGGGGTCTTCGAGCAGGTCGATGGCAACCACGCCGCCCCCCACCGCCCGCGCCGCCTCCTGGCATAGCCGGTCGATGGCGGGCGTGACCGGGCAATTGCTGGCCTGGCCGCCGCGCGCCGTGTTGGTGATCCAGTGCGGCGATTGGCGGTAGATGGCGCAGATGGTCTCGTCGCCCACCACGAAGGCGCGGATGTCGCGACCGGGCTTGGCGATGAATTGCTGGATGTAGAAGATGCCGTGCTGGTAGGAGCCGAGCGTCTCTTTGTGTTCGAGCACGGCTTCGGCAGCGTCACGATCGTTGATGCGCGCCAGCAACCGGCCCCACGACCCCACCACCGGCTTGAGTACGACCGGATAGCCCATCTCCTCGATGGCTGCCAGCGCCGATTCGGGCGTGAAGGCGACGCGCGTTTGTGGCTGCGGGATGTTGGCCTCGGCCAGGGCGGCGGTGGTCAGCAGTTTGTCGGCGCAGGTCGCGGCGGTGGCGTAGCGATTGACGGCCGGCACAGCGGCCATTTCGGCCAGGCGCAGGGCGTATAACCCGCGCGCGGTGCTGACCGAGCGCTCCAGCACCACGTCGGCCGTGAAGGGGCTGGTGGGTGGGTGGGCGCTGCCGATGGGGAAGATGAGGGCGTCGTCGTTGACGAGCTGCACCTCGGCCCCGGCAGCCTCCAGCGCAGCCAGCAGCAATTTCTCTTCCACGCGGATGCGGGAAACGACGAGAGCGACGGATGTCATTCGCCCCAGTCCTCCTCTACTTCCGGCGCGAGTTCGAGCCGGAGTGGGTCGAGAGCGATGACTTCGAGATCGACGCCGCATTCGCTGCACGGCACGATTTCGCCGATGATGGGATTGGTCAGGCTGAGGGTGGCATCACATTCGGGGCAGGTGGTGGTTTGGTGGGTCATGGGAGGCTCCTTGGGGTGAGATCTGTTATTAGTGATTGGTTATTGGGGGAAATCACCAATCACTAATCACTAATAACAAAAAACCCCTCTCGCCGGGCGGGGCGGAGGGGCTGTGACGACTTCATCGTGCGCCGAAGCAGCCTACTCGGACCGCCGGTCCGGTGGGGCAGGGGACTGCTTCTTGGTGCGCTTGGTGGGGTGAGACATGAGGGTGGTTATTGGAGATTGGTAATTGGTAATTGGGCGCAATCTCCAATAACCAATTACCAACAAAAAGCCCCGCCTGGCTGTGTTGCCTGGCAGGGCTTGTGCGGCGGTGGGCTTCGATCATTATCCCAAGCGCAAAAGGCCATCCCAGGCGTGGGAGGGCTTGTTGGACTTGGAGCACTTGACGACGGTCAGCAGGAAGTTCATGAGGGTGACTGAGGGCCGTGAACAGGCTTGGGCGGGAGTATACGCAGGTAAGGGTGCGCTGTCAAAATCCGAAAGCCGCCAAACCGCCAGCCGCCAAACCGCCAGGCCGCTTTGTGTTCGTTGCGCGCCATGCCAAAGCAGGCTAGAATGCCGCCGCCCACTGCGGGCCTGAAAACACCGTCACCGCACAAAGGAGCGAAATCGTGACTGCATTCCAATACTTGACGATGGCAGAATTGGCGGCCGGGCTGGACGACATCCGCCGGTCGCCCAAAGACGCCGGCCGGCTGGAGTTGATCGTGCGCCGCCCGGAGGTCGAGGAGCGAGAAACGCTGCTCGAGGGCGAGCTCGACCTGGAGCAGGGATTGGTGGGGGACAACTGGAAGAGGCGCGGGAGTTCTCGGATGCCGGATGGCTCGGCCCATCCCGATATGCAGCTCAACATTATGAATGCGCGGGTGATTGCGCTGCTGGCGCAAGACGCCGGCCGCTGGCAATTGGCCGGCGATCAACTTTTCCTCGATCTGGACCTCAGCGTCGACAATCTGCCGCCGGGGACGCAGTTGGCGCTCGGTTCGGCCATCATCGCGATTACCGACCAGCCCCATCGCGGCTGCGCCAAATTCTCCGCCCGCTTTGGCCCCGATGCGCTCAAGTTCGTCAATTCAGCCGTGGGCAGGGAACTCAACCTGCGCGGGGTCAATGCCAGGGTCGTCCGGCCGGGGAGGATTCGGATGGGGGATGTGGCGAGCAAGATCGCATGACTTTGGACGGGATCGCCGCCAAGTCGGTGGGGTTACTCACTCGAACGACCGCTGGACGCAAATCGTACTTGTGTCTACGATCTCTCCGACCACTCCGCCAACAACACCTTCATCCTCTCCCCATCGCCGTCCGCCTCCTTGTAGGCATGGGTCACAGCCGAATAACCGTACTGCCGGGCCAGGGTGGCCAGCATGGGGATGAGCGTGCGGCTGTGCCATTCGTTGATTTCGGCGTTCGCCTTCAGCCCGCGCACACAGCGTTCGGCGAAGACCGTAGCTCCGGTCTCGATCAGTTCCATCGCTTCGAGCACGGCGAAGACCATGCTGCTCTCCCAGACATTGAGGTCGAGTTCGCCGTGGTCGATGCCCGCCGTGCACATGGCGTGGTTGCCGATCACCCGGAAGCAGAGCTGGATGAGGAACTCGGGGATGACGGGATTGACCTTGCCGGGCATGGCCGAGCTGCCCGGTTGCACCGCCGGCAAGAGCAACTCACCCAGCCCGGCTTCGGGGCCGGAGCCAAGCACCCGGAAATCGTTGGCGATCTTGATCAGCCCCCGCGCCAGCACATCCAAATGGGCCGAGACCACGGCCAGGTCGTCAGGGTTTTGGGCGGCGTCGAAGAGATTGGCCGCCTGGTGATAGTTGGGGTCGCGGGTCACAAGCCGCAGGTTGGGGACGATGGCTTCCAGGTAGGCCGGCGGCACATCCTCGGCCCGGCCGATGATCGATCCCCCCAGGTTGACGGCGTACAAGCGCCCCACGGCCTGGCCAATGCGGTCGAGCTTGCGGCGCAGAAAACCGGCATAGCCGCTGAAAAAGTCGGAGAGCGCGATGTCCACCGCATCCTGAAAGCAAGTGCGGGCGAGATGGCGGTGATCCTGAAATTCCCGGCTCTTGGCGTCGAGGGCTGCGATCAACCGGTCGAGGCCGCGGCGCAGCGAGGGCCACTGCAGGATGATGGCCATGTGGCAGGCGGTGGGATAGACATCGTTGGTCGATTGGTTCAGGTTGAGATGGTCGTTGGGATGGACGAGACGGTACTCGCCCCGCCGCCCACCCAGCCGTTCCTCGGCTATATTCGCTAGCACCTCGTTCACATTCATATTGGCCGAGGTGCCGCCGCCGCCGTGCAGGGCATGAACAGGGAAAAGGTCGGGCTGAGGCTGCTGCAAAAGTTGGTTGACCGTGGTCGCGATGGCCTCGGCTTGCTCGGCGCTCAGCAAGCCGAGGTCACGATTGGTGAGTGCAGCCGCTTTCTTGATCAAAAGCAAAGCGGCGATCATGGTGGGGTAGCTGCCGATGGTGCGCTGGCCGTCAAGCGGGAAGTTCTGGATCCCGCGCTGTGTCTGGCCGCCCCAAAGGGCGCCGGCGGGGACGGCGATGGGGCCGAGGAGGTCGGATTCGGTGCGGTGGCTCATGGATGGGTTCGGTGTGCTGGTGGGGAGGCGCCAGGATGATGGCGATGCGTCGATGCTGGTGATTGGATGTCCGTATCGGCGGTGACGCCGGTTGCTTCTATGTGCGGCTGCTCTCTGGCCCTCACGACGATCCGACCCTGCGGTCGAGCCAGGCGTCAGCCCACGATGCCTCGTCTTCGATGGCTTCCAGATGCGTGAAGACGGTGGTATTCGGCGCGGCCGCGCGTACCTCCGCCTCGATCTGCTCCAGCATCTGGTGGCCGCGCTGCACCGTCCAGTCGCCGGGAACCAGCACGTGTACCGACATGAAGCGCCGCGCTCCTGCCTGGCGTGTGCGCATCGCATGATACTGCACGCCTTCTTGCCGCGCCCGCTCCAGCGCCTGTTGAATGGCAGCTAGCTCATCAGCCGGCAGGGCCGTGTCCATCAGTCCCAGCACCGATTTGCGCACGATGCGCAGCCCTGACCAGATGATGTTGCCCGCCACAACCAGGGCAACGATGGCATCCAGTCGTTGCCAACCGCTGATCGCCACAACCCCAAGTCCCAGCAGCACACCCACCGAGGTCCAGACATCGGCCAGCAGGTGGTGGGCATTGGCTTCTAGGGTGACGGAGTGGTGCGTTCGGGCTGCCCGCAACAGGATGAGCGCCACGCCCAAATTGAGCAATGAGGCCGTCAGCGAGACGATGAGGCCCGGCCCCAGTTGCTCCAGAGGCCGGGGGGAGATGAGCCTCGGCAGGGCAGCGAAGATGATGCCGGCGGCCGCGACCAGGATCAGCGTCCCTTCGACGCCGCTGGAGAAATACTCGGCTTTGCCATGACCGTAGGGGTGTTCTTCGTCGGCGGGGCGGGCGGCCACAGTCAGCATGGCCAGGGCCATCAGCGCCCCTGCCAGGTTGACAAACGATTCCAGCGCATCCGAGAGCAGCCCGACCGAGCCAGTGAGCAAGTAGGCAACGGCCTTGAGGACGATGGTGAGAAGGGCGGCGGCGATGGAAAGCCAGGCAAAGCGCCGGAGCGAGAAGCGGCCGGTGGGGTCGGCGGTCATGGCGTCATCCTGTCGCTGTCTTGGCTCGCCAGCCAATCGGCGAGGAATATCTGCTCCAGGGCGGCGTGGGCCTGGGCCGATTCGAGGGCGAGCATCATTTCGCGGTTCAGCTTGTTGCTTACCTCGCCGCCGTTGGCAGAGCCGAGCACTAGCCAACGTTCGGCGCCGAGGGCCAGCAAGTGCAGCTTGGCGTGGAGGCCGCCTCCGGCCGGGTTGCCGGTTGCCGCTTCCATGTTCAGACCCTCCTGTTGCGCTATCTGGTTGACATAGGCGGCGGCGGCGGCATTGCCGCGCGGGTCAGAGCCGTAGTCGAAGAAGCTGTCGAGCAGCAGGCGGACGGTAGCCCCGCGGCGGGCGGCGGCGATGAGCGCTTCGAGGCGCACGTTTGGGTCTGATTGCGCCGTGGCGTTGGCGCCGCCCCAGAAAGTATGCTCGTACAGCTGCTGGGCGTAGATGACATCGCCGGCCTGGGCGCGGGCGAGGAGGTCGAGCAGGGGGCCGGGGGTCAGGCTGGCCTCGGGCGCGGTGAAGAGGTGAGCCTGGCCGAGGTCGGAGAGGGCGATCGGCGCCGACTGGCGGACGACATAGCCGCTCTGGTTGGCCGGTGTGGGGGGAGAGTAGCCAGGAGGCGGCGCGCCATAGTTGGGGTGGTCGGGCTGCCAGGCGAAGATGTCGGCGTGGGCGGGGTCGTTGTCGGCCTGGAAGATGGCCTCGGCGCCAGCGGAGAGCACGGGATCGACGACGATGGCGGCGTAGCCGCGACGCCCCCAGGTCTCGCCGTCGGCGGCGTCGGGTGGGAAGCTGTCGGGGTTGAGGTTTTCGGTGCTGACGAGAAGGGTGCGGTCGTCGATGATGGCGAACTTGGCGTGCATGTAGGCATAGCGATCATTCGCCGCGCCCACGTCGTTGACCATGAAGCGCACGACGCCGCCAGCCGACGCAATCTGCTGGGCCGCCCACCGCTCGGCATCCTCCAGCCCGCCGGTCGGGCCGCCCTCCAGCAGCAGACTGACCTCGACGCCCGCTGCTGCTCGCTCGGCCAGGATGCGGGCCAGGCCGGGATGTCGCAGTTCGTAGACTTGCAGGTGGATGCTGGTCTGAGCAGAAGTCAGCAGCGCTGCCAGGGCGCCGTAGGTGTTGTCGGGGGCGACCAGGAGGTAGGCCAGCGGCGGCTGCGACCATCGGGCCGTGACGGGCCGGGAGAAGGTAAGCCAGTCCCAGCCGGGGTAGGCGGCCCGGCGTCCGCGAGCCGGGTCGGTGTTGCCCTGCGCCCAGTCGGCGGCGGCGCCGTTGTTGGGCAGGGCCAGCAGGGTGGCCGGGTCGAAGAGACGGTAGAAGACCTGCCCCTCGCGGCCAAAGCGGGGGTTGGCCTGGTAGAAGGGGAGGGCGGGGCCTGTCCATCCCGGCAGGGCGGCGGCGCTGCCGGCAAAGGGGACGGCGTCGATGGCGGCGCCGTCTGGCCCCAGCAGTTGCACTTCGTCGCCGGCATTGTTCAGGTTCGGCGCCCGGCCGCTGGCATCGGGGATGGCCGGGTCGCTGTCGGTCTCGTACTCGCAATCTGGAGCAAAGCCCCAGCCGCGGCGGAAGGCGCTGGCGGCGCGCGCACACCAGATCAGCCCGCCGGCCGGCAGGGTGAGGGGTGGGAGTGTCACCGTCCCCTCGCCGTCGCTCAGTTGCCAGCCCGCCAACCAGATCGGGTTTCGCCCCCGGTTCTGGAGGGCGATGGCTTCGTCGATGTCGTTGGCGGCCAGGCCATCGGGGACGAAGGCAAAAATGAGTGCTTGCGGCGCTTCGCCGATGTGGGCGGCGTGCGCTTGCACGGGCAGAAAGAGGGTTGGCGCCGGCAGGTCGCCGGGGGCGGCGCGCAGCGGACCGGCCTGGGCGCCGAGAACGAAAATGATCAGCGCCAGGACGAGCCGCAGCAGGCCCGCGCCAGCATTCATGCCCTGCTCTCCCGGCCGAAGATGGCCCACAGGGGCGGGATTTGCTCGGCCAGGGCGTCGGCATCGGTCAGGGCCTGCCAAAGCGGGCCGACGCCGCCGCATTCGACGGCGATGATCTCCGGCCGGCCCCATCTTCCCTGTCGAATCTCCGCTGCCGCCCACGCCATCAGCGGCCAGTCCGCCTCGGTCAACGGCAGGTGGTCGAGCCAGCGGCCCTGGTAGCGGGCGATGCGCGCCTTATCGACGCCGTTGGCTCGCATGCGTTCGTCCCAGGGGCCGCCAAAGGGTTGGAGGCCGGTGAGGTGAAGCTCGCGCGTGCGTGCGAGCGGCAGCCGGGCGATGTAATCGCCTTCGTCCATGCCCAGGCGCCGAGCCGCCAGGCGGGCATGGGCGAGATCGAAGAGGAAGCCGCAACCGGCGCTTGCGACTACGCCGGCGATGACCTCGGGCAGGATGCCGGCGGCGATGGCTTTGGTGTTGTTGCCGTGGTTGTTCTCGACGATGACTCGATCGGCCCCGAATTGGGCTACGGCCGCCATTACATCGCGATGGTAGGCTGCGCTCACGGCGACGGCGTCTTTGTCGTCGGTCGAGGCGAAGGGGATGTCAGGGTGCTGGGCGACGGTGGCTTCGAGGTGGAGGTTGACAAAGCCGGTAGCGGTGGCTTGCAGCCAGTGTTCGATCTCATGCCAGTTGGCGGCTTGTTTGTCGCCGTTGGCCGTCACCAGGCCGCGCCCACTGCCCACCTGCAGGCCAAAATGGACATAGACGGGCCGGATGGTCTGGGCGACGGCGGTCATCTCGGCCCAGGGCGGACACTTGAACAGGTCGATGTCGATCCGGCCGGCCTGAATCAGGTCGGCGGCTTGGGGCGAGTAGTTGAGGGCGAATTGCACAGGGGGGATCCGCGAAGGGCGCGAAGGGCGCGAAGGATGCGAAGGGGG
>CAYWPZ010000120.1:0-14168 GCA_964460135.1 uncultured Caldilineales bacterium | reverse complement strand
TGGCGGCGGCGCAAGCGGCGGAAGATTTGGTTCTCGTCTGCACCATCCGCAACAACTTGGGCGAGTTGTATTACACCTGCGACCAGTTCGAACAAGCCGTGACTGCGTTCACAGAAGCCATCGCCGTCGCCGTCCAGCTGGACCATCCCTGGCTGCGCGGCCTGACCGAGAGCGGCCTGGCGATGACGCTCGATGACTTGGCCCAGCACGACGACGCCGTCCCACACCACGAGGCGGCGCGGCGCTACTACCAGCTGGCCAACGACCCCTCCGGCCTGCTCCGCGCCGACCTCAACCAATCCTTCAATGCCTACGCCCGCGGCGATTACCAGCTCGCCAAAGAACTGGCAACCCGCGCTCTGGTACAGGCGCGAGCCAGCGGCGATTTGGATCGCCTGGCCATGGCCCACCAACACCTCGGCGAAGCCCACCTGGGCCTGCGCGACTATGAGCTGGCCTATGAACATTTCCAGCAGGCGCTGGCAGAGCGTCTGCAGATGAGAAAACCGCTCTATGTGGCCGCCACCTGCCGCACACTCCGCCAATTGGCTGCGGCCATCGAGGACGACCCCGCCCTGGCCGAAGTCACCCGGCAGGAGCTGCTGCGGAAATGCCGGCAGAGCCTGGCGGCAGCTCAGAAACAGATAGAGCCGCCGCCAGACCCAATAGCCTCTCAACCCCCGCCGCCCGTGCCGTTGCCGCTGCCCTGAGAGACAGGCGTTGGGGTGGGGGTGGCGTCATCCGCGACAGCCGCCGGCCCGGCCAGACCCAGGCTGCCCAGAGCCAGGCCCAGCAGCAGGATGGCGAGCGCCAGTTTGCCGCGCCCCGTTTGGCGAAAACGAGAACTCGTGCGACGATTCATCACACACCTCCGCAGGGAAAGTGATGAGCTTCGTCGAGTGGGTAGCTACCTCATCCCGGGAGCACTCGCTTGCTCGTTGGTTGACTCTGCGATTTGCGTCTGCAGGCGCATCCCCGTTGTAGCAGATCGACGTTCTGCCTTCTAGCGGCTGATGTTGGTATACCCCACAAGCGCTGTTTGTATGGCAAGAAAGTGGCCGGACTTTGGTAGAGAACTGGATCAAACCCGTCGTCGCGCCCATTTGACGCAACAGGCGCTGGCCGACCTTGTGGGTGAGGCGCTGAAGATCAGCATCAACCAGCAGACGGTCTCGTATTGGTGTCGCGGCCAGACCCTGCCCAGGGGTCGCGACACGTTCTTGGCCTTGTGTCGGGTCTTGCACCAAGCCGGCGCGCTGGACTCAGTAGCGGCAGCCAACCGCCTGCTGAAAGCAGCCGACGAGGGCGCGCTGCACGACGAGGAAATCGCCCATTGGCTGCCGGAACTGGCGAATAAGGCCGGCGGCGGCGCAATCGCAGAGGAGCGGCGAGAGACCGAGGCAGGCGTTCCGGTCGAGGACTGGGCCCAGCGCTTTGTCGAAGCCGTCGGCCAAGTCATCCGGCCCTTCGAGCAGGCCGAAACGCGACAGGCGACGGGCGTGATCATCCTTGCCACCCTACTGCTGGCCGCTGCCTGGCAGCCCCAAGACCGGTGGAGCGGCCGCTGGCTGGAGGCGGCCCTGCTGATTTTGGCTCAATGGATCAGTGATCTATTGTTGGTCTGGCCGCCTAGCGGCGCCGAGGGCGAAACATCAGGCGGCGAGCGGCGCTGGCGCAAACTCTTTCGGCTATCGGGCGCGGCGGCAGGGGTGATGGTGGCGGTGGGCGTCCTCTTTTTCACCGGCGCCTTTGTTCAAGTGATCTTCGGCCATCCCACTGCACGCTGGCTATCCTTCTTGATCTTGGGCGCTGGCGTCGCCTTCGCCTATGCCGGCGGTCTCAAGGTGCAGGCCGGGGCCATTCATGTCCAGGATCAGGCCTTCTATCGTCGCGCCAGCACCCAAGTCACACTGTTCGTGTTGCTGGCTCAGGCTTTGCTGCCGGTCTTTTTTGTGCTCGCCGCCCCCCAAATCGCCACCGGCTATCTGGTTGTCATCTCAGCAGCGTTGGCGTTGCTTTGGGGGCTGCTGCGCCGGGGCTGATCCCGATGAAATTGCTACTACGGCCTGCAACCCTGGCCCCTCAGCCCGCGATCATCGCCAACACCGCCGCCAACAAGTTCCGGTTCGTCGAGATCGCTTCGCCGGCATAGATGCCCACATGGCCCGACCAATCGCCGAAATAGCCGCCGGCTTCGCTGAGGATGACCGGGAAAGGTCCGCAATCCCAGGCGTTCAGGATGGGGTCGAGCATGATCTCGGCCCGGCCGGTGGCCACCAACGCATGTCCGTAGGCGTCGCTCATGCCTGAGCGGTGATAGGTGGCGGCCTGCAACCGCGCCCAGGCCCCCCCGCGGCCCAGGCCCTCGTAGCTGGCAGCGTCGGAATGGGCCATGAATGCCCGTTTCAGATCAGACACCGGCGAGACCTGCGCCCGCCGGCCGTTCCACCAGCACCCCAGCCCCGTGGCTGCGGCCACCATCTCGCCCAGGGCCGGGAAACAGACCGCGCCCACCTCCACCCGGCCCTCTATCTCCAGCCCCAACAGCACGCTGTAAATGGGCAGCCCTCGTATGAAAGCCTTGGTGCCGTCGATGGGGTCGATGAACCAGCGAAACGTCGCCCCGGCGCTCTCTTTCACCCCAAATTCCTCGCCGACGATGGCATGGGCCGGGTATCGCTCCTCGATACGACGACGGATCAATTCCTCGGCGCCACGGTCGGCGGTGGTAACCGGACTTTCGTCCGCCTTGAAGTCGGGTCGGACGCCGGCCTGGAAATAGCCCAGCGTCAACCGCCCGGCCAACCAGGCGGTCTCGACCGCAAAATCGAAATAGGGTTGCAGGGAGGTGCTCAAAGCGCGGGTTCAGGCGGTTGGGCCGGCAGAGCAGCCAGGGCTGTCTTCTGCCAACGGTCGCCCTCGCTGATCAACATGATCGGGATGTCGTCGCGGATCGGATATTTGCGATCGCACGTCTGGCACACCAGCCAGACAGCGTTCGTCCACGTCAGTTGGCCGCGGTCGCCGGGGTTGGGCGCGCAGGCCGGGCAGCGAAGAATGGCGAGCAGGCTGGGAAGAAAGGGCATCTCAACTCGATTCCAGGGGTGTGACGCAGGCGGGGAGGTCGTTGGCGGGGTTGCTGACAATGGCGCTGACCGGGAAGGCGATCATCTCCTCGGCAGCGTAGGGGCGCAACAGATGAAGCAGCACATCGACCGGGGTTTTGGCGTCGAGCCAGTCGGCATAGTCCGCCGGCTGTAAGATCACCGGCATACGGTCGTGCAGCCTCTGCACCCGCTCGTTGGCAGTGGTGGTGATGATGGTGCAGCTATCGACCACACTGCCGTCGCCGCCCTGCCAATGTTCCCACAACCCGGCAAAAGCGAAGGGACGGTAATCCTTCAGCCCGATGAAATACGGCTGCTTGCGTTTCTCCAGCTTCTGCCACTCGAAAAAGCCGTCGGCCGGGATCAGGCAGCGCCGGCGCTTGAAGGCCGAACGAAAGGAAGGTTTCTCGGCCAGCGTCTCGGCGCGGGCGTTGATCAAGGCATTGCCGATGGCCGGGTCTTTGGCCCAGGAGGGGATCAGCCCCCAGCGCATGAGCGTGAATTCCCGCCGGCTGCCTTCTCGATTCAATCGCACGACGGCCACCGCCTGGGTGGGGGCGATGTTGTAGCGCGGCTCCAACGAGGGCGCGCTCTCTAGATCGAACAGCGTCGCCAGGTTCTGAGTGGGGGTGGTGAGGGTGAAACGACCGCACATGGGCGCAGTTCTCAGATTGCTTTGGCGCCTACGGCTTTGGGATCGAAGTCGGCGGGCCAGACCGTGTGGGCGTCATAGCGGGCGCCGGCCAGGAGGGCGCCTTTCAGGCGGGCGCCGCTGAGGTCGCTTTTGCTCAGGTCGGCGCCGCTCAGGTCGGCGTTGGCCAAGTTGGCCTTGCGCAGATTCGCCCGCGACAGGTTGGCGCCCGACAGGTCGGCGCCGCTGAGATTGGCCCCGGATAAGTCGGCCCGCATCAGCTGCGCGCCGGCAAGGTCGGCCTGGCGCAGACGGGCAGCCTTGAGGTCGGCGTCGTTCAAGCTGGCTCGCCCCAAGCGCGCATGGCCCAGATCGGCGCCGTTCAGCACCGTGTGCGAAAGGTCGGCGGCGGCAAAGTCGGCGTGCAGGCCGTTGATCCCGCGCAAAAAGGCCCCGCGCAAGTTCGCCGCCCGCAGGTTGCTTTCTTCCAGCTCCGCCCGTTCCAGCCGCGCCCCCACCAGCGTGGCGCCTTCCAGGTTGGCGCGCAAGAGGGCGGCTTTTTGCATCATCGCCGCTGACAGCTCGGCCCCGTTCAGGTTGCTACCCCGCAAGTCGGCCTCCAGCAGATTGGCGCCGACGAAACTGGCATAAGACAAATCCGCCTGCCACAGATTGACCTCGGGCAAATGGGCGCCGCTGAAATCGGCGCCGGCCAGTTCCAACGAACTCAGGTTTGCCCCGGCCAAGCCGCTGGTATCGCCGGATAGGATCTGCCGGCGGAGGTCTTGTTTGAGGGTGGCGATGTCTTGAACGCCCATGTCGTCTCCTTAGGGATGATGGCTGGTCTACGATGCAGCTATGTTACCCGACGGCGAAAGGCGCTGTCAATTGCGCCGACCTCGCTCCTCCTGAACAGACGATGGACGCCGGGCGGGAGACGATGGCAAAGCTGCGGCCAGGCGGGCTGATCGTCCGGCATCTATCGTCTCGCCTCCCTCGCACGGGCGTGCTTGCCCACTGCTTTGACAAAGGGCAGAGGGCATTCGTACAATGAAATCATCGTCGGCAGTCGTTCAGACCGGGACAAGGGCCCGCTCGTATGCATCGCCTGCACTACCAGAACTTCGATCTCAGGCTGCGCCGGGATGACAGCAACCAGTACCTGGCCGAGGTGTTGGCGTCGCCGGTTGGCGAAACCGCCCAGCCCGCGCCCGTGACGATCAACCTCGACGACGCGGCCCTGGGGCAAGGGCTGGAATCGCTCACAGCCTACAGCCAGCCGCTCGAAACCCTGAAGACGCTGGGGACATGGCTGCGCGACCGGCTTCTGCCCCCGCCCCTCTGGACACTCTACCGTGCGGCCCTGGCCAGCCTTTCGCCCAGCCAGGGGCTGCGCCTGCGACTTCGCCTCGACCCGACCGAACTGGCGGCGCTGCCGTGGGAGTATTGCTACGACCCGGAGAACGATAGCTTCCTCGCCCTCGACCTGCGCACAGCTATCATCCGCTACCTGCCCCTGGCGTTTTCGCCCCTGCCCCTGGCCGGTTCCGATCCCGTCCGCCTGCTGATCGTGATCTCGACGCCCGCTGACTGGCCGGCCCTGGACGCCGGCCGCGAGCGCGAACACATCCTGGCCGCCCTGGCGGCAGCGGTTGCCGCCGGCCGGGTAGAGATCGATGTCGGCGAAGGCGTCGCCAGCCTCGAATCGCTGCAAGATCATCTGCGCCGCGGCTACCAAATGGTCCACTTCATCGGCCACGGCAGCTACGATGCCGCCACCGCCAGCGGCTATCTCATCCTGGAGCAAGCAGACGGCAGCGGCGATCCCGTCGATGGCGGCCGCCTGGCCACCCTGTTGCGTTCTTCGGGCGTGGGCTTGGCCGTGCTCAACGCCTGCGACACCGCCGCCGCCGGCTTCGGCAACCCCTATGCCGGCGTAGCCCAGGCCCTGGTGCGGGCCGGGTTGCCGGCAGTGGCGGCGATGCAGTTTCCCATCCGCGATACGCAAGCGGTGGCCTTTGCCCGCACGTTCTACCGCGCCCTGGCCGACGGCTGGCCGGTGGATGCCGCCATCACCGAGGCGCGCCGGGCTATGTTCTTGCAAGCGGACGCGGGTCAGTGGGGCATCCCGGCTCTGTTCATGCGGGCGCCGGAGGGGGTGGTCTGGGCGGAGCGAGAGCAAGAGACGGCTGGGCCGGCGCCGGGCGGCAACACCATCACCATCAGCGGAACCGTTCACATCACCGGCGATATTGTGGGCGGCAACAAAACCATCATCAGCGGCCCGACGCCGTGAGTCTTCAGGAGGCAACCATGCTTCGTCTCCCTTCTGCGCTTGTTTTCGCCGCCCTGCTGTTGGCGGGGCTGGCAGCGGCCTGCACCCCGGTGTCGCCGGCCGTCACACCTGGGGCGCCGACGGCGGCTGTGACGCTGGCTCCCACCCAGATCGAGACGGTTACGGTCGAGGCCACGCCCACGCCTCTCCCCACCCCCGCGCCCACCCTGGCGGACTGGCTGCACGAGCAGGGTCGCTTTGGCATCTTGCTCGAGGCCATCGACCACGCCGGCCTGACCGAACTACTGGCAGGCAACGAAGTGGGGACCCTGTTCGCGCCCACCGACGAGGCTTTCAAGCGCCTGCCCGCCGAAACCCTGGCGCAACTGCTCGACCAGCCCGACCTGCTCAAGGTCGTCTTGCTCTATCATATGTCGCCGGAAGTGGTCAGGATCGAAGTCCTCGCCAAAGACGCCGGCCCGCAAATCGAGGCGGGTCACACCTTCGAGCGGGTCATCCCGACGCTGGCAGCCGAGGCCAGCGCCAGCAACATCAATCTGCCCGGCCACAAGGCCACCGTGGCCCTATGGCGAGGCGAGGCCAGGATCGATTACGCCGCCATCATCGCCGCCGACAAGCAGGTGAACGAGCAGGTGGTGCAGATCATCGACGCCGTGCTCACCCCCCTGGCCCTGCCGGGCGCAGAAAGCAAGCCTGACAACCTGAACGCGGTCGAGACCTGGATCCCCTACGCGCCCGGCGAACCCCTGCCCATCGGCGACGCCGAGCTGGTCCCCGGCGACCCGCTGATCCGCGCCGGGGTCGAAGCGCTGGCCGAGCAGCTCAAGGCGCGGGGGACGGTCATCAACATCGCTCGCGCCGTGCGGCTGGGCGAGCAAGGCGAGATCACACACCTGGCGCCGGTCGGGCCGGAGAGCGTCCCCGACGATTTCGAGAAGCTGAAAGCGATGGCTCAACAAGGCGGCTACGACATCGGCGTGCTGGTGGTGGAAGGCAAGACCGATCTGAAGGGCGGGCCAGGGCCCTACATCCAGCGACTAATCGTTGACCCCGGCGCGACGGAAGACCTGTGGTTCGTCCGGCTGGTGGACGGCCGGGGCGAGGTTGTCGAACAACTGGAGGTGGCCTACGACCCTGCCAGCTTCATCGCCGCCATCCCCACCGCCGCCATCTTCTATGGCACGCGCTGGTGCAAGGACTGCAACAATTCCGGCTGTTTCTGCCATCGCTGTGGTTTTTTGGAGCAGCTACTGGAACCGGACTGGTCGACCAAGGCTGCGTGCCAGGCCAGTTGAGACGCCATGACTTGCGACCTGCGCCAATTCGTCAACCGTGAGTCGCCCCTCGCCGCCTTCGAGTGGATGCTGGGCCATCGCGCGCAACGCATTCTGTTGCTGCAGGGAGCCGAGGGCATGGGAAAATCGTGTCTGGTGCAACGCCTGCGCCATGAATGCCGGCAGCGCCAACTACGCACCGCCCTGCTGGATTTTCGCAGCAGCGCGCCCCTTGACCAGCCTGACCAGGTGATTCGCCAGCTGCGAACCGAGATCGGAGGCGTCTTCGCCCGCCAACTGGAGCAAGTCGAAACCCAGATCCGGCAGGACTTTGCCTCCGTGGCCGCGGCGCCTCTGCTGATGAATTGGCTGGGTGGCGGCGGGCCGGCCCCGGCCGGGGGCCATCGCATCAACCTTTCGGGGCAGGTCGAGGTGGGCGGCGATGTGGTCGGCGGCGACAAGATCACCATCGCCAACCCCACCATCGTCCTCAACCCCAACGGCGGCTTCGACCTGGGCCAGGCCGAGGCACAGACGCGGCGCAGCACGGCCTTTCGCGCCGCCCTGGCTGCCGCCCTGGCGACAGAGCCGCTGGTATTGTTCATCGATCACTTCGAAAAAGCCTCGACTGAGGCAAAGCTCTGGCTCAGGCAGCACATCCTGGGGCTTCATCTCGAGGGGACGGGGAATGGCACAGATGGATTCGACAAGTTATGGATAGTGGCAGCCGGACGGAGCGTGCCCCTCCAAGAAGAGACCGCCTCCTGGCGTGATCGGCTCCAACTCCAGCCATTGGCGCCTTTCCCAAACGACATCATCGCCGCTTTTTGGGTGGAAAAGCGCGGCCGACGCGCCGAGGATATCCCCGTCATCGCCCGCGTCAGCGCCGGCATCCCTGGCCTGTTGGACATCATGGCCGACAATGACGAAGACGCCGCCAGCCGGAGCAAAACGGCATGACCGCCCCACGCATCGGCGCCGGGCAAAAGCCTGAGCCTAGCGCCGCGCTGGTCCACTATCTGGACGGCTGGCTGGCCCAGGCCCCGCCCGACCTGGCCGAGGCCCTGAGCCGGGCCGCGCTGCCCCATGCCTTCGACGTCAGCCTGCTGCGGGCGCTGCTTGGCGCCGACGCGAGAGTAGAGCAGAAGATCGAACGCCTGCGCCGCGCCGGGCTGGTGGCCGAACTCAGCCCCGGTCGCTTTGCCGTGCAGCCCCTGCTCCGCCCGCTGCTGTTGCAGCGCGCCCAAAGCGAAGACCCCAATGCCTATCGCCGCCGGCACAGCATTGCCGCCGCCCATTACCGCCGCCAGAGCGAGGGCGAGGACGAAGCCGGGCGCGAGGCGCTCTATCACCAGCTGGGCGCCGGCGGCGAGGAAAGCATCGTCGCCCTGCGCACGGCGTTCGAGCGGGCAGCGGCGCAGCGGCAGTGGGGCGCGGCCGAAGCTGTAGTCCGGGCCGCAGGCGAACACGGCCCGGCGCTAGAGGCCTGGACGCAGGAGTGGCTGAGCTTCTTGCAGGCGCGGGTCGATCTGGCCTTCTGGCGCCACGAGGCGGCGGAAGCGCGCCTGCAACAGCTGCGAACATCCGCCCAACCAGCTTTGCGCGGCCAGGCCCTGGCGGCGCTGGCTGAGCTGTTGACCAGCAACGGCCGTGAAGACGAGGCCCACACGTGCTTTGCCGAGGCGCTGGATCAATTCGTCGCCACCCACGACTTGGCGGCGGCGGCCCGGCTGCTGGCGGCGCGGGGCGACGCCGTGCTGCTGCTGGCCACGCGCCTGGGCGGGCTTCCGGGCGAGGCCGGCGAGAGCAGACCCTGGCTGGTTCGCTGGCTCCAGGGTCTGCAACACGCGCCTTTCTGGCTCTACCGCTGGTTCTCGCGACGGCTGGCTTTCTTGCCCAACCTCTACTTCGGCGGCAACTATCAGGATTGGCTCATCATTCGCCTCTGCTACCAGGCTATCGACGACTATGAACAGGCGGCCCGGCAGCTTGAGCAGGCCCTCCCCGACCCGGCAGAGAGCCAGGAAGAGCTTCGCTTCGATATCGAAATCCGGCTGGCCGACCTGCGCCATCGCCTGGGCGAATGGGCCGCGGCGAACAAACTCTTTGCTGGCCTGGGCGCACGACCAGCCATGCAGACGGACGCTTACCGGCAGGCGGTGTTGCAGCTTGCCCTGGCCCGGGCGGCGCTGAGCCAAAACCACCCCGACCAGGCAGTTGAGCGCCTGCAGCGGGCGCGACCTGCCTTCGAGCGCTACGCCGACCACGCCGCCCTGTCCCGGACGCAGTTTCTATGGGGGCGCGCCGAGGCTGCGCGCGCAAACACCGAGGCCGCCGTGGCCGCGCTCGCGGCCGGCATCGATCATGCCCTGGCCGCCCACGAATGGATCGAGGCCACACACGCCCTCGCGCTTATGCGCCGGCTGGCCGCACGATCCCCGCTCGGCCCCACCGCCCGCGCCCATATCGCCGCCGCCGAGCAGCGACTGCAGCGCCGCGGTTACATCGTCCGTTTTCCCGGCCTCTTGCATCGGCGTCTGCAGGGGCTGGCCTTGTACATCGCCGTTCCCCTGGCCTATCTGCTGATCTATCTGCTGGCCGGGCAGGTGCGACGCCTGGGACTTGCGCTTGAGGCGGGGGCGGCGACCATCCCGGCCGGGGCCATCCGCCCGCTCGAATGGCTGGGCAACCTGGGGCTGCTCATCTTTGTCCCGCTGCTCAGCCTCTGGCTGTACGAATTGATCTATGCCATGGCCGGCTGGTGGTTCGTCAGACGGCTGCGCGGGGGCAGCTTTGCAGAGGTCGGCCCGGCCTACATCGTCACGACGCCCGCCGGGATCGTGCGCAGCCAGGCGAGCGGGCAGGACGAGATGGCCTGGGAAGCGGTGGAGCGATGCGTGCAGATGGATTTGTGTTGGTGGCGACGGCCCAGCGCTTTGTTCTCGCGGCTGGCGTTGCTGGCCGGCGAAGGCATGCTGCCGGTCGAGGGCATCGTCAACGACTATGAAGACTGCCAGCGCGACATTTTCGAGCGCCTGACCCAAACCGAGCGCCGGCAGACGAGGCTCGACCTGAGCTTTTCCTTTCTGCGCAGCCCGTGGCTGCTGCTGGCCCTGGCGCTCACGCTGACGCTGGCGCTGGTCGCCATCCTGGGGGTTCTCGACCCTGACCACGAGTTGGCCATCTGGTCGCTCGTGCTGGCGGATGGTTCGGTCTACGAACTGCCGCTGACGACGGCGCTGGCGGAGATCAACATTTGGGGCCTGCGCTTCATCCCCATCGTCGCCCTGGCGCGGCTGCTGGCCGCCCGCGCCCGCGTGCAGCGCCAACTGGGCAGCAAGGCGAGCGTGCAGCCGGCCTGGCCCGTGTGGCTGGCGCTGGCTCTACTGGTCGTGCTCACCCTGCTCGACATCTGGTCATTGACACTGTAACCTCCGCTCGCCCGAGCGCCAGCCGGTTCCCTATTCCCAGACGATTTGACAAAAAGACTGCGCGCTGCTATGATCGGGTCATCGTTCGTTAACAACCCAGACGGCATCGTCAGGATGCAAGCGGAGAACCGTCGCTGCTGGCTTTGGGCCGGCAGAGGAACTTCCCGACTCCCACACCTTCGCTAGAAGGACAACCTTCCCTGGAAGGACACCCTTTGCCAGAAGGTCAGGTTGCCTCACGAAACAGCAAGTGAGGGCGTCCGGTTGGCAACAGCCGGATGACTACAACCACAACAGCAAGCATCCCCGCCAGCGGCCGGCGCTCTCAAGGAGCGTCAGGAGCGGGTCAGGGCTGAAACGGTAGGGTAAGAGCCTACCAGCGATTCGTAGCAATACGGTCGGCTAGGTGAGCGTGCAACTGGGAGCAAGGCGAGTGGGCCGGGTCCGGGCCGATGGCCTGGGTTTGGTCTCGTCGCAGCGAGCGCCGGTGAGGCCGGGTCACACCCGGCAGGCCAGGCGCCGCCGCCCGCACCGGGCGAGAGAGATGACGGTTGGAACAGAATCGGGGGTACATCCGCTTGTTTGGCGCCAGTCCGCCGTTGCCGTGCCTGGCCGACGTGGCGGAATTGGCAGACGCGACAGACTTAGGATCTGTTGACCCCAGGTCGTGGAGGTTCAAGTCCTCTCGTCGGCACTCACCTGACGGTTGGGGCCATGGGCCCGTGGCCTAGCGGGAAGGCGCCTCCTTTGCAAGGAGGACATCGTCGGTTCGAATCCGACCGGGTCCACCTTTCGGGCCAGCGCCGACGATTTCGATGTTTCATGCGGGCGTAGTTCAGCGGTAGAACGTCTCCTTGCCAAGGAGAAGGTCGTGAGTTCGAATCTCATCGCCCGCTCTGCACCCAGGAGGGCTGAGTGATCAAGCAGGCCGTCATTCCTCAGCCCTCTTTCTATGTTCGCCGAGGTAGCTCAGTTGGTAGAGCACGCGACTGAAAATTGCGGTGTCCCCAGTTCAAGTCTGGGCCTCGGCACCTGTTGTACGCTTTGGGGGATCGTCTAATTGGCAGGACAGGGGACTTTGGATCCTCTAGTTCAGGTTCGAGTCCTGGTCCCCCAGTCACGGTCTTTCAGGGCCAGCAGTCGGCGCAGTATGGTGGCCATAGCTCAACTGGCAGAGTGCCTGGTTGTGGCCCAGGAGGTTCCGGGTTCAAATCCCGGTGGTCACCCTCTTCATCCCAAGCCACCCGGTCGTTTCGAGACCGGGTGTTTTTGTTGGCCCGAAACGACAAAGAGCCTCCCTATCCGGGAGGCCCTTTGCTGGTCGCGCCGTGGCACTTAGTCGCTGGTGCGAGGTGATGCCACGGCGCTGAACTTACTACCTAAGTCCATTGACATCACCTCCTGATGATTGGGATGGCGCAGGAGGACGGCTGCAAGGCCGTTAGGGGGATTATGGCACAAGGAGGGTCGAGTGTGCAAGCGGCGGAGGAGGGCAGATGGCAGAGCGCACGTTCTTTGCTGATTCTTGAACGGTTCAGGTTGGAGGATGGGGGCGCGATGGGCTATGATGGCGCCATCGATACAATCGCTGCACAAGATAGCCCGCCATGCCCACCATTCAACTTCTCGACCGCGCCGCCGCGCCCGCCGCCACGCCCACGGGCAACGGGGCCAACGACCACCCTGCCAACGGCCATGACAAAACTGCCGCCAGCCAGGGCGACAACTTTATGATCATTTCGTCCGGGGCGGCGCAGCAGACGGCCGCCTGGGGCTTTGTCGATGACGAGGGCCGGCTGGTGCTGCCGCCAGAGATGGTGAACCGCTTGGGACTGAAGCCGGGCGCGCAGGTGCGGCTGGAAGAAGTGAAGAATGGCCTCAAGCTGCACCGCCCCGTCACCCATCTGGCCAAAGTTTATGTCGAGCCAACCGATGACTGCAACATTGCCTGCCGCACCTGTTTTCGCAATGCCTGGGAGACGCCGATGGGCCGGATGGCAGAGGCGACGTTCGCGGCCATTCTGGGCGGGCTGAAGGCGTTGGCACAGCAACCCACCGTCTATTTCGGCGGCATCGGCGAGCCGTTGTATCACAAACGCACGCCGGCCTGGATCGCCGCCGCCAAGCAGGCAGGGGCGCGGGTGGAGATGATCACCAACGGCACGATGCTGACCGAACAGCGTAGCAAGCAGATCATCGAGGCGGGTTTGGATTTGTTGTGGGTCAGCATCGACGGCGCCTCGCCCGAAAGCTACGCCGACGTGCGGTTGGGGGCCGAGTTGCCGCGGGTGATCGAGAATATGGAGCGGTTCCGGCGGCTACGGCGGGGCTGGCACCAGCCTCAGCCCGAGATCGGCATCGCCTTCGTGGCCATGAAGCGAAACATCGACGACTTGCCGGCGGTGCTCAGGTTGGGGCGACGGTTGGGAGCGCAGTATTTTTCGGTCAGCAACGTTCTTCCCATCTCGCCGGAGATGCAGGAGGAGATGCTGTATACCCGCACCCTCAAGGCCACCACCTACATGCCCTCGGTTAGGGTGCCGCACCTGAGCCTGCCAAAGATGGATTTCAATGAGCTGACGCGTGAGGCGCTGTTCCAGGCTTTCAACAGCGGCTACAATGTCAGTTACGCCGGCGCCAACTGGGGCGGCGTCAACGATGTCTGCAACTATATCGAAAACGGCTCGATGACGATTGCCTGGAATGGCGATGTCAGTCCGTGCTGGCCGCTGATGCACACCCACACCAGTTTCCTGCACCGCAAGCCGCGGCTGAACAAGCGACACGTCGTGGGCAATGTGCGCCAGCGGGCGCTGCTGGAGCTGTGGCTGGACCCCGACTATGTGGCCTACCGCCAGCGGGTGCAGAGTTTTGCCTTCCCACCCTGCACGTTTTGCGGCGGCTGCGATATGTCACTGAGCAATGAGGAGGATTGTGTGGGCAACGAGTTCCCGGCCTGTGGCGGCTGCCTGTGGGCGCAAGGCGTAGTGCAATGTCCGTGAGGAATTTGGTACGCGGATGAACGCGGATGAACGCGGAGCTGGTGACTCCTCATTCCTCACTCCCCCGCTGCCACTCGCTCAACACCTGGTCAAGGTCGGTGGGTTGGGCGATGCCGCGCACGGCAGCCACGAAGGTGGCCAGATCGGGGGTCAGGCGGCGCAGTTGCTGTAGTTTGGGGCCGATAGGATCGGTGGAGGCGGCGCCGGTAGCATAGGAGCCGTGAAAGGCAAAGTAGGCCTGGTTGAGTTTGCGCAAAGGATAGCCGTTGTGGAGGAAGATCTGGCGGCGCGCTTCCATGTAGGCTTCGGCTTCTTCGACCTTGCCGGCCGCCAGGAGTTCATCGACCTGCAAGCGGGTGCGGCGCATCTCGGCACTGAAGTCGAAACGGTCGGGGTCGGGCGGCGGCGGGGGTTGATCGACGAGGGC
>CAYWPZ010000119.1:0-14185 GCA_964460135.1 uncultured Caldilineales bacterium | reverse complement strand
CGAGGCGGTAGTGATCGCCTGCGGCCCCTTCAGCGGGCTGGCGGCGCAGATGGCGGGCGCCGAACTGCCCATCCAGGCCGTGCGCCGGCATCGTCTGGTCATCGGCGAACACCACCTCATCCCCGGCTGGGCGCCCATGACCATCGACCAGGACACCGGCGCCCACTGGCGGCCGGAGGGGCCGGGCGCAGCGTTGGCCTGGGCCGAGCCAGAGCCGCCCACCCCGCCCAGCTTCGATGTGCGCCCCGACCCGAACTTCCCCTTCCGCATGTTGGAGGGCGTCTATCGGCTCTGCCCGTTCTGGGGCGATGTGGCCGAGACGCTGCCGCGCTCTCAGGTCTTCCTGCACGCCGGCCAATACGACATGACCCCCGACCACAACCCGCTCATTGGCCCTGTGCCCGGCGTCGAGGGCCTCTGGGTCAACGCCGGCTACAGCGGCCACGGCGTGATGGCCGCGCCCGGCGGCGCCCGCCTGCTGGCCGACCTGCTGACAGGCGCCCGGTCGCTCTCCGACAATCCCTTTGCGCCCGACCGCCCCTTTGCGCCCGAAGGCGAGGCCGAGAAGATGGTGATCTAGCCTGAACGACGACCGATGGTGGGAATGACGGTCGTACAGAACATATCGTAAAAGGGGTGAGGCCGTCGGAAAGAAATCGTGGTCACCTGCAAAACGCTTCGTGCCACCTCGCCCAACCGACTCGAACCCATATCACGCACCGCGCCACACCTGGCCTGCCCCGCCGCTCGCTCGATCATCTGCCTCAACGTCGGCAGATCGACATCATCGAGCTTCTTGATATAGAGACAGCCCTGGCCGGTCGAGTGTTTGCCCACCCACCCTGCCCACACCCCCCACAGGGAGCCTCATGTCCACATCGCCCTCCCCGCCCGCGTTCGAAATCGGCATCTATTCCTTCGTCGAACTGACGCCCGACCCGCGCACCGGCGCCCTCATCAGCCCCGCCGAACGGATGCGCAACCTGATCGAGACCATCGTCCTGGCCGATGAGGTCGGGCTGGACGTCTACGGCATCGGCGAGCATCACCGCCCCGATTTCGTCTCTTCGGCCCCGGCCGTCATTCTGGCTGCCGCCGCCGCCCGCACCAAAACCATCCGCCTCACCAGCGCCGTCACCGTCCTCAGTTCCGACGACCCCGTGCGCGTCTTCCAGGATTTCGCCACCCTCGATCTGCTTTCCGCCGGCCGGGCCGAGATCATGGCCGGGCGCGGCTCGTTCATCGAATCGTTCCCGCTCTTCGGCTATGACCTGAACGACTACGACGCCCTCTTTGGCGAGAAACTAGAGATGCTGCTGCAACTACGCCAGACCGAGCGCGTAACCTGGTCAGGGAAATTCCGGGCGCCGCTATCCAACCTGGGCGTCTATCCCCGGCCCGTGCAGCAACCTCTGCCAGTATGGATTGCCGTTGGCGGCACGCCGGCCTCGGTTGTGCGCGCCGGGACGCTGGGCCTACCGATGGCCCTGGCCATCATCGGCGGCCTGCCCGAACGCTTCCAGCCGCTGGCCGACCTATATCGCCAGGCCGGGCGCCGCGCCGGACACGCCCCCGACCGGCTGCGGCTCAGCATCAATTCGCACGGTTTCATCGGCGATGACGGCGACCAGGCCGCCAACGAATACTTTCCCTCGCTGGCGGTGGTGATGAACAAGATCGGGCGCGAGCGCGGCTGGGCGCCCTTCACCCGCCAACAGTTCGATTTCTCGCGCACCCTGCGCGGCTCCGACTTTATCGGCAGCCCGGACGAGATCAGCGCCAAAATCCTCTTCCAGCATGAACTCTTTGGCCACGACCGCTTTCTGATCCAGCTCGGCGTGGGCAGCATCGCCCACGACAAAACCATGCGCGCCATCGAACTGCTGGGGACGCGCATCGCGCCCATCGTCCGCGAGGAAATCCGGCGGCGGGTGGGCGGCGTCATTGTTTCCTGAATCGATTCCTGATTGCCAGCACGAGTGCAAAGATGATCAGCACCAATGTGACAAGGGCGAAGACCCATTTGATGACCGTGAACAGAATCGTCGCCCAGGCCAGCAGCGTCGATGTGTTCGGGTAGATCGAAAGCAGGGTCACGATGCCCAGGTTTTCGAGCAGGTCGAAAAGCCAGGCAGCGAGGGGGACGACGTTCAGGCGACGGGCGCTGCTGCCGCTGGCAAAGGCGCGCTGGAGCAGCCAGGAAAGGAGGAGACCGAAAAAGAGCGTGTAGACGATGGGATAGAGGATGTCAGCAGTCAATTCGACCAGGCGATAAGAGGCCCGGCCCGCCTCGCCATAGGCCTCGACCATCGTCTGGATCTGCGCCGGTGTGGAAAAAAAGCGCAGGTCGATGGGGCCGACGCCGCCCGACAAGGCCTCGAGGCTGGCCTGTATCCGCGGCATGATGACGCCCATGAACAGAAAGTCGAGGATGGCGAGGACAACGATCAGCCAGCCTTTGGCGTTGCGATGAAACAGATGGGACAGTCGAGTGAGCATGGTTTCCTCCTAATGAGTGTGAGCAGAGGTGGCCCTGAGCGGCCCAGGGCGGCCCTGGGCGGCCCAGGGCATTGCGTTGCCAGGGTCTCAGGCCGAGCGCGGGGGCGATGATGAAGTGGTGGGCGCGGGCTGGCGTTGTTCGTTGACGCGGATGTTCTGGCTGGCTAGACGAGCGGCCTCGTCGATGCGTTTGGCGCGGGTTTCTGGCCTCTTGGCGCTGGAAATCCAGGCCAGGATGGCAAGCCTGGTCGAGCGAGGAAAAGCGTCGAAGTGCAGCGCGGCGGGTGCGTGCGCAGCCAGAGCCGCGGCCAGGTCGGGCGGGATGGTCAAGGTCTCAAGCTCCTCCAGCGCCGTCCAGGAGCCGTCTTGTTTGGCGATCTCGATCTTGGCCAGCCCGGCCGGCATCATCAGCCCGGCCTGGAGCAGCCGCTCCACGCGCTCTTTGTTCGACCGCGCCCAGATCGAGCCGGCGCGACGGGGCGCGAACCACTGCATCGAGCGTTCAGCATCGAGCGCACGGTATTTGCTGTCGATCCAGCCAAAACAAAGCGCCTCCTCCACCGCTTCCTCGTAGTCGAGGCGAGGCTGGCCGGTCGCCTTCTTGTAGCTGATCAGCCAGACGCCTTCGCTTTCGGTGTGGTGCTCGGCCAGCCACTGTCGCCATTCAGCGCGCGACAGGGGGTGAACGGCACGTTTTTCGGTATTCGTTGTCAGCATGGCCAGGCTCAGAACAGGGTGTGGGACTGGGGCCGTGGAGGAATTCGCTCAGGGCAAGGACGCCAAAGCCGAACAAGTCGAGCGCTTTCATCGTTCTCTGCCATTATCGCGCTTCCCCTCCCAGGCGCAAGTGGGTGGGGGGCTGGCCGGCCCAAGGCATAGCCCTGCACAGAGCGACCCCCTCACTGCTTCCCCCGCACGTTGGAACCTTCCCCGCCGCCGCGGTAGAATAACCAATCTCTACTCTCCTTGCCGCTATGTCCACTACCCGCGCCCCCAACCCCCTCCTCGCCGGTCTCGGCGCCGGCATCCTTCTCTTTGGCCTCACCCTATGCACGGTTGGCATCTTCACGATGCCGACGCTGATGCGGGTGCTGAACGTCGGCGGCAGTTCGGGTGAGACCTGGTCGCCGCCTGAGCCGGCGGCGCCAACCCCCACCCTCGCGCCCGCCGGAGGGGCAGAACCCGAGCCAACGGCCACGGCCAGCCCGCCCCTCCCCCTGTCCACGCCCTCCGGCCCGCAGACCTTTCAGATCGGCGACACAGCCATGAATATCAACGACGGCCCTGTCAACCTGCGCAAGACGCCCGGCTACCAGAACAAGCCTGCCAGCGACCGTCTCGCCCTCGTCCCCCAGGGCGAGCGCCTGCTCATCGTCGGCGGCCCGGCCGAGGCCGATGGCCTGGTGTGGTGGAATGTAGAATGGCAAGGACAGAACGGTTGGATGGCTGAGACCCGCGCCAGCGGTGGGCGCATCCTGGCGCCGGCCACCACTCGATGACAACAGAAGACCCCGGCAACGGCGCCAGCTGGCGCCGTTGCCGGGGTCTTGGCCAGCAGTTCTCGGCCCCCAAAAGCGCCCGACGGCCCCACGAGCGCCGTCGGATAGCCGTTCTACTTACCTGGGGACTTCAGCGGTGAGGTGAGCGTCTGATTGCCGGGGGCCAGCGTAGGAGCGGGGGTGCCGATGGCCAAGGTAGGTCTGGCCGGCGAGCCGGGATTGACGGTCGGTTCCTTATCGCCGCGGTCGCGGCAGGCAGCCAGCGTCAGGGCCAGCAGTACGATCAAGACGACAGCGCGTAGGGTGGTGAGCTTCAACGAGAATCCTCCAGAAAGGGACGAATGGCAAACCGATGCAACGTGACTTGGCGGAGCTTAACACAGGCTTGCAGCATTGCCAAGCCGAACCGACGCCTCACCGCCAGCTCCGGTCAGGCCAACGTCTCGACCAAAGCCGCATCCAACCGGGCCAGCCGCTGCCGCAACCGCGTCGTTTCGTCAAATGCGACCGCATCAGCGCCGGCGCGGTCGAGCCGGTGTTTGTGGAAAGCCAGTTCGGTGGCGGCATGCTGGAACTCGTACTGGATACGGGCGCAGCGCCGGCCGCGTCCGCCGGCCAATGCCACCCAGCCCCCGCACCGCTGCGCCGCGCCTTGGGCAAAGCGATAACCATCCTCGCTCAGCACCGCCGGCACCTCATCGGCCAGATAGATGCGGATCCAGCCCTTTTCTTTGCGCCAAACCGCGACGATGATGATGACCAGCACCAAGACGCCGCCCCAACTGAGCAGAACGTCGAACAGCAACAAGGCCGGCGCAAACGGTGTCAGCAGCGAAACCAGGTTGTGAAGGCCGTGGACAACGATAGCTGCGGCCAGACCCATCAGGGCCATGCGCCAGCGGCCGCCGACGCTGGGGCGGGTCGTTAGCGCATGGCCCAGAACCGCGCCCAGGATGGCCGAGTAGAAGGCATGGTTGAGGCCGAAAACCACCGTGCGCAGAAACGCCACCACCGGCCAGTTGGCGCCATCTTGCTCGATGGCCGCCTGCAAGAAATAGAGGAAGTTCTCGGTCATGCCAAAGCCGATCCCCACCAGCGCGCCATAGATGATCCCGTCCAGCGCGCTATCGATCTCGCGGGCGAAGAAGACGGCGACCCCGACCAGCGCCAGCCCTTTGGCAATCTCCTCCACCACCGGCGCCACCAACGCGCCATGGAGCAAGCTATGGCGCAGGCCGGTGTCGAAAACCGCCTGCGGCCCCTGCAACAGCACCGCCCCCGCCACCGACAGCAGAATGGCCGGGATCGCGCCCCAGAGAAAGGTAATGGTCAACAACCAGCCTGGCTCGCGTTCATAGCGGTCGCTCCACCAGACCGCCGCCACATAGACGATGGCCGGAACCACCGCCGCCACAACCGAAAGCGGAATGAGCGAAGACATGAGCGAGGCGGATTGGGAACTGCAAATTGCGGATTGCGAAATGACCTGTGCGTACCGAGCGTTTCCTATCTACTCCTCCCTACTCCCTCCTCCCCCCCTTCACCATCGCCGCGTAGCGCGAGAAGAAACGCACGCGGGCGCCGCTCAGCCGGGCTTCGATGGTAGCCTGAGCCAGGCTGCGGCGAAAGCTCTCGGCATCGTCGAAGGGCGGCATCAGCGTCACCGCCGTCCCGATCTCGCCGGCGGTGTGAGCATCCGAGCCGGCGTGCATCAACTTGCCGAAGTCCTCGGCCAGCCGGCGAGCGGCCTCGTTCGGGTCAGGGCGCAGACAGCGGGCGTTGAACACCTCCAGCGCGTCCACCTTCTCGATGATGGCCAGCGTGGCCCCCAGCCCCATGGCCGAACTCCCGCGCGAGGGATCGAGCGGGTGCGAGAGACTGATCACCGCTCCCTGCCCGCGTAAGCGGCGGATCGTCTCCTCAGGCGTCAAGCCCATGGGCACCTCCTCGCTTAGGAACCAGGCCAGGATCTCGCCGGCGGTGGTCTTGATCTCCTCGCCGACGATCACCAGCTCGGGGGCCAGGCTGCGCACGGCCAGGGCGCCGGCGATGTTGTTGTGCTCGGTGATGGCGATGCGGTCGATGCCGTGCCGGCGACAGGCAGCGACGATGGCCTGGGGCTTGGTCAGCGAGTCGGGCGAGAACATGGTGTGGCAATGCAACTCAACCCGCCACCGCGTAGAAGAAATCGAAACCATGTTCAGCCACTCCCGGCCAGGCTCGGCGATGGCAGTTCCGGCGCCATGATCTCCGACTCTTGGCCCACGCCCAATTGCCGGAACACAATCAGCATCGCCGCCAGACCGACGCCGACGCCAAACCACAGCGTGAAGAAACGGATGATCAACGTCGCCGCCACGGCCATCCCCGTCGCAAGGCCCAGCAGCCCCACCAGCAGCCCGGTGAGAGAAATATCGGTCGCGCCCAGGCCGCCCGGCAGGAAACTGACGGCGCCGATCAGGGTGGAGGTAGCCAGGGTGAAGGTGGAAACCAGGAGCAGATCCTGTCCCGGCGTCTGCCCCAGCCCCACCAGGGTGAAGTACAAGGCCAGACATTCGCAGCCCCACGAGACCACACCCAACCCCACCGACAGGGCCAGGTTTCGCAACCCGAACAGATCGAAAGTGCTCTCGTAGGCCGCGGCCAGAAACGGCTCGAAGCGGCCCACCAGCGGCAGCCGCCGCCAAACTGCCAGACCCCACCCCACCAACCGCCGCCAGCGCGTGAGCAGCACGAAAACCAGCATTGCCGCCGCCACCCCCACCACCACCCAGGTCGACGTCTCACCCCGCGAAAAGGTGAGCAGCCAGGCCAGAGCGAGGACGAACATCGCCAGGCCGTCGGTGATGCGTTCGGCCAGGACGACCGGGGCCGAACGGGCGATGGACGCGCCGTTGCTGGCCTTGAGCAAGAAGCTCTTGAGCAGCTCGCCCACCTTGCCCGGTGTCAGCACCATCGGGAACCCGGCCAAGAAGATGCCCAGGCTGCGCCGCCAGGGCAGGGTGGCGGCGATGATGCGCAGATACCACTGCCATTTCAGGAAGCGCAGCCCGTAGTTGCACAGCGTCAGCGCCAGAATCAGGGGCGCCAGGCGCCAGTCGAACGAAGCCAAATGCGCGACCAACGCCCGCGCGTCGCCCCACAGCGCCAGTCCAGCCGCCACCAGGATGCCAAAAAAGACACCCCACAGCAGTTTGCGGCGCAGGTCGCGGATGTGCATGGGCCGATGCTATTCTTCTTCTTCTTCTTTGCGCTCGCGTTGGGCGCTGGCAATGATGCCTTGGGCCAGATGACTGGGCACCGGCTCGTAACGCAGGAATTCGATGGCGTAGATGCCCCGCCCCTGTGTCATCGAGCGCAAATCGTTGGCATAGCGCAACAACTCGGCAAAAGGCGCTTCGGCCGTGATCACGCTCCGGCCGCGCACCGTATCCATACCCTGCACACGCGCCCGACGGGTGTTGAGGTCGCCCAGGATGTCGCCCATGTTGCCTTCGGGGACGGTGATCTCGAGCCTGTAGATCGGCTCCAAGAAAACCGGGCCGGCATCCATGAAGGCCTTCTTGAACGCCTCGCGGCCGGCGATCTGGAAAGCGATGTCTTTCGAGTCCACCGGGTGCTCTTTGCCGTCGAACACGGCCACCGCCACATCCACGACCGGATAGCCGGCCAGAGGGCCGTTTTCCAACACCTGGCGGATGCCTTTCTCGATCGAAGGCTGGAAGCTGGACGAAATCGCGCCGCCGAATACCTCCCAGGTGTAGGTCAGACCGGTACCTTCGGCGCCCCTCTCCACCCGCAGATGGACTTCGCCAAACTGGCCGGCGCCGCCGGTCTGTTTTTTGTGGCGGTGCATCGACGAGGCCGTGCGCAACACCGTCTCGCGATACGAGACCTTGGGTACCGAGGTCTCGACATTGACGCCGAACTTGTTCTTGAGACGGTTGACGGCGATGGTGATGTGGACATCACCCATGCCTGAAAGAATGAGCTGGCGAATGCTGGGGTCATTGTTCCAGCGCAGGGTGGGGTCTTCCTCGACCAGGCGGTTCAGGGCCGAACTGATCTTGGCGCTGTCGGCCTGGGTGGCGGGCGCCACGGCCACGCTGAACAACGGGTTGGGGAAAGCGGGCGGGGGCAGGATGATATGGCTACCCTTCTCCACCAGGGTGTCGCCGGTGGCAGTGACGCCCAACTTGGCGGCGGCGGCGATGTCGCCGGGGGCCAGGCCCTCGAGTGACAATTGCTCTTTGCCGCGCAAAGTGAAAATCTGGCCCAGGCGCTCATCGCCGTGCTTCTGGACATTGTGCAGGCGCACATCACCGTGCAACGAGCCGCTAAACAGGCGGAAAAGCGTGATCCGGCCCACAAAGGGGTCGGCCACGGTCTTGAAGACCAGGGCCGCCACCGGCCCACTTGTCTCGCCCTTCAGTTCGATGTCAACGCCATTTTGCTCGGCCGCATAGGGGCCAGCTTCGAGCGGCGAGGGCGTCAGGGCCAGCAGGGTGTTCATCAAGACCTGGATGCCCTGCTCGGTGGTGGCCGATGCGCACAGCACAGGCGTCACCGTGCAATTGCGGATGGCTGCGGTCAGGCCGGAGGCAATCTCGCCAGCGCTCAGTTGTTCGCCATCCAGATACTTGAGCAGCAATTCGTCATTGCTCTCAGCAGCCGCTTCGGCCACGGCGCTCTTGGCTGCTTCCAGGTCGTCGGCCATGCCCGCCGGCATCTCGCCCGCCTTGCCATCCTTGCCCAAATAGGCTTTGCCATCCAGCACCGAAACCGCACCCTTGAAGCTCGACTGGCTGCCAACCGGCAAGAGCACGGGCACAAAATTGCCGCCCAGCGTCTTCCTGGCCGCTTCGATGGCGGCCTCGAAATTGGCATGTTCGCGGTCCATCTTGTTGATCAAGAGAAAACGCGGCTTGCCCATCTGTACGAGGTACTGCCAGGCCAGTTCGGCCCCCACCTCCACCCCGGCCACGGCATCGATGACGACGACGCCGGCCTCGGCCACGCGCAAGGCGCTGATCACCTCGCCCACGAAGTCGGGATAGCCGGGCGTGTCGAGGACGTTGATCTTGTGGCCCTGCCATTCGCACGGGGCCAGACCCAGGCTGATCGACTGTTTGCGTTTGATTTCATCTTCGTCCCAGTCGGTAGCGGTGGTGCCGTCTTCCACCCGGCCGAGACGATTGGTAGCGCCGGTGGCATGGAGCAGGGCTTCGGCCAAAGATGTCTTACCGGCGCCGCTATGACCCATCAGGGCGATGTTGCGAATTTTGTCGCTGGAATAGACTTTCATCCATCCTCCAAAGAATAATGAACACGAAGGCTCGAAGGACACAAAGACACGACAAATTCTTTGTATTCTCTTTTTGTCCTTTGTGTCTTCGCGTTTGGCGTCGTTTTAGGCTCAAAAAAGCCGCCTGCCCGGCATCCAGCGCCAGGTTGTGGCGGCCAATCGTGAGATTTTACGCATATCGGCCCCGCCTGTCAAAGACACGGAGAGCGGGAAACCGGGAGAGCGGGAAACCAGGAAAGCGGGAAACCGGGCGGGACTCCCGGTTTACTGGTCTACTGGCCTACCGGCCTACTGGTCTACTGGCCTGCCGGTCTACTGGCCTACCGACCTACCGGCCTACCGGCCCCCACTATTGCAGCCACTGCCCCGCGGCGGGCTGACCTTCGGCTGTCAACGGACCCACGCCAGAGGTGGCGGCGTAGATGGCGCAGTCGGGGCAGCCTGCGGGCAAGTGACCTTCGGCCTGATAGCGGGCCAGCCAGCAGGGGCTTCCGGGCTGGTGGTAGGCAGGGCAGCCCTCACGAGCAGCCGGGTCGCAGCCATTGATCGCCCAGCACGGCTGCCCGAAGACATCCGTCGCCGAAGGACCGCCGGCGAACACGGGCAAGCGTTGGGGCTGCGGCCAGCCGCCGGGAAGCGGGCGCGGGCGGGGGCGGGCGGGCGCCGGTTGCCCTGCGCCCGGACGTTGTTCTGGCCTGGTAGAGCGGGTGGCATTCCCCACCTGCTCTCTGGCTTCGGCCTCCCAGCGGGCGTCCAACCGCCGCAGCAGGTAACCCACACCGACCACCAGCAGCAGTGGGACGCCCAGCCGCAGGAAGAACATGCCGAGGATGACGAGGATATCGAGGAGGGTGTCCATAGTCGGAATTGGGAATTGCGAAATGAGGCTTGGTACCGCCGCTTGCCATCTGCCCTTGTTTCTTTGTTTACCCGCCTACTCTACTTCTCGAACACGGCCAACACCCGCACCCCAGCCACCAAGCCAGGGCGGCCGCGGCCAGGATGCCGGCGGTGGAGAACCATTCCAACAGGTGGGGCGTGTAAAGGGCGGCGTTGAGGGGGTGCTGGCCAGTTGGCATTCGACGCAAGGCTCCGACCCCGGCTGGCCGACTGCAGCCAGGGCAGTGCTGCCGGCCCCCAAACAGAACAGCACCGTCAGCGCGCAGGCAAAGACGATGCTGATCTGGATGTGTGCAAAGGAATTCGACATGGGTTCAGGTCTCCGCCGTGACAGCGATGATGGCAGCGATGGCGGGGGGGGCGTCAGGGTGTCTGGGGGGCGATGGCTTGCAGGAACTTGGCGAGGATGGCCATCAACAGCACAGGCACAATGAGACGCACGAGCATGTAGCCCATCAGCATCAGGAAACCATCGAAATCGATTGCGTACATGGTAGCCTCCTATCTCGTGGCGGCGCATCTCACACAGAAGGAAAGACGCCTGATTTCGTCCTCAGTCTCGCGCCTCTGTTCGTCGCTTTCAATCAGCCAAAACACCCATCCCACCACCCCATTTGCATATGGGTCATTTACCCTATGCTACAATGCCAGCATGGAAGATGCTTCGGCCCGCCCCCAACTCGACCCCGCCCGTGTGGCCCTGGCCCGGGCTTACGCCCGCGAGCGACGCCGGCTCATCCCCATCAATCTGGCGCTCAGCCTGGCGTTCTTCCTGGTCTGGTGGACGCTCTGTCATCGCCCGCTGGTGGTGTGGGTCGAGGCCAACCTGGCCAACGCCGACCTGCAAGTGCTGGTCTATGTCAGCGGCTTTGGGCTGGCCGCCATGCTGCTTTCGCTACCCCTGGAGATGGTCGAGCATACTCGCGCCGTCCGTTACCGGCTCTCGGTGCAGACCTGGCCCGCCTGGTTTGCCGACCAGGCCAAGAGCCTGGCCGTTGGCGCCGTCATCGGCCTGCCCATGGTCCTCATCCTCTACCGCCTGCTGGCCGCCGCCCCCACCACCTGGTGGTTGTGGATGGGGTTGCTCTACCTGGCCCTGGCGGTGGTGCTGGCCCAACTGGCGCCGGTGCTGATCATGCCCCTCTTCCTCAAGTTCACACCTTTCGACGATGAGCCGCTGGCCGCCCGCTTGCGCGAGCTGGCGGCGCGGGCCGGGGCGCAGGTGGCAGGCGTCTTTCGCACCGACCTCTCCACCAAGACGACAGCCGCCAATGCCTGGCTCAGCGGTTTGGGCCGCACCCGGCGCATCGTCCTGGCCGACACCCTCATCGACCATTACCCTGCCGATGAAATCCTCTCGGTCTTCGCCCACGAACTGGGCCACCATGTCCATTGGGACATCTGGCGCGGGCTACTCATCTCGGCGGCGGTTGGGCTGGCCGGTTTCTGGATGGCGGGGCTGGTGGTCGCCTGGGCGGTTGCCCGTTTTGGCTACGCCGGCCCGGCCGATCTTTCCGTCTTCCCCTGGCTGATGCTGGCCCTGACCCTGTTCGGCATCCTCAGCTCGCCCCTGCTCAACGGCATCTCGCGCCGGCAAGAGCGCGCCGCCGACCACTACGCCCTTGCCCACGGCCCCGGCCCCGCTGCCTTTGCCGACGCCCTCACCCGCCTGGCCAACCAAAATCTCGCCGACCCCGAACCCCCCGGCTGGCTCGTCTGGTTTTCCTACAGCCATCCGCCCATCCTGGAGCGAATCGCCAGGGCAGAAGGTGGGGAAGTAGGCAAGTAGGCGAGGAAGCAAGTAGACAAGGGTGTTTGGCAAGCTGGTCGGATGGACAAAGGGCAGTAGCCAACAGTCAAGAGTCAACAATCAACAATCAAGGTTCCCCGCCACCCGCCACCCGTCCCCCGCCCCATGCCCATCATCATCGAATCCGTTCCCAACTTCTCCGAGGGCCGCCGCTCGGATGTCATCGAGGCCATTGCCGCCGCCTTTGGCAGCGTCGATGGCGCCCGCGTCATCGACCTCTCCTCTGACGCCGACCACAACCGCACGGTAGCGACGCTGGTTGGCGGCCCCGAAGCCGTGAGCGAGGCCCTGTTGCGCGGCATCGCCAAAGCCGCCGACCTGATCGATATGACCACGCACGAAGGCGAACACCCCTGCATCGGCGCCACCGATGTCGTTCCCCTCATCCCCATCAGCGGCGTCAGCATGGCCGATTGCGTCAGCCTCGCCCGCAACCTGGCCGAACGGGTCAGCAGCGAACTGGGCATCCCCACATACCTCTACGCCGAAGCGGCAGCCCGGCCCGACCGCGTGGTGCTGGCCGACATCCGCAGGGGCAACTACCCCGGCCTCAAAGCCGACCTGGAAGCTGGCAAACCCGAGCGCCAACCCGATTTCGGCCCCGCCACGCTCGGCCCGGCCGGCGCCACCGTCATCGGCGCCCGCCAATTCCTCATCGCCTACAATCTCTATCTCAGCACTGGCAATGTCGAGATCGCCAAAGCCATCGCCAAGGCCGTTCGCCATTCCAGCGGCGGGATGCGCTATCTGCAAGCGATGGGCGTGTTGGTGGAAGGCCGGGCGCAGGTCTCGATGAACTTCCTTGACTACACGAAAACACCACTCGCCCGCGTCACCGAACTCGTGCGCCGCGAGGCCGCCCGCTTCGGCGTCGGCATCCAGAACGCCGAATTGATCGGCCTCATCCCCCAGCAGGCCCTGCTCGACGCCGCCCAATGGTATCTTCAGCTTGACAACCTCAAGCCGGAAAGTGTGCTGGAGTGGCATTTGGCGGGCAAGTAGACAAGCAAACAAGTAGACAAGTCGCGAGGCGCTGGTCCGACTCGAAGCATTACAAGTCAGCCGTTGATTGTTGATTGTTGACTGTTGACTGTTTTCACCCTGTCACCCCCTCAGCTCATGTACCTCATCGACGGTCACAACCTCATTGGTAGCGGGCTGATTCCCGGCCTCGATCTGAGCCAGGCCGATGACGAACAGCGCTTGGCGGCCTTTCTACGCGGGCAACAGCCATTGCTCAGGCAACCGATCACGGTCGTTTTTGATGGCGGCCTGCCGGGGGGACAGGCGCTGGAGCTTTCGGGCAGCGGCGTCACCGTCATTTTCGCCGCCCAAGACCGCACCGACGCTGACTCGCTCATCCGAGCCCGCGTGCGCAAACACAAGATGCCCTCAGAGGTGATCGTCGTCAGCAATGACGGCCAACTATGCCGAGAGGTGCAGGCCCTGGGCGCCGGAGTCCTCAGCGCCGCCGCCTTTCTCCAGCGCCTTGCCAACCCCCGTCGCCGCCCTGCCCCCCGCCAGGCCAGGCCCCAAACCGAACCCAAATTGCCCAAGAGCGAAGTGACCGCATGGTTGCGCGAATTTGGGGTGATCCCGCCACGGGAGCCGAAGCCATAACCGGCAAGGAAAGACCCTCACAAACGCAGTACGGATTTTGCACAATTCGCCCACTATGCTATACTTCCGCCTGCAGCGACTGACCTTTAAAGTTCTCGCTGCACCGCCGGTGGGCAGCCAATGACCCACCGGCAATTTTTTGGTGAGGGTGATGCTGTGCAAGTGGGGCCTCTCGGGTTCGAACCGAGGACCGGCGGTTTATGAGACCGCTGCTCTAACCTGTTGAGCTAAGACCCCATCATCTGTGTTTGCCCCATCGGTGTTATCTGGGCCAGAAGCGGGCGACGGGACTCGAACCCGTGATGAGAGCTTGGAAGGCTCGCGTGTTACCGCTACACCACGCCCGCGAGGAGGTAATTGAGGTAATTGGAGATTTGCGTCAGTGAAACTTATTCAGGAGAATCTGTGTTTCCTCCTATTTGTGTCATTACCATAGCCCATCTGTGTTTCTTCCTATTTGTGTCATGATCAATCGGGGCGGCCGGACTCGAACCGGCGACCTCCTGGTCCCAAACCAGGCGCGCTACCGGGCTGCGCCACGCCCCGCTTTCG
>CAYWPZ010000118.1:0-14193 GCA_964460135.1 uncultured Caldilineales bacterium | reverse complement strand
ATTGGAACATAGAAGAAATTTGCCGATTGAGCCGGTTCGATCCCTGGTTCGTGGGGCAGTTGGCGCAAATCGTCGCCCTCGAAAAGACGCTGGCCGAGACCACACCCGACACTCTGACCCCGGTCATTCTACGCCAGGCCAAGCGTTTCGGCCTCTCCGATGCCCGCATCGGCGAACTGCTGGACACACAGACGCCGAGAGGGGGAGATGGGGAGACGCAGGGACGCAGGGACGCAGAGAATGTCCCTGCGTCCCTGCGCCCCCCCCACTCTGCATCTCCCCCCGCCTCGCTGTCGGCGTCCCACATCCGCGCCCTGCGTCAGCGCTTCGGCATCCTTCCCACCTACGCCCGCGTAGACACCTGCGCCGCCGAGTTTGCGGCCTACACACCCTACCTCTACGCCAGCTACGAAAGCGAGGACGAAGCCGAACCCACCGGCCGGCCCAAAGTCATCATCCTGGGCGGCGGCCCCAATCGCATCGGCCAGGGCATCGAATTCGACTACTGCTGCTGCCATGCCGCCTTCGCCCTGCAAGACCTGGGTTACGAGGCGATCATGGTCAACTGCAACCCCGAAACCGTCTCCACCGATTACGACACCTCCGACCGCCTCTATTTCGAGCCGCTGACGTTGGAGGATGTGTTGAATATCGTGGATGTGGAAGGGGGAGATGGGGAGACGCAGGGATGGGGAGACGCAGAGACTGTCCCTGCGTCCCCTCTTCACGGCCTCATCGTCCAATTCGGCGGGCAGACGCCGCTGAACCTGGCGCGCGAGTTGGCTGCGGCTGGCGTCCCCATCTTGGGCACCTCGCCCGACGCCATCGACCTGGCCGAAGACCGCGGTCGCTTCGGCGCCCTCCTGGCCGAACTCGACATCCCCTGCCCGGCCAACGGCGTCGCCCGCACGCTGGCCGAGGCCAGGGCCATCGCCCGGCAGATCGGCTACCCGGTCGTCGTCCGGCCCAGTTATGTGTTGGGGGGCAGGGGCATGGCCATCGTCAACAGCGAGGACGCTCTGGCCGACTACATGGCCCAGGCCATGGCGGCCGCCGAGGACCAACCGATCCTCATCGACCAATTCCTCGAAGACGCCTACGAGATCGATGTCGATGCCATCGGCGATGGCGAGCGCGTGGTCATCGGCGGCATCATGCAGCACATCGAAGAGGCCGGCATCCACTCTGGCGACAGCGCCTGCGTGCTCCCGCCCTACAAAGTCTCGCTCTACCATCTCTCTATCCTCCGCGACTACACTGTGCGCCTGGGGCTGGCCCTGGGGGTGCGCGGGCTGATGAACGTCCAGTACGCCATCAAAGATGACATCGTCTACGTGCTGGAAGTGAACCCGCGCGCCAGCCGCACCGTCCCCTTCGTTGCCAAAGCCACCGGCGTGCCCCTGGCCCGCATTGCCGCCCAGGTGATGGCAGGCAAAACCCTGGCCGAGCTGGGCTTCAGCGAGGAGCCGCCGGTGGCTGGCTTTTTCGTCAAGGAGGCCGTGCTGCCGTTCCGCAAATTCCCCCAAGTCGACGCCATCCTCGGCCCCGAAATGCGCTCGACCGGCGAGGTGATGGGCCACGCCGCCCGCTTCGGCCACGCCTTTGCCAAGGCGCAGATGGCGGCGGGGATGTCGTTGCCACTGCAGGGCGGGGTGCTGATCACGGTCAACGATTTCGACAAGGGGGCGGCGCTGAAAATCGGCCGCGATTTGCAGCGGCTTGGCTTTGAGATCTACACCACGGCCGGCACCGGGGCCTATTTCCACCGCGCCGGCATTCCCGCCACCGTGTTGGCCAAAGTCGCCGGCGGCGAGAACCATTACACCACCCTCGACGCCCTGCGCGACGGCAATATCCAGCTCATCATCAACACCCCCCTCGGCCCCGAAAGCCGCAGCGACGGCGCCCAACTTCGCCGCCTGGCCACCCACCTCGATGTCCCCCTCATCACCACCCTTTCCGCTGCCCAGGCCGCGGTCAACGGCATCCGCGCCCTACGCCAGCACGAGCTTGGGGTACGCAGCCTGCAAGAACACCATCGCCCCACCGCCGCCCCGCTTGCCAACTGAGGCCAGCAAAGCTATCATCAACGCCGTGTTTTCTTCGTGGCCCTTGCATCTCTGTTGAAATCCTGCCTGCTGCTTCGAAGCCTATGAATCGCCCCATCTGCCCTGAATGCAACTCCACCAACGTCGCCGGCATCCTCTACGGCGCGCCCTTTCTCAATGCTGAACTCGAACGGATGCTGGCCGAGGGTAGGATCGTGTTGGGCGGAACCACGTCGGGCGGCTTCGAAAGCCCGCAATGGTACTGCAACAACTGCGGCGCCCGCTGGCGAGAGAGCGACGCCGCGCCCGCCAGGCCAGCCGAACCAGGCGTTGGCGACGAATGACGATGCAACTGGCCGCGACATCAACGCCATGACGGCCGGCGAGAGGGCCGGAGCGACGGGGTTGCCTGCCTCGGCTTCGTAATTTTGCCGCCGGATACCGCCCCGCCTATAATCTCACTCGCTGTGTTGACGCCAACCTGCTGCCGCTGAAAGGCGGTTTTGTATTCATCTCTCATACTGGCCGGAAAGACCTGGCCCTTCACCCTCAAGGAGAACCATCCATGACCCACGTTATCACCAGCCTCTGCTTGCGCGATGGCGCTTGCGTCGAAGTCTGTCCGGTCGAATGCATCGTCCCTGGTCAACCTGAGGACGAATGGCCGTGGTACATGATCGACCCCGACACCTGCATCGACTGCGGCGCCTGTGTACCCGAATGCCCCTGGGAAGCGATCTTCCCGGAAGAAGACGTACCGTCTGACTACACTGCCAAGAAGGACCAGTGGATCAGCGACATCGCCGAACGGCTCCCCGATGGGGCGTCATTCAGCGGCACCATTGGCGGACACAGCGTCAACGTACTCAACGCCAAGAAACTGAAGGGCGGCGAGTCCCTGGACTTGACCGAGGCCACCGGGATCAACGCCGACTTCTTCAGCGAAGGCCCCGGCTACCTCGCCCGTCCCTAAGCCCCCACGACAAAGACATGGCTTTTTGCTCAGGGAGCCACGATTGCTGGCTCCCTGACTTTTTTCCTGACCTGCGCGTGTGAGCAGAGCGACCATGAACACCGACGACATCCTGGCCCTGTACGACCAACAAATGCGCATCGACCCCCCGGCCACCGGGGCGGAGGTCGTCCGCCAGGATGGGCTGATACTCTGCCTGCCCACCGCCCGCTCCACCTTCGGCGGTTGGATCATCTACACCCAACTGACCTCCGCCAACGCCGATGAAGCGATCCGCGGCCAGGTGCAGGCCATGCGGGCCAGCGGCAAAGACTGGGAGTGGAAGACCTATGGCCACGACACGCCGCCCGACCTGAAACCACGCCTGCTGGCGCACGGCTTCGAAGCCGAGGAACCAGAAGCCCTCCTGGCGCTGGATCTCGCGCAGGCGCCCGGCCGCCTATGGGAGCGGGTGAAGGCCGACCTTCGGCGCCTTCGCCGGCCGGAGGAGATCGACGCCGTTGTGCGCGTGCATGATGCCGTCTGGGGTGAGACGGGCGACGACCTGGCGCAAGAACTGCGCCGCGACCTAGCCGAGACGCCGCACAGCCTGAGCGTGTACGCCGTTTATGATCAGGGTCAGCCCGTCAGCGCCGCCTGGATTCGCTTCCACGAAGGCCGGGACTTTGCCGATCTGTGGGGCGGATCCACGATCGCCGCCTACCGGGGCCGCGGTTACTATTCGGATTTGGTGGCAGTGCGCGCTCAAGAGGCTCGCGCCCGCGGCTTTCGCTTCCTGACCATCGACGCCAGCGCCATGAGCCGCCCCATCCTGGAGAAGATCGGCTTCCGCTTCCTGACCTGGACGCAGCCGTTCGTCTGGCGTCAAGCGGAGCGATCCTCGATCTCCCAGGCGTGATCGAGCAAGTGCCAGGCGGCGCGACGGGCGAAGGTGCGCGCCGCCCAGATGACGCCCCCGCGTGGACCGCGCGTTGGCGTGAGGCCGCGTCCGGCCGCTTCCAGGGCAAGCGCCGTCGCCTCCTGCGCCCGCGCCATTTCCTCACCCAGGTTGGCTGCCATCGCTGGGGGTTGCTTCCAGGCCAGCCGCGCCAGGTAGTTGGCGTTGGCGTCCAACACATGCCGGGCGATGGCATCCAGGTCGCGACCGCCGCCGCGCGGCCCCTTGCGCAGTTCCTTTCCCGCCGCTGTCTGTAAGGCTGTATTCAACGCCTGCCAGCTGGCAACCAGGACCAACTGCAAGCGCTCAAGCTCAGCCGTAGCCATCGGCAGGGCGTCGCCCGCCAACACGGCATCGGGGGCGCCGAAATCGGTGGTGGCATTGCCGGGCAGCCGTTCGACGACCACCAGGGCCGCAGCGTCGGCAGGTGGAGAAAATCCCAGGTCGGTTGTCTGCAGGACGCCGGCATAGCGCCGGCCATAGGCCGCCAGGGCTTGCAGCGCCGATGCCTCATCCCGGCCGCTCCGGCACCAGCCCGGCCAATCGATGGCGCCCGCAAAGGCGCGTTTCTGGCCGCTTTCGAGATAGATGGGGAAGGTAGTCGGCATGGTGGAATGGGTGAGGTTGATTGCTGAGATCGTGTTGAGGGGACAGAGCCGCCAGGTCAACGGCGGGTGGGCCGGCTGCGACGCCCGGTTGCCGGCCCGGACAATGACCCGATTCGGTCAAAAACCCAAATCACCATCACAACTCGAAACGCTGCCCTCGTTCAGGCACCGTCACCTGGCGATGGCCGGCCGCCTCCAGATATTGGGCCAGGGCGGCGGCGGCCTCCAGTTCGCCGTGCACCAGGAACGTATGCTGGAGCCGGTCGCGATCCAGCCGGCCGGCCCATTCCAGCAGACCGGTGCGGTCGGCGTGGGCGCTGAAACCCTCGATGCTCTCGACCTGCGCCCGGACGCGGAACGGTTCGCCGAAGATCTTGACCTCTTTGTGGCCGTCCTTGATCCTGCGCCCCAGGGTGTTCTCGGCCTGGAAGCCGACAAAGAGCACGGTCGTCTGCGGGTCCTCGATATTGTTCTTCAGATGATGAAGGATGCGGCCGCCTTCACACATCCCCGAGGCGGCGATGATGACCGCCGGTTCGCGCAGGAAGTTGAGGGACTTGGATGCTTGAGCCTCGCGCACATAACTCAGTTGCTCGAAACCAAAGGGGTTGTGGTCCTCATCGCTGACCATGAAGCGCCGCGTCTCCTCGTCGTAGCATTCGGGGTGCAGCCGATAGGCCTGGGTGACGTTGATGGCCAGGGGCGAATCGACATAGATGGGCAGAGAGGCAATCTTGCGGCTGTCGCTGAGCTGGTGGAGGGCATAGACCAGCTCTTGGGTGCGGCCCACGGCAAAGGCCGGCACCAGCAGCTTGCCGCCGCGACGATAGGTCGAGTTGACGATCTGCCGGAGTTGCTGCCTGGCTTCCTCGCTGGGTGCGTGGTCGCGGTTGCCGTAGGTGCTTTCCATGATCAGGAAGTCGGCGCCCTCGACGAAGCTCGGGTCGCGCAGGATGGCCATCCCGCGGCGGCCCAAGTCGCCCGAGAAGACGAGCCGCCGGCTGGCCTTGCCCTCGGTGATGTCGAGCACGACGATGCCGCTGCCAAGCATGTGCCCGGCGTCGAGGAAGCGGAGGCGGACGCCGGGGGCAACCTCGGTCGAGCGCTCGTAAGGAATGCCGAAGAACAGGCGCAAGCTGGCGGCGGCGTCGGCCTGGGTGTAGAGCGGTTCGACCAAGGGTTCGCCGCGTTGCGCCGCTTTCTTGTTGACATAGGCCACATCCTGTTCCTGGAGATGGGCGCTGTCCATCAACATCGCCGCGCAGAGGTCGCGGGTGGCAGGGGTGGCGTAGATCGAGCCAGTGAAGCCCTGTTTCACCAGGTTGGGGATATTGCCGGAGTGGTCGATGTGGGCATGGGAGAGCACGAGGGCGTCGATGTCGGCGGCAGCGAAGGGGAAGTTCAAGTTGCGGTCATAGCTTTCGGCCCGGCGGCCCTGAAACAGCCCACAATCGAGCAGAATCTTGCTGCCGTTGACCTCGAGCAGATGCATGGAACCAGTGACGGTGCGGGCGGCGCCCCAGAAGTGTAGTTGCATAGGAGTTTTTGGGTTGGGAATGTGGGGGGTCAGCCCGGCGGGTGCATGCATCCCGATGGCTGGCCCCAGCAAGGGTGTCCTCAGGAGCGCATGGCTTGCAAGATCTCGGCGCCGTAGGCTGCCAGTTTCCAGGGGCCCAGCAGACCGGTGTCTTGCAGACCGGCCAGGTCGGAGGGGTTGGCCCTGGCGATGGCCATCAATACCTGGTTGGTGAGGATCACATCGGCATCGACCCGGCGCTGTTCGGCTTGCCGCGTCCGCCAGCGGCGCAAACGGTCGAAACGGGTCACGGCGCCGTTGTCGGGCCGGGGGCCATAGGTGCGTTCGGGCGACGCCGGGACCGGGGCCAGTTTGCCCTCGCGCAGCACCCTCAGCAAGGCGCGGGCCGTGCGTTCGGGCAGGTGGCGGGGCACGCCGCGGATGTCGTGCAGGGCGGGCAGGGTGTCGGGTTGGGCCTGGGCCAGGGCGATCAGCGTCTCGTTGCCCAGGACTTTGAAGGGAGGGATGTTGCGCTGTTCGGCGTTGGTCTCGCGCCACTCGAACAGCGCCCTGAGCACGGCTTGCTGTCGCGGCTCCAGGTCAAGCACACCCGGCAGACGCCAGAAACTGGGCGCGTCTTTTTCTTCCCAGCGGATGGCGGTCAGTTCAGCAAAGACCTCCTGCGCCTCGCCCCAGCGTCCGCGCGCCCGCAGTTCAGCCTCCATCTGGTCGCGCAAGGGCAAGAGAAAGTGGGTATCCAGCCGGGCATAAGCCAACTGGTCGGGGCTGAGGGGGCGCCGGCCCCAATCGGTGCGCTGCATGCGCTTATCGATGGCGACGCCAAAGCGTTCGCTCAGGATCGCCGCCAGGCTGACTTGTTTCCAGCCCAGGATGCGCGCCGCCCAGAGGGTGTCGAAGAGGCGGGCGCAGCGAAAACCGAAGTCACGGTGTAGCATCAGGACATCGTTTTCGGCCGCGTGCATGGTGATCTCGATCGCCGGATCGGCGGCCAGGTCGGCCAGGGGCTGCTGGTCGGGCAGGGCGAGGGTGTCGATGAGATAGTCGGCTTCGGCGGTCGATAGCTGGATCAGACAGACGCGGTAGCGATAGGCAAAGAGGCTGTTCGACTCGGTGTCCAGGGCAAAGCGACCGGCGCGACGCAGGTCGGCCAGGGTGCGGGCCAGAGCAGCGGGGGTGTCGAGGAGGGCGGCGTCAGACGACATGGCGGGCGAGTGATCAGAGCCAATCACGGCGGCGGAAGTAGCTCAGCATCGCCACCACCACCGCCGCCATCAGGCCCAGAATGAGGGCAAAATCCCAGCGTTCGTGCACCAACGGCAGAGTGAGATTCATGCCGTAGATGCTGGAGATCAGCGTTAGCGGCAGCATGATCACCGAAAGCACGGTGAGGATGCGGATGATCTCGTTGGTGCGATAGGAGGTAAAACTGTCGGCGGTGGCGTTCAGGCCCTCGATTTCCTCACGGTAGTCGTCGATGATGTCGGCGGCGCGGGCGAAGGCATCGGCGATGTCGCCAAAATAGAGTTCCAGTTCTTCCTGCAGGTAGGGGCGCTCTTTGTGCTCCAGGTTGGTGACGATGGGCAGTTGGGCGCGCACGATGCGGCGCAGGGCAATGACATCGCGGCGGATCAGCGACATCTGTTGCAGCAGCAGGGTCATGTTCTCGGTGAACATGTCCTCTTCGATGGCGCTGATCTTGCTGCCCACTTTGTTCAGCATCGGAAAGATATGGTCGATGGAGCGGTCGAGGATGTTGTAGAGCAAGGCGCCTGCGCCGCGGCCCATCCAGCGTTGGCGCTCGTCGGGGTTCACCTGGCACAGCTGCCACAGGTCGCGCAGGGGCTTGAAGGCGCCATCGTGGACGGTAACGAGAAAGTTGGGGCCGATGAAGAGATCGACCTCGCTCGGGCGCGTCACTCGGCGCTCGCCATGAAAGCGCGGGAAGTGCATGACGATGAAAAGATAGTCGTCGTACTCATCGATCTTCGGGCGCTCGATGCGGCTCAGGCAGTCCTCCAGATCGAGGGGATGAAAGCCGAAACGCTGGCGCAAATAGGCCATGTCGGTGGGGACTGGCTCGGTGCAGTTCACCCAAACGAGACGGCCCTGGTTGAGGACTTCGATGGTCATGGCGGAAGCTGAGAACGGGCGCGGCGTCGGGCGGCGCGCCGGGCTATTATGCGTCCAGGCAGGGGCGATTGTCCATTATTGCTCAATCACCTTTTGGTTTTTGACAAGGACAGAAGGCGGAGGCTACAATGACCGTTGTTCTCTCTGTTTTGTCTGCTCGTACACTTTTCTGGCGGCAGTTCGGCGTGCAGACGAGAACGGCGCCAACTCTTGACACCGTCGTCACCCATGTCGTATAAACTGCGCCTTCTTCCATCCCCCATCGATGCGCCTACCCGGGGCCTTCGATCCTTAGCAGGCAGAGAAAGTTGACAAATCATGCCCCGACCCTTTGATTGGTCGGGGCGTTTTTGTGCACTCGACGCATAGTTAACCATCCCAATCATCAATCAACAGGAGGAGTTTCAACAACGATGTTTCGTCTCGACATGACCAATTTCGAAACCGTGGCAATGTGGTCTGTGATGGTGGTCGCCATCCTCGGCCTGGCCTATGCCTATCTGCTGCGCGTGCAGATTTTGCGCAAGGACATTGGCACCAGCCGGATGCAAGAGGTGTGGAACGCCATTCGCGAGGGCGCCGATGCCTATCTCAACACCCAACGACGTTCGATCCTGCCGCTCATTGCCCTCCTCACCGTCGCCCTGTTCTTCAGCGCCTGGATCGTGCAACCCACGCCCGAAGCCAGGGAAATGTTCGGCGACAACGCCCGCATCGCCGTGGCCTTTGGTCGCGCTGGCGCCTTTGTCATGGGCGCCTTCTTCTCGATGATGGTCGGGCGCTGGGGCATGCGCATGGCCGTGCAGGGCAATATCCGCGTCGCCTCGGCCTCGCGGCGTTCGTATGGCGAAGCCCTGCAGGTGGCTTACCGCACCGGCACCATCACCGGTATGCTCACCGACGGTCTGGGGCTGTTCGGCGGCACACTGATCTTCATCCTCTTCGGCAAGGCCGCTCCCGACGCCCTCCTGGGCTTTGGTTTTGGCGGTACGCTGATTGCCCTGTTCATGCGCGTGGGCGGCGGCATCTTTACCAAAGCCGCTGATGTCGGCGCCGACCTGGTAGGGAAGGTGGAGGCCGGGCTGGAAGAAGACGATCCGCGCAATGCTGCTGTCATCGCCGACCTGGTGGGCGACAATGTGGGCGACTGCGCCGGCATGGCCGCCGACATCTTCGAATCCTACGAAGTCACCATCGTCTCGGCCCTGATCCTGGGCCTGGCCGTGATGCGCGAGACCCTGCAAAACACCGGCATCGAAAACCTGCAATGGATCGTCTTCCCGCTGGTGGTGCGCGCCATCGGCGTCTTCAGCTCGATCATCGGCACCTACTTCGTGCGGTCGATCGGCAAAGAAGCCAACGCCATGCGTTCTATCTTCCGCGGCTTCCTGACTTCGGCGGCGATCTCGGTGATTGGCTTTGCCATCCTCACCGCCGTCTACATGAAAAACCCGAACACAGATTACGCGACCATCGACTGGCGACCGTTCGCCACTTGTTTCATCGGCGTCGCTCTGGCCATCGTCATCGACCGTGTGACCGAGTATTTCACCAGTACGCACAACGCGCCGGTGAAAGAAATCGCCAAGAGCACCCAGTTCGGCCATGCCACCACCATCCTTTCCGGCCTGGCTGTGGGCTATGAATCCAGCGTGGCCGCCATCCTGGTGATCGGCGCCGCCATCCTGGCCTCGGTTCTGGTCTATGCCGGCGAAAGCTTCACCTTCATCCTCTACGGCGTGGCCATGACCGGCATTGGCATGTTGACGCTCACCGGCAACAATGTCTCGATGGACACCTTCGGCCCCATCTCGGACAACGCCAACGGCATCGGCGAAGTGGCCGAGTTGGAAGAAAAGGCCCGCAATGTGATGACCAACCTCGACGCCGTGGGCAACACCACCAAGGCCATCACCAAAGGCATCGCCATCGGCTCCGCCGTCATCGCCGCCGTCTCGCTTTTCGGCTCCTTCATCACCGACACCCGCCTGGTTGACCCCACCGCCCTCACCAACGGCATCCGGGTCGATCAACCGCTTGTGTTCATCGGCATGTTGATCGGCGGCGCCATCCCCATCCTCTTCGGCGCCCTCATGATCAAGGCCGTTGCCCGCGCCGCCGGCGGCATGATCGCCGAAGTCCGCCGCCAGTTCCGCATCCCTGGCCTGATGGAGGGCAAGGTCAAACCCGACTACGCCCGCGCCGTCGCCATTTCCACCCAGGCCGCCCAACGCGAACTCCTGCCCCTGGGCATCATCGCCGTCCTCTCGCCCATCGTCGTCGGCCTGATCCTGAAAGAAGAGGCTTTGGGCGGCTTCCTCGCCGGCCTCATCCTTTCGGGCCAGCTGCTGGCCGTGTTCATGGCCAACGCCGGCGGCGCCTGGGACAACGCCAAGAAGTACATCGAAGACGGAAACCTGGGCGGCAAGCGCAGCCCGGCCCACGCCGCCAGCGTCACCGGCGACACCGTGGGCGACCCGATGAAGGACACCGCCGGCCCCGCCCTGAACCCCATGATCAAGGTCATCAACCTGGTTGCCGTCATCCTGGCCCCAATCGTGGTCGGACTGAAGGGCGGCGCCACCGACATCATCGTCTGGGTGGTCGGGCTGGTCTTGTTGGCGGCCATCGTCTGGGCAGTGTGGCGCTCGCGCAGCGCCGCCGATTACGGCGTCGACGCCAGCGAGATCAGCGCGGCAGTCTCGGCTCAGGCCAGCGCCGGGCCGAAGCCCACCCCCTCGCGCCAGCAGCAGCGGAAAAAGTAGGCGCGACCTGTCGGTTCTGACAAACACGACGCGGGAGGAGTGATCCTCCCGCGTTTTGTTTCCCCTCCCCAACATCCTTATACTTGCGGCCATGTCCACCTCCCCGCCCGGCGCCTCGGCCCCCGCTGCTCTGGTCCGCCGCTTCGATCACCTCCTGGGCTGGTTGCAGGCGCATTGGCTGTTGGCGGCGCTGGCGCTGTTGGCCGTGTGGAACGGCTTGCCCTGGCTGGCGCCGGTCTTCATGCGCCTGGGCTGGGAGACGCCAGCGCAGGCGATCTATACCCTCTACATCCTCTTCTGTCACCAACTGCCGCAACGATCCTGGTTTCTGTTCGGCCCCGAATTCACCTACTCGCGTGATCAGATCCTGCTGGCCTGGACGGGGACGACCGACCCGGTGACGCCGCTGCGGATGCGCGCCTTTTTGGGCACGGCCGAAATGGGCTGGAAGGTGGCCTGGACCGACCGTATGATCAGTTTCTACACCGGCTGGCTGCTGGTGGGGCTGGTCTATGCGGCGGCGCGGCGACGCTGGCGGGGCCTGGGACTGGGCGCGGCCATCCTGCTGCTGCTGCCGATGGCGATCGATGGCGGCGCCCACATGCTCAGCGACCTGGGTGGGCTGCGCGAAGGCTTTCGCGAGAGCAACGTCTGGCTGGCGACGCTGACAAACCATGCCCTGGCGCCGGACTTCTACGCCGGCGACAGATGGGGGTCGTTCAACAGCATCATGCGGCTGCTGACGGGGCTGCTGGCGGCCGTGGGGCTGATCGGGTTCGCCTTCCCCTACATCGACCGGATGCTGGGAGCAGAGCGCGAGACGCCATCCGGCTTGGCCCAGGCCGCGGCCCGGGGCCAGGATTGAGCAACAACTGAGCAGCTTTTGGGCTGGAAAGCCGGGCCGCCGCCGCGTATCCTGCTGGCATGTCCGCGATCACCCCCCTGGCCTCAGCCGCTCCCGGCTCTCATCCGGCCGCCTCGCCCCCAACCCCCGCCGTGTTGACCGCGGCTCGCGCCCTGCTCGGGCGGGATAGGCCCGCCGGCCTGGCTGCGCTCGACCGCCTGTTCCGGCAAGGCGCGCCGCCCTCGCCCACCCCAAACGGCCGCTTCCGCGGCTCGCTGCTGGCGCTCGACATTGCCCCCGGCCTCACCTGGTTTGCCCAGGCCATCACCGCCCGCTGGCTGCCGTGGCAGGGCAAAATCTTCGACGCCAACGAGCAAAGCGGCGCCAACATCTTCACCCGCGACTCGTTGCGGCTGGCGCACATCTACTGGCCTGGCTATACAGCCTATGCCGACGATGGCCCCACCACCTACCGCGCCTTCCGCTTCTGCACCGCCCTTGCGCCCGGCCTGGCCGACCCCGACCGTCAGGTGCTCAAGATCGATTACGACCTACCCGAAAACCCCGCCGCCAGCATCCGCCGTGTCTTGGATGAGTTGGTGCAGATCGATGATGATCTCTTTTTGGGCAAGGCGCATTGGCGCTGGTGGTGGGGAAAGTGGCAATTGGTGGCTTTCTTCGCTCTGCAAGTGTGATCCTCACACCTGTCTGGTTTGCGAAACCTGACAGGTGTTTCTCCTGGAATGTTAGGAGGCAAACATGGCAGTCAGTGCAACAGCATTCGACCGCATCGACACCGATAACCGACCCCGACTCCGGCTAGGCGGCTACACTGCCCTGGCCGAAAGCGCCTGGATGGGCTTCGCCCTGGCGACAGAGGTGGCCGAACAAGTCTGGACCGCCCCCGGCGCCCTGCTGCGTCAGAGCCGCGCCCTCATCGCCCGGCGGCCGCGCCTGAGTCTGCGCGGCCTGAGCCAACGCGAATTCGGCATCGCCGAGGCCAGCTTCATCCTCATGGCCTCGTTCTTCCTTTCGGCGGCGCTGGGGGCGGTGCGCCAGGTCATGTTCAACGCCCAATTCGGGGTCAGCATGGAGGCCAACGCCTACTATGCCGCCTTTCGCCTGCCCGACACCCTCTTCAGCCTCATCGCTGGCGGCGCCCTCTCCAGCGCCCTCATCCCCGTCCTCCTCAGCACCCGCCAGAAGGACGGCGAAAGCGCCGGCTGGCGGCTGGTGAGCCTGGTCTTCACCACCCTCCTGGCGGCCTTTGCCGTCCTCATCATCCTGGTGGAATTGTTCGCGCCCGTCTTCGTCGGCAAAATCCTCGCCCCCGGCTTCGACGCCGAGACCGCTAGCCTGACCGTCACCCTGACCCGGATCATGCTCATCCAGCCGCTCATCCTGGCGGTGGGAAGCGTGGCCACGGCCGTGCTCAACAGCAGCAATCGTTTCTTCCCTACGGCGCTTTCGGTCATCAGCCACAATGTCGCCCTCATCACCGGCATCCTGCTCGTCCGCTTCCTGCCCGGACTGGGCATCTACGGCCCCACCTTCGGCGTCATCGGCGGCGCCCTCTTGCAGGTAATCATCCTGGCGCCGGGGCTGGTGGGCGGGGCCGGGCGGCTGGGGCTGGCCTTCGGCTGGGGCGACCAGGGCCTGCGTGAAGTCATCCGCCTGCTCATCCCCAACGGCCTCTCGGTCAGCGTCAACTATGCCGGCTTCATCGTCGACACATCGTTCGCCACACGAGCGCGCGAGGTCGCCGGGCTGGCCGCCATCTACAATGCCTTCCTGCTGGTGGGCCTGCCCATCGCCCTGCTGGGCCAAGCCGTCGGCCAGGCCGCCTTCCCCCGACTCACGGCTCAGGCCGAGAACGCCGAATGGCAGCCGCTGCGCCGCACCCTCTTCCGCACCCTGGCCGCCGTCATCGGCCTGGCCATCCCCGCCATTGCCGCCCTCATCCTGCTGGGCCGGCCCACCATCCGCATCCTGTTCGAGCATGGCCAATACAACGCCGCCGCCGGCGACCTGACCTATCTCATCCTCGTCGTCTATGCCGCCGCCCTGCCGTCCTATGTCATCACCGAAGTCGTCACCCGCGGCCTCATCGCCCTGCGCGACACACGCACGCCCTTGATCACCAACACGGCCCAGCTCATCGGCCGGCCGGTCATCATCCTCCTGCTCATCGGCCGCCTGGGCGTCGTCGCCATCCCGGCCGCCTTCGCCATCACCGCCACCCTGGAAACGATCACCCTCACCATCATCCTTCTGGGCAAACTGCGACGACGGCTGGCGATGCTATAATCGCCCCATGACCGCCGCCCACCGCCGCCAGCCCGCCCCCCTTG
>CAYWPZ010000117.1:0-14248 GCA_964460135.1 uncultured Caldilineales bacterium | reverse complement strand
GAAGTTCCCATGCCCCCCGGCCATGAAGTCGCTCTGGATGATGCAGCCGGGGCCGCTCGCCTGGGCGGTGATCACTTGCCCGCGCTGCCAGGGTGTGAGGATGTCGGCATTGACACGAAAGTAGTGAACCAACTCGTTGCCCTCCAGCGCCACTACCTCGAAGTTCCCATGCCCCCCGGCCATGAAGTCGCTCTGGATGATGCAGCCGGGGCCGGTGGCCCGCGTGGTGATGATCTGCGCCCGCGACCAGGGCTTGCTCACATCGTCATTGACATGGAAATAGTGCACCAGATTGCGGCCTTCGAGCACCACCGCCTCGAAGTTCCCGTGCCCACCCGCCATGAAATCGCTCTGGATCAGGCTGCATGGGCCGACGGCCAGGGCGGGGACGATGGCCGTCGGCGGTAGGCTGCCGGGGCTCTGCCCGACGGCCGGCACGCCGCCATCCAGCCTGACAGAGGCGCGACTGTGCGGCGCCGCGAGAGAGGCAAACGCCCCCAGCACGACGGCAGCCAACAGAAGGCCAAAGATGACGGTGAGACCGGTCTGACGGCGAAGGCGCCGCCCTGATCGAAGAAACAATGTGACCATGTTCGCCTCCCTGCAAGCGCCAACGAGTAGACCACATCGATTTCCGGCTGTCAAATCGCCTGCAACTCACACCCGCAAGGCTTCGGAGACCTTTCGGGTGTGGCCCGTCTTTGTGCTAACATTGCCCATCACCTTCTCAACCCATCACCGAGGCGCCCCCTGAACGCTCTAGAACTGGCCCACGCCATCCTCCAAATCCTCGACGACAAGCTCGCCGCCGACATCCTCCTGCTCGATGTCAGCCCCCTTTCGCCCATGGCCGATTACTTTGTCATCGCCACCGCCGCCAGCGAACGCCAGAGCCAGGCCCTGGTGGACGCCCTGCGCGACGAACTGCGCAGGGGGGGGCTGCGCCCGCTCGATGTCGAAGGCGACCGCGCCTCGGGCTGGCAGCTGATGGATTACGGCGATGTCATCGTCCACCTCTTCTCGCCCGAAAAGCGCGCCTTCTACCGGCTGGAAGAACTGTGGAAAAACGCCCATGTGGTGGTGAGGATGCAGTAGGGCGTTTGGGGTGGGTTCCGAGTTCCGAGTTCCGTGCTCACAGCGTCCGGCGCAGCATCTCTTTCCAGCGCCCGACGTCGATCGCCCAGCAAACGTCGATCGCCGGTTCCTGCGGCCCCCAATTGGGGTCGCGATAGGGGGGCGTGCTTGTCACGCGTAGCTCATCCACCACCGTCATCCCTCGCGTCAGTTCGTCGCAACTGACCGCCACATAGTGCCGGCTACGCCGGGTGCAGATGTCAGGTTCCAGCGCCACGGCCATCGCCACCGGGTCGGGCAGACCCAGGCCGGGGTCGCTTTGCAGATTGAGGCTGGCGGCCAGCGCGTGCCGGTTGCACTCGATGGCGAACTTCGCCCGCGGCGTCTCCATCCCCAGGATGGCCTCTACTTCGCTCAGGCTCAGGTTGGCCTCGCCCCGACTCACCTCCCACCCGACCATCACCACCGGCATCCCCGAGGCGAAGACGATGCCGGCGGCCTCGGGGTCGCACCAGATGTTGTACTCGGCCGCCGGCGTCACATTCCCCACCGTATTGGCGGCCCCACCCATCACAAAACACTGCCTGACCCAGCCCGCCAGCCGCGGCTCCAGGCGCAAGGCCAGGGCGATATTGGTCAGCGGCCCCAACGTCACCAGGGTGATCTCGCCCGGGGCGGCGGCGAAACGCTCGACTAGCTGCGTCACGGCATGGCCGGGCGCGGGCGGGCGCTGCGGCGGCGGGTAGTTCATCCCACCCATCCCATCCGGGCCGTGGAAGTAGTAGGCGTGGAACGGCTCGCGTACCAGCGGCCGGGTGCAGCCCTCATAGACGGGCGTCTCCTTGCCGCAAAGCTCGACCACAAAACGGGCGTTGATGCTGCCCTGGGCCACGGGCATGTTGCCGGAAACGATTGTGATCGCATCCACGACCACATCCGGCCATTGCAGGGCCATGAGGATGGCGACGGCGTCATCCGAAGCGGTGTCGGTATCGATGATGAAGTGGCGCATGGGGGGGCGGGGGCGGGTGGAGGGAGGCGGGTATCAAGGCATCAAAACTTTGCTTGACACATGACACTTGGCACTTCACATAACTGTGTTTTGCCGGAACTCGGCCCACCATTGCGGCAAGGTGATCTCGCAGGGGCCAAGATGCACCTCGGCGGCCAGTTCCGAAAGCGGCGTCCGTTCGGTGTTGAATTCGTGGATGACGCCGCCCCGCCGCAGGGTTTGCAGCGGCAGATCGGCGGCAGGATAGACCAGGGCCGAGGTTCCCGCCACCAGGGCGATGTCGGCCTCGGCAAAGGCCCGCATCGCCTGGCTCAGGGTCATGCCATCCAGCGCCTCGCCGAACCAGACTACGCCCGGACGCAACAGGGCGCCGCAGCGCGGGCAAGGAGGCGGCAGCGGAGCGAGCGGAACCTGCCGGTTCTCGTCCGCATACTCACAGCTTGTGCAGCGCACCTGCCAGATGTCGCCGTGCAAAGTGAGGACACGGCGGCTGCCGGCGCGGAGGTGCAGCCCGTCCACATTCTGCGTGGCCAGCATGAAGCCGGGCAGGGCCGCCTCCATCTCGGCCAGAACCCGATGGGCGGGATTGGGCGCACAAGCGGCGAGGCGCTGGCGACGCCAGTCGTAGAACTCCCACACCAGCCTGGGGTCGCGGCGGAATGCCTGCGGCGTGGCCAGGTCTTGCATCCGATGCTGCCGCCACAGCCCGCCGGCATCGCGAAACGTGGGTACGCCGCTCGCCGCCGAAACGCCGGCGCCGGTGAGGATGGCGATGGTGGGTGGGGTCATTGGTAATTGGTTAGTGGTTATTGCGTATTTCCGAGCGGGATTGGGCAAATGATACGGAACCCGACGCCCGGAACCCACTCACTCCAACACCCACTTTTCCACCGACCGCTCCCAGCCGGCAATCTCATCCCCGAACCACAGACCGATCTCGAAGGCCGCGGTTTCGGGACCGTCGGAGCCATGCACCAGGTTGCGCCCGATCATCAGACCATAGTCGGCGCGAATGGTGCCCGGAGCGGCATTGACGGGGTTGGTGGCGCCCATGGTGTTGCGGGCGGCGGCGATGGCATTGGGGCCTTCCCACACCATCGCCACCACCGGCCCAGAAATGATGTAGGAGATGAGGCTGGGATAAAAAGACCGCTCTTTGTGCACGGCGTAGTGCGCTTCGGCCAACGCCAGCGAGACATGGACGAAACGCATGGCGACCAACTTCAGGCCGCGGCGCTCGAAGCGGCTAATGATTTCGCCCACCAACCCGCGCTGCACGCCGTCGGGCTTGATCATGATGAAAGTGCGTTCCATTTTTTGGTAAAACTCCTTTTGTTTGCGTTTGGAAAGTCGGGTGCTTGGCCCGCTATGAGCGGGTATCTTACAAGAGGCGGGGGGCGCGCCCAAAATGCCTGCAACTTCGCTGCACAGTCCCACTTCGGCTCAGTTTCAGGGTTTGCATCCCAGTTAGGGCGACTCCAACCCATCTGCTATAATCGTTTCACTGCATTCGACATCTCCGCCATCGCTCGATGGCTCACCACCCTGTGGAGGCGACATGGACATCGGTAAATCCATCTCTTTTGTCTTCGAAGACAAGAAATGGCTGGAAAAGATCCTCATCGGCGGCCTCATCGTCCTGGGCACCATCCTTTTCTCCTGGACGATCATCGGCGCCATCATCGGCGCCGGCCTACTCTACGGCTACATGGTCGAACTGATCCGCAACGTCCGCCGCGGCGATGACTTCCCCCTGCCCACATGGGACAACTGGGGCGAGAAGATCGTCCTCGGCATCAAATACGGCATCCTCCTCCTCATCTGGTCGCTGCCCATTTTCCTGATCACCCTGCCCCTGATCCTCCTCTCGGCCATCGTCGGCGATTCTGACGCCGCCGGGGTTCTCGGCCTCGCCTGGACCTGTTTCGCCTGTCTGGCCGTCCTTTACGGCCTTCTCATCCTGGTGGCCACCCCCGCCATCACCATCTTCTTCGCCGAGCGCGGCGACATCACCGATGGCCTCAAATTCGGCGACATCTTCAGCTTCACCCGCCGCTACATCGGTGACATCATCATCGCCGTCATCGTCATCCTGGCCGTAGGCATCGTCGCCGAGATCGTCGGCCTCATTCTGTGCGGGATTGGTATCTTCTTCACCTCGGTTTGGGCCACGCTCGTCCAGGGACACCTCTACGGCCAGATCGGCCGCAAAGAGAACGGCGCCCTCGTCCCCTCCGGCGGCCCTGCCTTCGTCCCACCCCTCGCACCCTCTGGCGGCTCCGCTTACGACCTCACCCCCGAAAGCATCATGCCCGGCGTCGGCGAGATCAGCAGCGATGTGCAGTCCGGCGCCCAACAGGCCGTGGACGCCATGCAGGATTTGGGCGAGAGCGTGAGCGAAGTGGTAGACAAGTAGGTCGGCCGACAAGGGTCGTTTTCTTGTGAGTGTTGACCTTGGCCGTCATTGCGAGCCCCCCGCGCCTCGCGGCAGCCTACCCCCGCTTCATCATGCCATACTGAGTAAAACGAAGCCTCTACGGGTCGATCACTCGGGGCCGTTGCCGCGATCGACCGGCGAAGCGCCTCCACTACCTCACCGCCCCCGCCACTCGTGCGGGGGCTTCTTTATCATCCGAGCCAGACAATGGACGACGAACCCAAACGCAAACGCAGCGACCAGACCTGGGAAAGCTGGATCGAAGAAAAAATCCGCGCCGCCCAGGAACAGGGCCAATTCGACAACCTGCCCGGCGCCGGCAAACCCTTGCCCGACCGCCGCAACCCCTTCCTCGCCGCCGACCGGCAGATCGCCTACGACCTCTTGCAGGGCAGCGGCCACACCCTGGCCTGGATCGATGACGCCAACGAGATCGACCGCCGTCTCGCCGCCGCCCGCCAGCGCCTGCACCAGGATCATGCCTGGTACCGGCAAGCCCTCGCCAGCGCCGCCGCCGCCCAGCGCCCCGCCCTCGACGCCGCCTGGGAACGCCATCGCCAGGCCTTCGCCCAGGAACTCGCCGCCATCAATCGCCTGATCGACGACTTCAACCTCAAAGCCCCCCTCGGCCAGCTCCACAAACTCCGTCTCATCCTCGCCGACGAACTCGCTACCCTCCCCCCTCCCTCCCCTCTCTAACCCTCCCCCCGTCCCTCCCTCCCCCATGCACCCCCTCCACCACCACGCCTTCGTCTTCGACGGCCACTGCGACACCCTGGCCTGGACGCTCCCCGGCCCGCTTCAGCGCGACTTGCGCCAGTGGGGACAGGCCGGCGCCCTCGACTTGCCCCGGCTGCGGGCCGGCGGCGTCAACTGCCAGGTCTTTGCCTGCTTCCCCGGCGAAGCGCGCATCGCCTCTGGCCCGGCCAGCGCCGCCCTGCAACGCCTGGAAGGACTCTACACCCTCATCGACCTCGCCCCCGACCAGATCACCCTCGTCCGCACCCGCGCCGACCTTGACGCTCTCCACCCCGGCGGCCCCATCGGCGCCATCCTGGGGCTGGAAGGCAGCGAAGCCCTGGAGGGCGCCCTCTCCCTCCTCCACACCTTCCATCGCCTGGGCCTACGGCTGTTGGGCCTGGCCTGGAACCCGCGCAACGCCGCCTGTGACGGCGTCCTGGCCGGCGGCAACTACGGCCTGAGCGACTTTGGCCGCGAAGTGGTGATGGCGGCCAATCGCCTCGGCATCGTCATCGACGTCTCGCATCTCAATGCCGCCGGAATAGAGGAAGTGATCGAGCTCAGCCAGCAACCCATCATCGCCAGCCACTCCAACGCCCGCGCCCTTTTCGATCACCCTCGCAACCTGACCGACGCCCAAATCCGGGCCATCGCCGGGCAAGGCGGCGTCATCGGCGCCACCTTCGTGGCCGAATTCATGACCGCCAACCTGCACGAAGCCACTTTCGACCACTTCCTTGCCCATCTCGAACACATCCTCGGCCTGGCCGGCCCCCAACACGTCGGCCTGGGCTCTGATTTCGACGGCGCCACTATCTGCCGCGGCCTCGAAAGCGGCGAGCGCTACCCCCTCATCACCGAGACCCTCCTGGCCCGCGGCTACCCCGAATCGACGATCCGTGCTATCCTGGGCGAGAACCTGCGCCGGGTCTTTCGCCAGGTCCTGCCCGCCGCCTGATTTCCCCACTGGCTCAGTCAGGCCTTCACCTCAAGTCACTGTTTCAAGATCATGGCTGCACCCACCCACTCCATCTATCTCGACCATTCCGCCACCACGCCCGTCTCGCCGCGCGCCCTGCAGACCATGCTGCCCTTTTTTAGCGAGATCTACGGCAACGCCTCCGGCATCTACCGGCAGGGGCGGCAGGCCAAACAGGCCCTGGAAGACGCCCGCCGGACGGTGGCCGAGGTCTTGGGCGCCCATCCGGCCGAAGTCGTCTTCACCTCGTGCGGCAGCGAGAGCGACAACCTGGTCTTGCGCGGGGCCGCCTGGGCCAGCCATCGGGCCGGGCGCGGGCGCCACCTCATCGTCAGCGCCGTCGAACACAAAGCCGTGCTCGAAACCGCCCACCAGCTGGTCGAACACTTCGACTTCGAACTCACCGAACTGCCGGTGGATGCCGCCGGCAGGGTAGACCCTGGCGCCCTCGCCGCTGCCATCCGCCCTGACACCTTCCTGATCAGCATCATGGCCGCCAACAACGAAGTGGGAACCCTGCAACCCATCGCCGCCCTGGCCGCCATCGCCCACCAACACGCCGTCCCCTTCCACACCGACGCCGTCCAGATCCCCGGCCACCTGCCCCTGGATGTACAGGCCCTCGGCCTCGACGCCCTCTCTCTCTCGGCCCACAAATTCTACGGCCCCAAAGGCGTCGGCGTCGCCTGGCTGCGCCGCGGCCTGCCTCTCGTCACCATCCAAACCGGCGGCGGCCAGGAAGGCAAGCATCGCGCCGGCACCGAAAATGTGGCCGGCATTGTCGGGCTGGCTGCGGCCCTCGCCGAAGCCGAAGCCCTGCGCCCTACCGAGACCCCCCGCCTGCTGGCCCTGCGCAACCGCCTGCTCGAAGCCATCCCCGCCCTCATCCCCGGCGCCCGCATCAGCGGCCACGAACACGAACGCCTGCCCCACCACGCCAGCTTCCTCTTCGACGGCATCGAAATCCAGGGCGTGCTCATGGGCCTGGACATGGCCGGCGTCAGCGCCAGCAGCGGCTCGGCCTGCACCAGCGCCGCCCAAACCCCCTCGCACGTCCTCACCGCCATGGGCGTCGGCCCCATCGCCGCTGCCGGCCATCTGCGCCTGACCCTGGGCCGCAGCACCACCGAGTCCGACATCGACTACCTCCTCGACCTCCTCCCCCCCCTCATCGCCCGCCTGCGCCGGCTGGAAAGATAGTTATTGGTTATTCCGCCAATTGCCAATCTCCAATCGCCAATCTCCACCCCGCCCCATGCTCCAGCTCGACCTCCATCCCCCCAAGCCCCCCGCCGAGACTACCATCGTCGTCGCCATGAGCGGCGGCGTCGATAGTTCGGTGGCGGCCGCGCGCCTGGCCCAGGCCGGCTACCGCGTCATCGGCGTCATGATGCGCCTGTGGGCCGAAGTCGAGGCCGGTAAGGGCAGCGAGAACCGTTGCTGCACCCTCGCAGCTACCGAAGACGCCCGCCGCATCGCCGCCCAAATCGGCATCCCCTTCTACCTGCTCAACGTCGAACAGCCCTTCAAGCAACACGTCGTCGACTACTTCATCGCCGGCTACAGCCAGGGCCAGACCCCCAACCCCTGCCTGGCCTGCAACCGCCACATCCGTTTCGACCACCTCCTCGATTACGCCCGCGCCCTCGGCGCCGACTACCTGGCCACCGGCCACTATGCCCGCGTGCGCGCCGCCGACCACGGCTTCGAGCTACTGCGCGGGGTCGATGCCAACAAGGACCAATCCTATGTTCTCAGCGTCCTCGGCCAGGAGCAACTGCGCAGCCTCAGTTTCCCGGTCGGCGACCTGAGCAAGCCGCAGGTGCGCGCCCTGGCCGCCGACTATGGCCTGCCTGTGGCCAGCAAGACCGACTCGCAGGACCTCTGCTTTCTGGCTGATGGCGACTACCGCCGCTTCCTGCGCGATTGGGCGGGCGAGGCCATCCGTCCGGGGCCGATTGTCGACGAAAGCGGCCGGGTGGTGGGCGAACATCAGGGCCTGCCCTTCTACACCATCGGCCAACGCAAGGGCCTCCACCTAAAGACACCCTCCTCCCGCTTTGTGATCGAGCTTCAGCCCGCAGCCAACACCCTTGTCGTTGGCCCGCCCGACCTGCTATCGCGCGACCATCTCAGCGCCGTCGGCGTCAACTGGGTCGGCCCGCGCCCCGACGGGCCGCTGGCATGCACGGTCAAGATTCGCTACACCTCGCCCGACTTCCCGGCCCAAGTCACACCGTTGGCCGACGGCGGCGCGCGGGTCGAATTCGACCAGCCCGTGCGTGGGATCGCGCCCGGCCAGGCCGCCGTCTTCTACCAGGCTGAGCGCGTCCTCGGCGGCGGCATCATCAGCCATGCCTGAACTTCCCCTTCCCCCCGCCTACCTGCTCATCCTCCTCCTGGCCATCGTCAATGCCGCCCTGTTCCATCTCTGGCAAGGCCGACGCTGGCGCGACCTGGCCGTTTCGGCAGCGGCGGCGCTGGCGGGCATGGTCGCCGGCCAGCTGCTGGCGCCCTGGCTGGGGATCGAACTCCTGCCCATCGGCGATGTCTACGTCCTGGTGGACACCCTGCTGGCCTGGGGGCTGATGCTTGCCGCCAACTGGCTTAAGGGGTAGAATGCGACAGCGTCCCGGTTGTTGCCCTGCTCTGCCGCCCTTCTGACGCCGACCTATCCACTCACTCTCGCCCTTGCGAGGCCCCTTATGGCCGCCATTACCATCCTTCGCGACCTCTCCATCATCCTTCTCGCCCTCATGTCGATCATCATTAGCGTGATCATGGTGGTGCTCTTGCTGCAGATCCGCGCCCTGATCGTGACCATGCGGCAGGAGATGAAGCCCTTGATCGAGTCTGGCCAGCAGACCGCCGACACCCTCCGCTACACCTCGCAGTTCATGAGCAAACGGGTGGCCAGGCCGGTCGTCGATGTCATCAGCACGGCTGCCGGGGTGCGCCGGGGCTTTGTCGCCCTGCGCGAGGGCGTCTTCGGCCCGCGTCCTGCCGCTCCCCCGCCTCCGACCGGCGCTTCGGCTCCCCCAGCTTCTGCCGGCGTCGAGGCCAACGGCGCCCAGGGAGGTGCAGAATGAGCAAGTTCGCCTTTGGCTTTTGGGTGGGGCTGGCCGCCGGCCTGGTGCTCGCGGCCTGTTTTGGCCGCAAACCAACCTGGGACATCGACCTCCCTCGCGACATTGACCCCGCCCGCATCCCCGCCCCCGGCTTTCCGGTCGAGAGAGTAGGTGAAGTAGACAAGTAGACCAGGAAACCGGGAGACCAGGAAACCAGTTGAGCTCTGCCACCTGCGACTTGCGACCTGCGACCTGCGACTTGCGATCCTTTGTTTCACTCAGGACAGGCTCTGCCACTTGCGACCTGCCACCTGCGACCTGCCACCTGCCACCTCTGGAGCCCCCCCCTCATGCCTGAACTGATCGACATCTTTTTGCACATCGACGAATACCTGGGCAAGATCATCGCCACCTACCAGGCCTGGACCTACCTCATCCTCTTCCTCATCATCTTCCTCGAAACCGGCCTGGTCGTCACACCTTTTCTGCCGGGCGACTCGCTGCTCTTTGCCGCCGGCACTTTTGCCGCCTTGGGATCACTCAACGTCGTCTGGTTGATCGTCCTCCTTAGCGCCGCCGCCATCCTGGGCGACACCATCAACTACTGGATCGGTCACTTCATCGGCCCGCGCGCCTTTAGCGGCAGCGTCCGCTTCTTGAAAAAGGAATATCTCGACCGCACCCACGCCTTCTACGAAAAACACGGCGGTAAGACCATCATTCTGGCACGCTTCATCCCCATCGTCCGCACCTTCGCCCCCTTTGTCGCCGGCATCGGCGCCATGACCTACTCACACTTCATCGCCTACAACGTCGTTGGCGGCGTCTTTTGGGTCTGTCTCTTCACTCTGGGCGGCTACTTTTTTGGCACGTTGCCCATCGTGCAACAAAACTTCGAGCTGGTGGTCATCGCCATCATCGGCATCTCCGTCATGCCCATGCTGGTCGAATACGTCCGCGCCCGCATCAATCGCAAGCAACACGCCGAAGGTCTCGCAGAGTAACAATGTCCTTCGATCCCACAACCTTCATTACTTCGATCGTGGCCTTGCTGCTCAGCATTGCCATCCACGAATTCAGCCACGCCATCGTCGCCGACAACCTGGGCGATCCCACCCCGCGCAGCCAGGGCCGGGTGACGCTGAACCCCATCGTCCACCTTGACCCGGTAGGCACGATGATGATCCTTTTTTCTTCCTTTGCCGGCTTTGGCATCGGTTGGGGCCGCCCTGTCCAGGTCAACCCCGCCAACTTCCGCACCAACCCCTCCGTGGGCATGGGCATCGTCGCTGCCGCTGGCCCTCTATCCAACATCCTCCTCGCCCTACTCGGCGCCATCCTCTTCCGCCTCGTCCCGCACGAGGGCCTGATCTTCACCTTCATCCTCCTTTGGATCATCGTCAACATCAGCCTTGCCTTCTTCAACCTGCTCCCCATCTTTCCGCTCGACGGCTTCAACATCCTCATCGCCATTCTGGTGGGCATGAACCAGGACTGGTCGCGGCGTTTTGCCCGTTTCTGGCGCAAACAGGTGCAATTCGGCCCCTTGTTCCTGCTCTTGTTGGTGCTTATCGATAACTACTTGCCTGAGTTATCACCCATCCAATGGGTCTTCCAGGGGCCGGCCACCTGGGTGATGGACATTCTGCTGGGTTGACGTGTCTACTGCCCCGCCCCGCCGCCCCTCGCCCGCCCGGCTGACCTGGCAGCGCCTCCGGCGCGGGTTCGACAGCCTCCTGGCCCCCTGGCGGCCGCTGGACGATGGCCCGGCCCAAGCCCTGCTTCCGCCCTCTGGCCTGGCCCTCTACCGCCGCCTGGCCAAGCCCGACCGGGCGCACAGCCTGCGGCTGCTGTTTTGGCTCCGGCAGCACGGCCACACCGACCCGCCCCTGCTCATCGCCGCCCTCCTGCACGATTGCGGCAAGGCGGCGGCGCCTTTGGCCGTGTGGCAGCGTACACTCAAAGTGCTGCTCAAGCTGTTCGCCCCGGCCCTCTGGCATCGACTCTCTGGCCCGGCCCAGCCCGGCCAATGGCGCTATCCCTTCTCTGTCTTGCAGACGCACCCAGAGATCGGCGCCGCCTGGGCCCAAGCCGCCGGCCTCGATCCCACCATCGTCTGGCTCATCCGCTTTCACGAAACCGACCCGAACCCGGCCGACCCCCATTACCTCCTCATGTGCGCCCTCCAGCAGGCTGACGCCGCCTCCTGACCTCCGCCCCCCTTCATGTCTACTCCCATCCAAATCACCATCGTCGGCCTGGGTCTGATCGGGACCTCATTCGGGTTGGCGGTCAAACGGCAAAAACGCGACGACCTTCGTCTCATCGGCCACGACAAAGCCGATGCCGCTGTCAAGTCAGCCCGGAGCAAAGGCGCCATCGATGCCGGCCACTGGAACCTGATTCGCGCCTGCGAGGAGGCGGATGTCATCCTTCTCGCCGTGCCCGCTGCCGACGTCATCGCCACCCTTGCCGCCCTGCGTCAGGACCTCAAACCCGGCTGCCTCCTGCTCGACGCCGCCCCGATCAAGGCCCCCATCCTGGCCGCGGCCGCTTCACTGCCTGACAACGTCTACTTCGTTGGCGGCAACCCCATCCTTGTGACCGCAGGCCGGCGCACCGCTGCCGAGGCCACGGCGACGCTGTTCGACAACATCCCTTGGGCCTTGTGCCCCACCCCCTCCCTCTCGCCCGAGGTCGTCAGCGCCATCTCCGACCTGGTGACGATGGTCGGCGCCCAACCTTTCTTCCTCGATGCCGCCGAGCACGACGGCTTGATGGCGGCGGTGGACGGCCTGCCCACGCTTCTGGCCGGGGCGCTACTCAACGCCGCCGGCAAACACGCATCCTGGCGTGAACTGCGCCGCCTTGCCGGCGCCCAGTTCGAGGCCGCCACCTATTTGCCCGACCAGCAGCCGGCCGACTTCACCACCGCCCTCCTGGGCAACAGCGCCGGTGTACTCCACTGGCTCGACCAAATGATCGGCCAACTACAGGACTGGCGAACCGCCCTATCGACTGGCGACGAGGCCGCCCTGGCCAAGAACTTCACCCGCGCCGCCGAACTGCGCAGCCAATGGTTGTCGATGGCCGCCCGCGGCGATTTCGAAGAAAGCGAACGCCCCCAACCCCCAACCAGCCTGTGGAGTCGCTTCTTCGGCCAGACGACCCGATCCGGCTGACTCGAAACTCGAAAGTTCAGTTCAGGCCCGCCAACTGCGGCACGATGGCCCCAAACAGCGCATAGACCGCCATCAGAACGAGCAAAGCCGGCGCCGCCACACCCCAGGCTGCCAGGGGCGCCCGTCTGATCCAACCGTTGATGGCCAGCAGCCCCGCTGCCCCCAGCGTCGCCAGCGTCGCCCAGCCGTCGATGTCGCCGCCTATCAGCCCGGCCAGCGCGACGATGACCGTCAGCGCAGCCGCAACGATGGCCACCCAACGGCTGCCCTCGTCGGTGGACAGCCCCTCCAACCCCAGGGCAAAAGCCAGGCTGAGCGGTAATAGGGCGGGGAACAGATAGCGCCCCTGGTGCTGTACGAAATCGACATTGTACCAGGCAAAGGCGGCGACGACGAGCGCGACCTGCAGCCCTAGCAAGGCCAGCCCGCGGCGTTGCCAGGCTTCCATCGCCTCCCGCCGCCAAAACCAGACGGCCAGGCCGAAAACAAGCAACAGGCTGAGCAAAGCCAGCAGGGTGTAGAGGCGCTGGTCGAGGAAGACGCCCAGCCAGCCAAACACACCCCAGAACGACTTGAACGTGAACTCGCTCAGGCGGTCGAGATAGCCCGGCCAGCCGTGGGCCAGGATCCAGTCGGCGGTGCGCGGCTGGCCGCTGACAACGGCATTGTGCCGGACGAGGCCGAAGGGGTCGGCGGGGCCATAGACGGCCATATTGCGCAGCCACCAGGCCAGGGGCAGGGCCAGGGCCGGGATCAGCCAGGCCAGAGCGGCGGTCATCATCCACGTCCGTTTCCTACTCCCCACCGCCGCCCACAACCAGACGACCCCCGCCAGCGGCAGCAGAATGTAGGCCTGGAACTTGGTCAGCAGGCCCAGACCGACGATCAACCCCGTGACTGCCCAGGTTTTGGCGGGCAAAGTGGCGTGTTTCAAGTGTCCCAGCAGCCGGAACATGGCGGCGGCGATGAGCAATTCACTGAGGCCGTCGTTGTTGATCGAGGCCATCATGGCCAGATGCATGGGCAGGAAGGCGCTGAAGCCGGCAGCCAGGTGGGCGCGCCACATCTGCCGGGGAAAGAGCCGCCGCACAGCGGCCCAAACCAGCGCCACCACCCCGGCGCCGATCAGAACCCCAAACCAGCGCAGGGCGATGACCTGCCCTTTCAGCTCCAGGCCGCCAGTCGCCCACAGGATCGGCGCCGCCAGCCAATAATAGAGCGGCGGCTGATGGCCTTCGTAGCGAATGGCGTCGATGCTCATCCCGTCCGGAAATCTGGCCGCTTTGATCTCGTTCAGGAAGGCTTCGTCGTAATCCCCCGCCTGCAAAACCGGCAGCCGGCCGGTGGCCGCCACCGTACGGATATAGTTGAAATGAGCCGGCTCATCCGGCGCCTGCCAGGGCGGCGTGAAGGACGCAAACAGCGCCCCCAGGAACAGATAGACGCCAAGAATCAGCCCCAACAGCCACCTGCGCTCCTTCGTTACACTCAGAGCCTGCTCCTTCACCCTGTTCAGGACAGGCTCTGAACGCAGTGAAGGGGCAGGCTCTGCCACCTGCCGCCTGCCACCCGCTGCCTTCATCCGCTCACCGGCCCCGGCGCCTGGCGCCGTTCGATGGCTGCGCCCAGGGCCAACAGCTTCTCCTCCAGGCGCTCGTAGCCGCGGTCGATCTGATTGACATTGGCAATGGTGCTCACGCCCTCGGCAGCCAGCGCCGCCATCACCAGGGCCATGCCGGCGCGGATGTCGGGGCT
>CAYWPZ010000116.1:0-14287 GCA_964460135.1 uncultured Caldilineales bacterium | reverse complement strand
TCTCCCGTGCAGGACGCACAATAACCAATTCCCAATAAGCAATTTCCAGCCCTCAATTCCACCATGACCCCACCCCGCATCGGCCTCATCACCTTCGGCGACAACCGCCAGCACGAGTGGCAGGCTGTGTTCCAGCGCCTGACCGAGCCGCGCCATCAGCAGGCCATCGCTTTCTTCCAGACCCTGCCGATCACATTGCATACGAATGCGGCCGTGGCCCGGCACAAGGCCGAGATCGACGCCCAGGTGGACGCCCTCAAATCTGCCGGCGTCGAAGCCCTGGTCGCGCACACGCCCTGCTGGACCTCGCCCAACCTGGTGGTGCGGGGCATCCAGCGTGCCGGCCTGCCCACCCTCCTCCTCACCAACAAAAGCCCGGCCACGCACGGCACGGTCGGCTTCCTCGGCGCCGCCGGTGCGCTCGACCAGATCGGTTACCCCCACCTGCGGGTGCGGGCCGATGGCGAGGGGCCGGGCGCAGCCACGATCGGCGAGCAGGCCATGCCCTTCTTCCGGGCGGCGGCGGCGAAAGCGCGGCTGCGCGGCCAGACCTTCGGGCTGTTCGGCGGGCGTTCGTTGGGCATCGACACCGGCAGCTTCGACCCGCTGCAATGGAAGCGCCTGTTCGAGGTGGACACCGAGCATATCGACCAGCTCGAGATCATCCGCCGGGCCGACCTGGTAGCGCCGGAGAAAGCGGCGGCGATGGTGCGCTGGCTGGAGCAAAGCGTCGCCAGTGTGGCTTACGGCCAGGGCAAGCTGAGCCGTGAGAAGCTGGAGTTCCAGGCCCGCTGCTATCTGGCCACCAAAGAACTGATCGCCGAGCGCGAGCTGGATTTCGTCGCTGTCAAGTGCATGCCCGACCTGACCAATTTCTACGTGCCGCAGTGCCTTTCGGCGGCGTTGCTGCCCGGCCCCTACGACGCCGACGGCCGCAAAGAACCGACGATGATGGCCTGCGAAGCCGACGGCGACGCCGCCCTGACCATGGAGATCCTCAAACAGGTGTCGGGCGGCAAGCCGGCGCTGTTCATGGATGTGAGCTACATCGACGACGATGCCGGAATCTTCTACCTGCCCAACTGCGGCGCTTTCTGCTCCTGGTATGCGGCTCGCGCTGACGATCCGGCTGAGAACCTCAGGCGGGTGGAGCTGCGCCCGGCCAACCGGCCCGGCGGCGGCGCCATCACCTACTTCACGACTGCGCCCGGCCCCCTCACCTTCGCCCGGCTCTACCGCCGGAGCGGCGAATACCACATGGCCATCGCCGGCGGGGCCACGGTCGACATCCCCCTGGACAAGTACCAGGCTTTCGTCGCCGCCCGCGGCAGCCACCCCCTGCCCACCGCCTTCGCCCGGCTGGAAGTGGACATCGACGAATTCATCGGCAGTTTTGCCTCCAACCACATCCTCGCCGTCGATGGCGTCTATGTCGAAGAACTGTTGCATCTGTGCCGGCTCCTCGGCATCACCCCCCGTCTCTACACCCGGTAGATTGGTAGATTGGTAAATTGGTGCGCTAGCCATGCGATCCTAACCAACCACCCTACCCAACCTACCCACCAACCAACCTACCAACCTACCAACCCCCAACACCATGAACCCACGCCAACGCTTTCATGCCGTCGTCAATCATCGTGAACCTGACCGCGTGCCCATCGACTGGGGCCGGCATGTCGGCTCGATCCACCGCAACGGCTATCGGGCGCTGAAAGCCTATCTCGAAGACCCCGACCTGCACAACGAGGAGGCCATCCTCGACCGCATGGTGCAGAACGTCTACCCGGACGAGAAACTGCTGCGGCGCTTCCACGTCGATTTCCGCTGGCTGGAACCGAACTGGATCGACGTCAAAGAAGTGGCGGGCGAGGACGCCTACATCGACATGTGGGGCATCACCTGGGTGAAGATGCTCAACTCCTACAGCCTCTACCAATCACCCCTGGCCGAAGCCACCATCGCCGATCTCGACGCCTACCCCTGGCCCGACCCGCACGACCCCGCCATTTGGGCAGGGCTGGGCGCGCGGGCGAAGTGGCTGTACGAGAACACCGACTACGTCATCGTCGCCGACAGCATCAAGGGCGGGCTGTTGACCAAAGCCCTGCAAATCTGCGGCTACATGCGCTTCTTCAGCGCCCTGGCCGGCGAACTGGATTTTGCCGAGGCGGTGCTGGACAAACTGCTCTGGTTCTACCGCGAAGCCTGGTCGGGCTACATGAAAGAGGTGGGGCCTTACGTGCAGATGGTCTACTTCACCGACGACATCGGCGCCCAGAACAACATGATGATCTCGCCGCCGCTCTTCCGGCGGCTGCTCAAACCCCGCCTGGCCGCCCTCTTCGACCACATCAAGGGCCTGGGCGAGGTCAAACTCTCGTATCACACCGATGGCAGCGTGACGCCGGTGATCCAGGACATCGTCGAGATGGGGGTGGACATCCTCAACCCCATCCAGACCTCGGCCCTGGGCATGGACACCTATTGGATGAAGGAAGAATTCGGCGACCGCCTGGTTTTTCACGGCGCCATCGACGTGCAGCAGATGCTGCCCTTCTCGACGCCGGAGCAGGTGCGCTATGATGTGGCCAAGCGCATCTGGGACCTGGGTCGCGGCGGCGGCTACATCTTGTCCGTCTGCCACGATATCGGCGAAGATGTGCCGCCGGAAAACGTGATCGCCCTGTTCGCGGCCGCTCACCAATACGGAGCCTATCCCTTGCAGATGGACGGCATCCTCCGGCCCGAAGACCTGCACCCGGCCAAGACCACACCCGAACTGGCCCAAAGCCGGGCGCCCGGCGGCAAGCGACCCCGACAGCGGTCTCAGGAATGAGCAGAGCATGATCGAACTCAAACACCTCCACCACATCAGCCTCGTCACCCAAAACGTGGCCGCTTCCAGGCGCTTCTATTGCGACATCCTGGGCATGGATGACGTCCCCCGCCCGGCCAACTTCACCTTCGAGGGCGCCTGGTTTCGCCGCGGCGTCTACGAAATCCATCTCATCGGTTGGGCCGACGCCACCCAATACTTCGGCGACCCGCCCAACGGCCACAAAGCCGACGGCGACATCACCTACGCCCGCCACTTCTGTTTCCGCGTGGGCAGCATGGCCGAGGCCGTGCACACCCTGGCCGAGCACAGCTATCCCATCGCCTGGGGGCCGCGTCCGCGCGGAGACGGAGCCACGCAGATGTATCTCTACGACCCCGACGGCCATCTCGTCGAGTTGGTCGAAATTCCCTGGCTAGAGTGAAAGACGGCGGGGGCATCGGCGCGCCATCGACATGTCCGCACAAAAACGCTCTGATTATCTTCATGCCCTCCACGACTTCCAGCTGGCGCATTGGCAGGCCGGGCTAGAGCACATCCTGGCGCGGCTCAGGGGCGAATCCGCCGACCTGCTTGCCTATGAGGAAGTGCGGCGGCAGGTGCACGGCAAAGAGACAAGCCGCCGCCAGCTCAAAGACATCCCCCTCGATGCCATCGTCGGCAGTGTGGGGCGCTACACCGATTTCACACGCAGGTTCTTGCCGCGGCGCGACAGCGACAGAGTGCGTTGGGCGCAGGTGCAGGTGGGGATGACAGGGCTGGTTGGGCTGCCGCCGATCGAGGTCTACCAGATCGGCGAAGTCTACTTCGTGTTGGACGGCAACCATCGCGTCTCGGTGGCGCGTCAGCAAGGGGCGAAGAAGATCGAGGCTTATGTCACGGCGGTGGAGGCAAAGGTGGCCCTAACTCCCGACATGCAGCCGGATGACTTGATCCTGGCGGCTGAGTACGCCGATTTCTTGCAGCGCACCCGCCTGGACGAACTGCGCCCCACTGCTGACCTGCGCCTGACCCTGCCGGGACGCTATCCCGCCCTGCTTGCACAGATCGAAGCGCACAAGCAGCGACTGCAGGCAGGCGGTCGGGCCGAGATCGACGAGGAGGAGGCGGCCGTTTCCTGGTACGACTCGGTCTACGCTCCCATCGCCGCACTGATCCGTCGCCAGGATATGCTCAGGGACTTCCCTGGCCGCACCCCCCTCGACCTCTACACCTGGATTGCAAAGTATCAGGAGGAATTGGCGGCAACCCTGGGATGGGAGGTGGCACCCGAAATCGTCGCCGCCGAACTATCCCGGCAACACAGCCCGCGCCTGGAGCGCGTGGCCGCCCGCGTGGGCGAGAAACTGCGCGATGTCCTCACTCCCGACGCCCTGGAGAGCGGCCCCTCGTCTGGCCTCTGGCGCTGGCAGCGCGACGCCGCCCCTGGCGACCGGCGTCTCTTTGCCCAGATCCTGGCGCCGGTGACGGGCCAGGAAGAACACTGGTTTGCACTCAATCAGGCCCTGCAGATCGCCCGGCGCGAGGGCGGCCAGGTGGTGGGGCTGCACGTCGTCGCCAGGAAGTCAGATCTCGAGTCGCCCACCGTGCACAACCTGCGCGCTCAGTTCTTCGACCGCTGCGCCAAGTCGGGCATCCCGGCCCGTTTCGATGTCGCCGCCGGGCCGGTGGCGCGGGTGATCTGCGAGCGTAGTCGCTTCGCCGACCTGACGGTGATCCGGCTGGTGCATCCACCGGCGCCCAACCCCATCGCCCGCCTCAGCTCCGGCATCCGTACCATGCTCCATCGCTGCCCCGGCCCGCTGTTGATCACGCCGCGCAGCTGGCATATGCTTGCACGGCCGCTGCTGGCCTTCAACGGCTCGGACAAGGCACGCGAGGCCCTGTTCGTCACCGCCTATCTGTCGCAGCGCTGGCATCTGCGTCCGGTGGTGCTGGCGGCGGCGCCAACCGCAGCCGATGACCTGCTGGCCGAGGCGCGCGCCTATCTGCAGGCGCGCGGCGTCGAAGCGGAGTATGTGCAGAGCCGGCGGGCCATTGGCGGGGCGGTGCTGGCGGCGGCGGCGGCCCACGAGCGGGATTTGATCATCCTGGGGGGCTACTCGCGAGCGCCGCTGGGCGAGGCGGCGCGGGACAGCACCGTGAATGCGCTGCTGCGCGCCAGCCGCGTGCCGCTGCTGATCTGCCGTTGAGGGGCGCCTCGCCCGCTCCGGCGCGCCGAAATCGGCGGCTGCGAAGCGTTGATCGGGACTTGACAAGGGGGAGAAAGCTGCTATAATTGCATACGTATTCAGCCGAAAAGAATTGACTCAACCCCCACCGCCTGCTGAGCGCCAGCGCATCCGGTCCCAGCCAGGGGTCGGTAGGTAGGCAGGCCGGTAGGCAGGCCGGTAGGCAGGCCGGTAGGCAGGCCGGTAGGCAGGCGTGCAATCGCCGCCGAAAGCGGCCAATGGCGTCAGGGCGGCCGGCAATCACCGGCAGGTGGTCTGCGCCGGCGGTCTCACGGCTGCACAGCGCCCAGGCTGATTACGTAGTCACATTCATTGAATGAAGGGCTTTGAACGTCCGCCGGCAGGCAGGGAAAGAAGCACTATGTCAACCGAGCCGTCTGCACCCTCCACCCCCACGCCGATCTTGCCCTGCGCCGCACCCTGGCGGGCGGAGGGCCGCGCCGGCAAAGCGCGGCAGTTGGGTTTCGAGCCGCTGGCGCTGGCCAAAGCGATGGCCGCCTCAGGAAGCGGCGGCCGGGTGTTGGGCATGTCGCATCACCTGTTACGCGCTGGCCGCATCGTCCGGGAATGGACGGTTTTCGATGAGTTTGCCTTGATGAAGCGGTTGTTTGCGCCGGACTGAGGCAAAGCTGCGCTTAACACAAAACCACCACTTGCAGAGGAGGTATTCATTGCGTCAAGACCAGTATCACATCGCCATCTGCCCCTGATCTCTAACCGTTGACCATCCACAACCACACCACAATGCGTAACTGTCCATGCCATGTCGCTGCGAAGGACGACAGCCGTCCGCAACGCCGTAAAGGAAGCAATCCCTCTCCCCGATAGGGATTGCTTCGGCCCCCGGCCTCGCCATGACACGCAAACGCTCTTTTTCTCGCTCAACTTGGAGGAGATAGAACATGTTTTCCCGCCATTCACGTTTCATGCTGCTGATCGCCCTGGCGATCTTCGCCCTTGCCCTGGCTGCCTGCGCCACCGCCACGCCCGAAGTCGTCACCGTCGTGCAGACGGTCGAGGTCACAAAGGAAGTGAAGGTCGTCGAGACGGTCGAGGTCGCCAAGGAAGTGACCAAGGAAGTGATCGTCGAAGTGACCAAAGAAGTGATCGTCGATCCGACCGAATGCAACCTCGAGGCGCCGGCAAAAGCGACCGAGATCAACATGATCGGCTGGTCGTTCCCCATCACCGACTTCTACGCCGAAGAACTGCTGAAGTGCAACCGGATCGAGAACCTCAAGGTCAACACCAGCCTGCTGGCCTCGGCCGACGCCCAAGAGCAGGTGCGGCTGGCCCTCTCGTCCGGCGGCGACTCGCCGTTCGACATCGTCCACGGGGCCAACTCCGCGGTGAGCGAATGGGCGGGCGTCGGTTGGATGATGCCGCTCAATGACCTGGTCGAGAAATATTGGGACGAGTACAACCTGGGCGACATTCCCGAGAAAGCCTGGGAAGGTGCCACCATCGACGGCAAGATCTACGGCGTCCCCATCGTCGGCAACACCCTGCACTTCATCTACCGCAAAGATGTCTTCGAAGAAAAGGGTCTCCAGGTTCCCGACACCTATGATGAAGTCATCGCCGCCTGCAATGCCATCGGCCTCGACAACCCCGATTGGGACATGCCCTTCACCATCAACCTCTCCGCCGGCTGGGCCTGGGAGGTCGAGTTCTTCCAGATGTTGCGCGCCTTTGGCGGCGATTACCTGGATGACAAGAACATGCCCGCCTTTGCCGGCGAGGAAGGCGTCAAGGCGGTCGAGAAGCTGATCGAGGTTGCCAACGCCTGTATGGGGACTGACGGCTACTCGTTTGCGCTCAACGACCAGGAAGTGGCGGTGCAGCAGGGCACCCTGCCGGCCACCAACATGTGGGCCAGCCGCGCCGCCAACATGAGCAAGCCCGAGCGCACCAGCCTGGGCGATGTGATCGCCTATGCGCCAGCCCCGCGCGCCGTCGCCGGCGGCCCACGCGCCGGCTCGGCCTGGAACGATTTCTACATGATCCCGGCCAAGACGACCAACGACCCCGACCTGATCTTCCGCATCATCATGCAGGCGGCCGATGAGCGCAGCCAGCGCGAGGCCGCCGAGGTGGGCATGGCCACCCGCCAGGCGGTGGCGCAGTACGGCGGCCCGTACTTGGCCGCCGCCAACCAGACGATCAACGAAGGCATCGGCATCTATGCCAAGAACCCCGCCATCGGCATTGTCCGCTCCAAACTCGGCCAGTTCCTGCCCCTGGTGGGCACCGGCGAGATGAGCGCCCAGGAGGCGCTGGACGCCGCCGCCCAGGCCTACACCGAAGAGGCAACGGCGCAGGGCTACATCAAGAGCTAACACTGTCGCCCATGAAGTCGGAAGCGCGACCTGCTCGCGCTTCCGGCTTCGCCTTGTCGAGCAGGAGGTGAACGATGAGTCGTGACACATTTTTCCGTTTTACCGCCCCCAGCATCATCGTCATGACGCTGCTCATGGTGATCCCGCTGCTGATGGCGATCTGGTTGGGGATGAACTTCATCACCTACAACAACATCGGTTCCCCGCAATTCGTCGGTCTGCGCAACTACATCGATGTCGTCGTCGATCCCAAGTTCTGGCAATCCTTCCGTTTCACGGCCCTCTACGCCCTGATCGTGGTGCCGGCGACCATTTTCACCGGTTTTACCGTCGCCATGCTGCTGGATCAGGTCTCTGGCCTGACCCGCGGCCTCTACCTCTCGGTCTTCCTGTTGCCGTTCATCATCGTCCCCATCGTCGGCACGCTGATGTTCAAGCAGTTGTTCGAACCCTCCGGCCTCCTGCGCTGGCTCTACCAGACGCTTCTCGACACCAAATTTCGCTACAACGAAGTCTCGGTCAAGACCCTGATCATCCTCTACGGCGTCTGGGCCATGGCGCCTTTCTCGATGGTGACCTACTTTGCCGGCCTGCAAACGCTCTCGCACGATCAGATCGAAGCGGCTTCCATCGATGGCGCCACCCGCTTGCAGAAGATCCGTTTCATCGTCATCCCCCATCTGCGCTCGCTGACGGTTCTCATCCTGCTGATCTCGATCATGGACGCCTATCGCGTCTTCGATAGCGTCTTCGTCATCTCGCAGATGAACCCGATCTACAAGGCCGATACGGTGATGACCTACACCTTCCAGACGGCGGTCACGGTGCAGCGGCTGGACAAGGCCAACGCCATGGCCGTGCTCACCGTTGTCGGCATCATGATCGTCCTCATCCCCAATTTGATCCAGGCCTACCGACAACAAATCGAGGAGCGTTGAGCATGGAAAAAGTCACCAATGCCTGGGGGAGGCTGGCCATTCACCTCGCCCTGATCCTGTTTGCAGTCTACAGCCTTCTGCCTTTCTTCTGGACGTTGCTGCAATCGTTCAAGACGCTGCCCGACGCCAACTCGCGCACGCCCAAGTTCATCTTCAGCCCCACCTGGGAGAACTACCGCGATCTGTGGCTGCGTTCCGCGCCCGAAAACGGCGCCGCCATCGCCTTCTTTCTCCTCGCCGCCCTGCTCATCCTTGTCTGCCTGCTTCTGTTTGCCCGCTACATCCCCATCCGCACCGGCTTCGTCTACGCCTTCGTGGCGATCAGCTTCGCCCTGCTGCTGTGGGGCATCCCGCGGCTGGTGGATGTCGCCAAATTCTACGACTACTTCCTCAACACCATCCTCGTCACTGTTGGCACGATCACGATCTCGATCACGATCGGCTGTTTGGCAGGCTATGGCCTCGCCCGCTACGCCGGGTTGGCCGGCGTGGTCATCCTCGTGGCGGCGCTGGGGTTCCGGGCCTTGCCACGGCTGGCCTTCATCCTCCCCTATTACTGGATCGGGGCGGCGCTCAACCTGCTGGACACCCGCCTGCTGCTCATCATCACCCTGGTGGCGGTCAATCAGCCCTTTACCATCTGGATGCTGCGCAGTTTCTTCATGGACATCCCCAAAGAGCTGGAAGAGGCGGCGATGGTGGATGGCTGCAACCGCCTCACCTCCTTCCTGCGGGTGATCATCCCCATCACCTGGCCGGGGATCATCTCCACCGCCCTCTTCACCCTGCTTCTCGCCTACAACGAATTCTTGCTCGTGCGCGTCCTCACGCAAACGAACTGGACCCTGCCCGTGGCCATCTCGCGCTTCACCGGCGGCGAAGACCCGCGCCACCTCACCCTGGCCGCCGCTTCGGCCGTCTCGGCCACCATCCCGATCGTGATCGTGATCCTGTTCTTCCAGAAGAACCTGGTCAAGGGGTTGGCGGCGGGGGCGGTGAAGGGGTAGGGGGGCAGCAATCAGTGGTCAGTAATCAGAGGTCAGTGGTCGGTAGTCAGGGTTTGTCGATGAGTGAAATCGATCAGAGCAACAAGCGTTGGATGCAGCAGTTCCGGGCGGCGCTGTATGATTGCGATGCCGCGGCGCTGCCGGGGCAGTTGCGGCAGTGGTTTGCGCCGGATTGCGCCATCCATCTCGCCTTCCCCTTCGAGGATCTGACCGGGCCGGATGAGCTGTTCGAGCGGGCCTACCGGCCCCTGCTGACGGCCATCCCCGACCTGGAGCGCCGCGATTTCATCTTCATCGCCGGCGAAAGCAGGGACCAGCACTGGATCGGCTGCGCCGGGCACTACGTGGGCGTGTTCGAGCAACCCTGGCTCGATATCCCACCCACCCAGCATCTGGCGGCCATGCGCTATCACGAGTTCTTCCGCATCGAGGATGCGCGGATCGTGGAGATGCAGGCGCTGTGGGACATCCCGCAGGTGATGATGCAGGCCAACGCCTGGCCGATGACGCCCAGCCTCGGCGTCAATTGGCATGCGCCCGCGCCCGCCACCCAAGATGGCATCCTCGCCGGCCCCGAAGATGGGGCCGAGTCTGCGGCCAGCCTGCAACGGGTGCTGGACATGCTGACGGATATGGGCAAACATCCCCTGGGCGGGGGGCCAGAGGTGATGCGGCTGCAACGCTATTGGCATCCCAAGTTCTGTTGGTACGGCCCGGCCGGCATCGGTTCGATGCGCGGCATCGCCGGCTTCCGGCGCTGGCATCAGATCCCTTTCCTCAAGGCTATGCCCGACCGCCACGGCGCCGTCGCCCTCGCCCACACCTTCTTCGCCGAGGGCGATTATGTGGGCACCACCGGCTGGCCGAACATGGAGATGACGCTCAGCGGCGATGGCTGGCTGGGCATTGCCCCCTGCAACCGACCGATCACGATGCGCAGCCTGGATTTCTGGCGCTGCGAGAACGGTCTGATCCGCGAGAATTGGGTGCTGGTAGACCTGCTCGATGTCTACAATCAACTCGGCGTCGATGTCTTCGCGCGCATGCGTGAAATGACAGTCGCCCGCCAACCGCGTCCGTGAACGACGGGCCGAGGACAAAATGAAAGGATTTGCTCCAGAATTTCAAACACCGGAACAGTACATCATCGACATCACCTACAAAATCTGGGAAGAGCGGGGGGTGGGCCGCATTTACGATTGGTACGCGGCGGATGGCCCCGTGCGCACGCCGCACGGCGTCACCGAAACCGCCGAGGCGGTGGTGAGGGGCACGCTGGAAACCCTGCACCTGTTCCCAGACCGGGAGCTGCTGGCCGAAGATGTGATCATCGGCCCGCGGGGCGAGGCGTTTCTCTCCTCCCATCGCGTGCGCTCGACCGCCACCCACCTGGGCGAGGGCGCTTTTGGCCCCCCCACCCGGCGCCCGATCACCACCCTGACCATGGCCGACTGTCTGTGCCGGGAGAATCAGATCGTGGAGGAGTGGCTGGTGCGCGATCAGGCGCACATCGCCCTGCAACTCAGCCTCGATCCGGTCGCCCTGGGCCGGGCGCTGGGCGAGAAGTCTGCCGACGCGTATCGGATCGGCAACGATGCCATGCGCCAGCGCTGGCGCGACCCCGACGGATTCACCACCGTGGGCGATCAAGACATCGCCGGCGGCATCGTCAAGACGTATGAATCGATTTGGGCGGACAAACGGTTGCAAGTGATGGACGGAAGCTACGATCGGGCATTGCGTTGGGAAGGCCCCGGCGGGCAGGTGTGCTACGGGCGTTCTCGCGCCGGCCACCTGATCTCCGGTATTCTGGCCTCCATCCCCGAGGGGCGCTTTGAACCCCACCATGTCATCGTCCGCCAACAGCCCGACCGGCCAATCCGCGTGGCTTTGCGCTGGTCGTACTGCGGTTCACACAGCGGACGCGGGCGCTATGGCGAGCCGACCGGCTGCCAGCTGGCCCTGCTGGGCATCTCCCACTTTGAATTGCGCGATGGCTTGATCGTCAACGAATGGCTGGCTGTGGATGAGTTGGCGGTTTACGCCCAGATCGCCGCCTATCAGACCGACTGAATATGGTATCGTCCGCGACGCAACGCCGGGTGCAGCGTAATGCCCGGAATAAAGAGGTTGTTTGGGATTATTGGCAGGGGATGAACAGCGAGCGTGCTGCCGGCAGATGCCTCAGCGCCCTGCATCCCGATGTGATCTGGCATGGGTTCCGGCCCTTGCGCCATTTGCAGGGCGCGGATGAAGTCGCGGTGCACTTCTGGGGACCGCTGTTGGCGGCCATCCCCGACCTGCTCCGCCGTCCCTACCTCTTTATCGGCGGCGAGTTTGAGGGCGCCGCCTGGGTCTGCGGCACGGGCGATTTTGTGGGTACATTCGCCAGAGACTGGCGGTTTGGCGGCATCGTCATCCCTGCCGGCGGCAGCAGCGTGCACTTTCGTTTTGGCGAATTCTGTAAAATCGAGGATGGCCGCATCACTGAACTGCGCGTCATCATCGATCTGCCCGATCTTTTGCGTCAGACCGGCATCCGCCTGTTCCCGCCCAGCCGCGGACGCAAGCTGTGGATTCCTGGCCCGCTGGCAGGGGACGGAATCCGTCCGGGTTCAGCGCCAGAGATCGAGACCGAGAAAACGTTGGGGCTGGTCGAGTCGATGATTTTCGGCGGGCTGAATCAGTTCGACGGCAAAAATCAGGCCAGCCAGGGTCTCGAACGCTTCTGGCATCCGCACATGGTCTGGCACGGGCCGGTCGGCATCGGTTCCGCTTACGGCCTGGACGAGTTCAAACGCAATGCTCAGGGGCCAATCGTCCATGCCTTCCCTGACCGTCGCGGCATCGGTCATCAGGCTCGCATCGCCGACGGCCATTTCGCCGCTTCCACCGGCTGGCCCAGCCTCGTGGGCACGCACGTGAACGACTATATGGATTGGCCGCCCACCGGCGAACGGATCGGCTGGAACATCATGGATTTTTGGCGGCGTCAGGGCGATTGGTTGCAGGAAAACTGGGTGCTGATCGATTTGATCGATGCTGCATTGGCGTCTAAGGTCGATCTGCTGGCACAATTGCCGAAAATCCTGAATCGCACCACGAGTGATCAATGACGAAATACCAACAAGCAAAGGACATCGTTCGTAATTACTTCGATGCGATGGGGCGGGCCACCCCAGAACATGCTGCCGAGGTTTTACAGGCCTACACAGCTCCCGATTATCTCTGGCAGGGCGTGTATCCCTTTCGGGAACAGCGTGGGGCAGAAAGGGTGGCGCAGGTTTTCTGGCAGCCGCTGCTGCGGGCGCTGACCCGCATGCAGCGCCGCCAAGATATCTTCATCGCCGGAACCAACGAGATCGACGGCAAGCAGTGGGTGCTGAGCATGGGGCATTTCATGGGTCTGTTCGACGCCGACTGGCTGGGCATCCGGCGCACGCGCAAGATCGCCAATTTGCGTTATGCCGAGTTCAATTGCGTGGAGGAGGGTAACATCACGCAAACGGGCCTGTTTGTCGATGTCATCGGCCTCATGCAGCAGGCGGATGCCTATCCCTTGCCGCCGGCGACCGGCCATTTCTACGTCTATCCCGGCCCGCGCACGCATGATGGCCTGTTGTTCGAGGATGCGCCGCCGGAAGAGGGCGCCGCCACGCTGGCCTTGATCAACAAAATGGTAGCCGATCTGGACACATTGAACAGGAGCGGCTCGATGGGATGCCCGCCAGAGGTGCTGGCGCGCACCTGGCACGACGATATGATCTGGTACGGCCCGGCTGGGATCGGCGCCACTTACACCATTCCCCGCTATCAGGAGCAACATCAACTGCCATTCCGCCAGCAGCTGACCGACAAACGCTTTCATGGTCACATCTGCCGCCTCGCCGAGGGGAATTACGGCGGTTTCTTTGGCTGGCCGAACTTGTCGAATTCGCCGCTGGGCGGGTTTTTGGGCTTGCCCGGCGGCAGCAAGAACGCCACGATGCAGGTGGTGGATGTCTATCGCCGGCAGGGGGAGAAACTGGCGGAGAATTGGGTGTTCATCGACCTCCCTTTCTGGCTGAAACAGCAGGGGCTGGATGTGCTGGGGCGCACGCAGGCGATTCTCAATCCGGAGTGAGCGGTTCTTTGTCCCGTCCAACGAAATCAAAATTCGATTCGTTTGCTCATACCTTCGCTGCCTCCTGGCGAGTGTTGCTGCTGCAGCAGGGCCAAGTCTACCACAGGTGAAATTGAGAATGGCTGCTGGCCCCTTGATCACGAACCAGAGACCGCAAGCCCCCTGGGTTAGCTCTCCAACCCGTAGCCCTGCTCGATCAACTGCACCAGGCGCCGAGCAAAGCGGGCGGCCGGCGCGCCATCGACAATGTCGTGGTCGAAGCTGATCGTGACCGACAGATACTCCCTGATCTCCACGGCGTCTGCAACTACACCCGGCTTGCGGGCGATGCCGCCCAGCGTCACGGCCAGCGAGTGGTTGGGCATGCCCAGCCCCCAGCCGCCGCTGCCGCCGAACATGCCCACCGAAGTAAAGCCCACAGTGCCGGCAAAATCCTTGCGCATCTGCGGGCTGCGCTGCACCAGCCGGTAGACCGTGTGCCGCACGAAGCCGGGCAGCAGGTAGAACCAGCGCAGCAGCCAGCCGCGGGCAGCCACACTGCTGGCCGGGTCGGCCTGGATGGCGCGGATCTCGTCGTGCATCTGGCGCGGCGAGCGCCGGTTGACGGCCCGCAGGGTGTGCACCAACGGGAACTTCTCGCCATCCCTCTCGATCTCGATCGTGATCATCACATCAACGTCGTCGAAGAGGATCAATTGATTGCGCCAGTTGAGAAGGGCGTGCACCCGCCTGTCCTGCGCCACCGCCTGACCCAGGCAGGCCAGCACAAAGGCGGTGAAAGAGATCGACTCGCCGCTGCGGGCCTTGATCTCT